>JBAZIR010000101.1:0-15973 GCA_041651735.1 Verrucomicrobiia bacterium | reverse complement strand
GGGCGGGCGGGCGGGGGGGGGGGGGCGGGGGGGGGAGGGGGGGGGGGGGGTGCCGCGCGTGTGGTGTCCTGTCAAATTGTTCAAAGTGTTCATTCCAATTGCCGTAACTGTGTTAAGTATCGGCAGGACGCCGTATTCTTGCAAGACATACCCGATGCGACAAAAGTATCATTACTAAAGACCCCGGGGTAGGGGCTCGTTGATGCCTCCACCGCGGATGGGAAGAAGTGTGGAGAGAACAAGCGGTACACGTTATGCTCTAGCAAGCAACAAAAACTGAGGTTTGATGCCATGAATATCATCATGAAAACGGGCGCAAGTTTCGCAGCTTGGTTGTCGATTCAAGTGCTTTTGTCAGCAACAGTTGGCGCGGAGCCAACGCGGCAATGGACTTCGCTGTTCAACGGCAAGGATCTTTCCGGTTGGATGGTGAAGTGTCAGACGGCCGATAAGGAGAAGACGTTCTGGACCGTGACTGATCCAGTGCGACTCCATTGGCCGCAAGGAGCACAACTACGTCTGGCTCGTCAGCAAGCAGGAGTTTGGCGATTTTGAATTGCGGCTGAAGTTCCAGGTGTTCCGCGAGTCGCCCGGCAACAGCGGCCTCCAATTCCGCAGCCGTTACGACGAGGGCTGGAAAAGTGGTTGGTTGGACGGCCCACAGGTGGACATTCATTCACCCGCCGCAATGTCGTGGCGCACGGGCCTTATCTACGACGAGACGCGCGAGGAACGGCGCTGGATTTCGCCAAGCCTGAAGAACTCGCGGATGGATCCCGCGTTCAAGCCAGCGCAGCACATCTTCAAGTATGCCACTGACGGCGACGGTTGGAACACGCTGACCTTGCGTTGCCACGGCACGCGCGTCACGACGATCCTGAACGGCGTTACCGTCACCGACTGGGAGGGCAGGGGAGTACTGGATAACGCCGCGCACGCTGCCCACCGCGTCGGCCTCAAGGGCCACTTTGCGCTGCAACTCCATAACGGCGACGAGTTGCGCATTCGGTTCAAGGAGATTGAGGTGAAGGAACTGCAATAAGGCCGGGCGTGGCGTTTGTGCGACGTGCGAAACCGCTGGGTTTACGAGTCGAGGTTCATCCCTCGACTTTTGCGCAAGGGCCGGGTTAGTGTCGCTGTGCAAACTGGAGATCATTCGTGCGCATTTGTCATGTCATCACACGACTCATCGTTGGCGGGGCGCAAGAAAACACCCTGGCCAGCGTGGTTGGCTTGCGACGGCTGCCGGGCTACGAATGTGTTGACCTCATCAGTGGCATCGAAACGGGCGCAGAAGGTTCGTTGCTCGAACAGGCGCGGCGCGCGAGCGTTGAGCCGATCTGGTTGAAATCGCTACGCCGTTCCATCAACCCGTTCTATGACGCGCAAGCGTTTCTTGAACTGGTCCGGCAATTTCGGCGAGGTCGTTACGACATCGTTCACACTCACAGCGGCAAGGCGGGTTTTCTTGGCAGACTTGCAGCGCGTGCCGCAGGCGTGCCGTTCATCGTCCATACCATCCACGGGCCGTCTTTTGGAGCATTTCAGGGTGCGGTGGCCAACACGGCGCTCACGCTCGCCGAGCGGCTGGCTGGCTGCGTTACGACGCGATTCGTGTCTGTCGCCGACGCGATGAGCCGTCAATACCTCGATGCTGACATCGGGCGCGCACAGGACTATGTCACGATACGCAGCGGATTCGACGTGGCATGCTTTGCAAACGCACAGCCGGACACAGTGCTTCGCGCGAAGCTGGCAGGAGGGCCGATTGTGGCGCAGATGGCACGGCTATTTGAGTTGAAGGGATGGGAGATGTTTTTTAACATGGCGCGCGCTTTGCCGGAGGCGAGGTTTCTGGTGATTGGCGACGGTCCGTGGCGGGCGAAGCTGGAAACATGGGCCATGGAACCCCAACTGAACGGACGCGTTCACTTTACGGGACTGGTGCCGCCAGACAACGTGCCCGGATGCGTCGCCTGCGCAGACGTGTTTGTTCATCTCTCGTTGCGCGAAGGTCTGCCGCGAGCTGTGGTACAGGCGCTTGCTGCCGCCAAACCGGTGGTGGCTCACGCGCTGGATGGCACGCCGGAGGTTATTACCGACGGCCAGAGCGGCTTCCTGGTTCCACCGGGCGACTGCACATCGCTGGTGGATCGGGTGCGACGGCTGTTGCGCGACCCGGCGCTGGCCTCTAGCATGGGCCGACATGGACAGGCGCGCGTGTTGCAGGAATTCACAATAGAAACAATGGTCAACCGACTCGATGAGTTGTATCGCTCTCTTGGAACTGCTGGCTCATGAGCAACTCGATTCCCGTTCTCAGCTTTTTGATTGCGGCCGTCGTTGCGCTCGCGCTGACGCCGGTGGCGCGGCTGGCATCGCGTAGGTTGGGTTTTTTGGATGCCCCAGGAGGCCGCAAGACTCAGGCCGAACCCGTGGCGTTACTCGGTGGCGTGGCAGTGTTTGTCGCCGTCTTGACTGGATTGTGGGTCGCTGGCGCGCCAGGACTGGAGCGGGATGCCCGGCATCTGACGGGTGTTCTGGCTGGCGGCACGATGGCGTTGGTGCTCGGTCTGGTGGATGACTGGTTTGATCTGAAGGCCGCGCCGAAACTCGCAGGCCAGATAGCCATCGCGCTGGTGGCGGTGGCCTTCGGTTTGCGTGTGACGCTCTTCATCCCTCTGCCGGCGGCGCAGTGCGTGGTGACCGTGCTCTGGCTGGTGACGGTCATGAATGCGCTGAACTTCATGGATAACATGAATGGCCTTTGCCCCGGCGTCGGCGCGATCTGCGCGCTGATCTTCGGCGGCATCGCAGTGGCGCACGGACAGACACTCCCGGCCGCCATCGCGGCAGCCACGGCAGGCGCATTGCTGGGTTTCCTGCCGTGGAATTTTCCTCGCGCGAGGATTTTCCTCGGCGACGGCGGCAGTCATCTTGTGGGCTTCCTGCTCGGCGCGTTGGCGTTGCTGCCGCATTACTACTTGATTTGCGACCCCAGCCCGACGGTGTTGCCGGTGTTGATTCCGTTGATCGTCCTGTCGTTGCCGTTGTTTGATCTGGTGGCGGTCATGTGGCAACGATGGCGGCGCGGCGCGCCGGTTTATATCGGCGACACAAACCACATCTCGCACCGGTTCGTGCGGCTTGGGCTATCGCGCGTGGCGGCGGTGTGGGTGCTTTACGTGCTGACGTCGGTATTGGGCGTGGGCGCGCTGGTGCTGTTGTGGGCGCCGCCGTGGGTTGCAGCGCTGGTGGTAGTCCAAACACTGGGCGTGTTGGCGGTCGTGACGGCGTTACAGCACTTCGGCGCGAAACAGAAATCTGTGCCTCACTGAGTACTACAGGCGTGACGGACGACGCCGTAGGATTTGCGGCGGCTCGGTGGCAAGAACTTACCCGGCCGAATTCTTTTACAGCGTGGGCTTTGTGGGATTCTGTGTTTCTTCCCTCACCCGGCGCTGCATGAGATCCAGATAGCGGTCGGCTTCCTCGACGCTGGCGAAAACAGTTTCTTTGGGCAGCGCGTTGGCGATCTCGATGACCTTGCGGATCGGCGGCTGCAAGTGCGCGAGAACGCATCGGCCGCCGTGCGCTCCGAGGGCCGTGGCAGTTTTCATCAGCACGCGCAATCCCATGCTGCTCAAGTAATTCAGGTTGGCCATGTCAAACATCAACACGCGGGTGCTGGCCGTGAGTAGTGGGCGGATGCGTTCCTCGCACTGAGCGTAGGTTTGAGTATCCAGACGGCCGTTCAGAGCAACCCGGACACGGCCTTCCGGTTGGTTCTCGACTATGATCTCCAGCATGGTTTGTCCTTTCGCTGCGTTCGATTCATCGGGATGCGGGCAGGCTGTGCCGCAGTTCCGCCTATATGTAAGTCTCCTGTAGCAAACTTGCGACGCTATCGTCCAGCATTTCTCTTCGTCGAAGTTCCTCGAAACGTGCCAGCAAGTCTTCGACGCGCATGCGTTGTTTGTTGGCGCCCTCGAAACGGTAGGCGACGGAGCCCCGGTGCATCATGACGATGCGGTCGCCGAGATTGACGGCTTGTTGCATGGAATGCGTGACCATCAGCGTGGTCAGCTTGTGGCGCTTGACGACCTCTTCGGTGACGCGGATGACCTGGTCGGCACTCTTGGGGTCGAGCGCGGCGGTATGTTCATCCAATAGCAGCAACGCCGGTTTGAGATAGGTGGCCATCAGAAGCGTGAGCGCCTGGCGTTGGCCGCCGGAGAGGCTGCCGATGGCATTGCCGAGCCGGTCTTCCAAGCCCATTCTCAATTCGCTCACCCGGTCGCGCAGCTCACCCACGAGTTTCTTGTTGAGGGCCCAACCCAGGCCGCGTGGTTTGCCGCGGCGGGTGGCGAGGGCAAAATTCTCAGCGATGGACATGTTGGGGGCGGTGCCTGTGAAGGGGTTCTGGAAAACACGGCCAACCAGACGCGCGCGTTGATGCTCCTGCCACCGGGTGACATTCTGACCGGCGAGATGGATTTCGCCAGCGTCCAGTTGGAAGGTGCCCGCGACGGCATTCAGAAGGGTGGATTTGCCGGAGCCGTTGCCTCCCAGAATGACCAGAAACGCTCCTTCGGGAATATCGAGGCTGACGCCACGCAGTGCGCGTACCTCGTTGGCAGTGCCGGGGTTGAAAGTCTTGTAGATGTTCCGGACGGTGAGCATGTGCATTCCTTTACGGCGTGGCTTTTGGCGCGGCGACGGGACGTTTTCGTTGTTGCAGCAGCCGCGGCAACACCAGCGCGGCGAAGACGAACAGTGCCGTGACCAGTTTGAGATCGTTCGGGTTCAACCCCCATCGCAAGGCGATGGCCACGAGCAATCGGAAGAGGACGGAACCCGCCACGGCCCCGTAAATGGCCAGACCGAGGCTGCGCGAGCCGGTGAGGGATTCGCCAATGATGACACTGGCCAGCCCCCACACGACCATGCCGATGCCCATCTGTGCGTCGGCGAACCCCTGGTACTGCGCCAGCAAGGCGCCGGAAAGCGCGACCAAACCGTTGGAGAGAGCCAGCCCCATGATGCGATAGAGTTCCACGTTGACACCCAGCGCGCGGATCATCTGCGCGTTATCGCCGGAAGCGCGCATGGCTGTGCCCATTTCAGTGCGGAAGAACCAATAGACCCCCATACAGGCAGTCACGATCATGGCGAACACCGTCAGTAGCGTTACCACATCACGTGTGCTGACCATCCAACCGCCAAGATTGACCTCGGGACCGCCGAACCACGACAGCCCCATGCGTTCGGCCCAAGTGGTGAAGTTGTCTGCCGACAGAAGCGGAATATTGCTCTTGCCCATGACGTGCAGGTTGACCGAATAGAGGCCGGTCATTACCAGAATGCCTGACAAGAGCGGGTTGATCTTGAATTTCGCCTGTAGGATTCCTGTGATAGTGCCCGCCACCATGCCGCCGGCGAATCCAGCCAGCGTGGCCAACAGCGGGTTGACGTGATTGATGATCAGCACGGCGCAGATGGCCGCGCCCAGTGTGATTGAACCGTCCACCGTGATGTCGGCTATGTCGAACACGCGGTAGCTGATGTAGATGCCCAGCGCCAGCAGCGACAGGATCAATCCGATGGTTAGTGCTCCGAGAAAAAGAGTCATGGCAGCATGAAGTTCAAATCACCAACGGCGCACACCAGCAGGCGCCGCGCAGGAGACGGCTTTCACCCGCGCCGCTGGCCTCGCGCCAGTCGTTCAACAAGTGAAGCATGCCGAGCACGTGTTCGTTCTCAAACAGCGGCTGGACAGTCTCGTTCATTTCAACCCTGCCTTTGCGCAGGGGCCGATAGGGAAATGCCGCCGCGTGGAAGTGACCACAAAGCTCTCCTGACGCGACCAGCGGCTTGAGCCGGCTCAGTTGGGCTCCGCGCGCCTTGCTGGCCACAAAGCCGGAGATGAGACAGATGGAGTTGGCAAACGCCGTTTCGGCCGTAAAACTCAGCCATTCCCGGATTTCAGGAAAGGCAAAGATGTTGGCGGGTTGGGACGCGGTCGCAGCGTCCGAAGGTGTTTTCTGCAACGACGCGCCCACCAGTGCGGCGGTCTCTGCCACCATGACGACGCCGGCCGCGTCGCTCTGTACGGCATCGAGGCACGCTTTCGCAATGGCGCTGAGTGGCAGGCTCGGTTGCTGCGGGCCTTTATCGAACCGCAACAGGCGCGCGAAGCTGCCGCGTCCCAGCATCCCGTAGGCGACTTTGATCGTCGGCGTCAGCGCACCTTGGAGGAGCATGTAGTCCGGTTTGTTTGAGCCATCGGCGGGCTGGCACACGGCCGTTCCAGCGGCGGCAAGAAACTCGCCAAATCGCTCGGCATCCGACGTGTCGCCAGAGCTGAACGCGCCCAAGCCAAGGCCCATGACGTTAACCGGGAACTCGACCAGGGAACAAGTGGCCGGATCGGTCCTGCCTTCGAGCCACGCCTTGGGACTGCCCGGCCATGAAACGCGCAGTGTCCCGTCAGCCTGCAGGTCGAAAACGTCCACCGTCGCGCCGGCCTGCTCGACTGAAACCTTTCGAGCGGGGGCCTCGGCGGCCTTTGCCGCTGCTGCCGCGCGTGCGTTTTCGGCGTGAAGCAGCGCTTGGAGCCCGGCCATCTCCAGGACCTTTTTGACATTAACGGACGCGTTGATGACCGTGAATCTTCCCTGGATGGTTTTGATCTGACGTGAGTAGAGCACGAGGATGCGGATGCCTGCGGAACTGATGTAATCCACCTCGGCCATGTTCAACGCGATGGAGTGTTGGCCGCTGCGCACGCAGTCGGCCAGGGCGCGGGCGACATGATCGCTCCACACCGCGTCCATTCGGCCTTTCAGCCTTATCTCAGTCGATTCAGCGGTAGCTGAGTGAGTGATTTCCATAGGTGATGCGGTTCAGGGGTGGGGCGCGTCGGTCACCTGAGTTGCCTCCTTAAGAAGCGCGTCGGGAATGACAAAGTGGATGTTCTGGGCATTCTTCAGGTTCACCAGTTTTTGCACCTTGCTTGGTGGTGAAAACGGAATCTGTGCCGGGCCCTCGCCGCGCATTACTCGCGCAACCTTGAGCGCGGCTTCCCGCCCGGCGTCGTAGTAGTCGCGCGCCAGGGCAAATACCGCGCCTTGTTTGACGGAGCCGCCTTGGCAGGTGAACACCGGCAGCCGTGCTTGCGACGCCGCGCGCGCGATGGTGGGAAAACCAGCGACGGACAGGTTGTCTATGACCTGAACGACGACATCAAGCCGGCGGCTGCACAGGGACAGCGCGGCGTCGGACAACTCGCCCGCGCTGTTGGCCGCAACAGCCTCCACCGTCAACCCACAGCGTGTGGCTTCGCGGACGAACACATCCTTGTTCGCCACCGAGTTGACCTCCGCGGGACAGAACAACGTGCCGACCCGCTTGATATGGGGGAAGTGTGTCCGCAGCAATTCCGCCATCTCTCGATAAGGGCCCTGCGTATAGACGCCGGTGATGTTCGGCAGATGGTCTTGATCGGACTTGCCCGCGCCCGCTAGAAATGGATCCGCCACCACCGTGAAGACGATGGGGGTGTGCCGGACCTTCTGCATCGCGGTCTGGAGCGTCGGCGTGCCATAGACCACATAGAGATCAACGCCGATGGTGCTGGCGGAATCGTACAGCGAGCCCAGCGCAGCCATGTCGCCTTGCGCGCTGAGCGTCTTCAGCGTGAAGTCTGTTCCACCCTTCAGACCCGCTTCCTTCATGCCGTCTGTGAATCCATGCATGGCGTCTTCCACCATGACCGATTCGATGTAGGACACCTGCTGAATCCGCCACCGCTTTGACAGTGGCTTTGCGGCCGCTGGCTTGGAAGGTGTCCGGACGGTCTGCATGGCCAGCACGGCGGGCGGGAACGTGACACCCAACTTGCGTGCGACGTCCATGTTGAAGAAGACCTGCATGTCAGTGACATTTCGAATCGGGATTTTCGCGGGCTTCTCGCCTCTCAGCACGCGCACCAGCGGTTCGGCTGCGGCAAAACCGCTTTGGCGATAGCCGACGCCCACCACCGCCAGGGCGCCACGATCCATGAATTCCGGCGCATCAATCACCATCGGAATTCGAGCGGCCGCAAATCGCGCCGACAGGCCGTCGAACGCCTGATAGGCTGTGTTGTCGCCGGGCAAATAGACTGCCTGCACACGGCGTGCGCCGAGCGATTGCGCGGCCTGCACGACTTCGCCGGTATTGTTGGCAATCGCTTCGACCAGTTCGATGCCGTTCTTCCGGCACAATTCGCGCAGCACGGAGACGATCTTCGCCGAATTGGCCTCGGCATTATTATAGAGCGTGCCAAGCCGTTTGAGATTCGGGAAGGTCTGCTTCAGTATCGTGATCGCTTCCTCAACCGGAGGGAACGACCCAATGCCGGTGACGAACGCCAGATGATTCTCAAAGCTCTTGCCCGCGCCGGCGGCAACCGGGTCCGAACAATAGGTGAACACAACCGGCTTGCGCCGCACCGTGGAGCAGGCGGCGGTGAGCACCGGCGTGGAGAAGGGCACGATCACGTCCACGTCGCTCGAGTCGAGCGACTGGAGCATGGCTGGGATGCCGCTGATCTCACCGTTGGCGTGGACCTTCTTGACCATGAGGTTGCGGCCTTCGACAAGGCCGAGTTTGCTCAAGCCTTCCATCAGTCCGGCGATGGTGCTGTCGGTGCCTTCGTCGGGGCCAAAGTAAGCAAGGCCAATCTTGTGTGTGCGGCCTGACGCCAGCACGGCTGCGGCCGGCGTGGGGGCTGCGGCAGTCGCGGGCTTGGTGATGTCCTTTTCCACTTTGCCATCCTCGCCGATGATCAATGAGGCGCGGGCAATGACGTCGTCGGTGAAACGCCACGGATCACGCATCTTCTTCAGAACCTGCTTATTCAACATCACGCGCTCTGGCATGAAGTTGGTGACCGTAATGGTTGCGGGGTTCTGGCCGTTGAGAATGGAACAGGCGATTTCAGCCACGCGCTGCCCCACCTCGAAGTAATTCGCGCCGAGATCGAAGAGCGATCCATCGTGCACCATGCCACTTACGTTGGACAGGATGGGAATCTTCCCCTTGGCGGCCGCGTCCACCAGTGAGGAAGGCGCGCTCATGACGGTGACATCCGCGCCAGTCCAGAACGCCTGCACACCGCGGGAGACGAGTGAATCGGCAGCCTCACGCACATCCTTGCTTTGCTCAGCGTTGGCTTCGAGCAGCTGCATGCCCAATTCGCGGCAGACCTCGCGCGCCTTGATCGTACATGCCTCGGAATTGCGTTCCGAGGGATTCCACACCACGCCAACAACCTTCAAGCCCGGCCAAAGCCGCTTGGCGTCACGGAGAATCTCGGCCACGGGCTGGAAAGTGCCGATACCCGTCAGCCAGGGCGGCTTGTTGGTGGAGCCCATCTGCTGGATGCCTACGCCCGCGCCCGCCGGGTCGGTCACCGCGCCGAAAACGTGAACCGCGCGGCCATCCCTGTTGGCGTTGGCCACGCACTGGAGCGCCATCGTGCTGATGCTGATCGCCATTTTGAAACTGCCGTCCGTCATGCGTTTGGCGATGGCATTGGCAGTGGGCAGGTCGCCCTCGGCAGTGTATCGCGTCAGCGTGATTCGTTCGCCGTCTTTGAATCCTCCCGCGGCGAGGCCGGCGATACAGCCTTGCTCAACGTCGTCCAACGCTAGATTGGACACGTGTTTGAGCAGGACAATGGGGATTTGAGTCGCCGCTGAGTCCTGGGCTTGTTGGCCTACACGGGAATGAAGATCCGACAACAACAGGGTTAAAGCCGCCGCGCCGAGCAGCCCCAGAGACAACAACACAGGTTTGAAGATTTTCCACATGACAGGTTCAGGTCCAAGCTACGTTTGTTCTGTGCACCGCCCAACCGGCGTGGTTCTCTGGGTGTTGAATCATTTTGCTGAAGGCCATGATTTGCCGGCGGATTGGTCCGCAGCAACCAGGCCCATCTGGCCCATGCAAAGACGCCATGCGCGCTTTCCCTTCACCAATACACCCGTAAAGCGATATGGATAAACTGTCTTCTGCCTGCAGACGGTCACTGCAACCTTGAGTTCGGACGCAAACCATGCCACGTCGCCCTGCGTATCAATCTTGATCCACTTGAAACCCATCGCGATCTCGTCTGCTTGCGAGAAATCCCGCTGAAAGCCTTTCTTGAGTTGGCTGGCCGTGAAACGTTTCTCATCCGGGCCGGATCCCAACACCAACAATGGCCTGTCGGAATCCAGCATATCCATGACGGCGTCGAGGTCTTTGCGCGAGTAAGCCTTCGCGAATTGTCGCAACCATTCCTCGATTTCCTTGGCAATCACTTTCGCAGCGCTTGTTCTCATCAATCTGGTTCCCGCTTTGTTTGGGTTTGGCGCTCCATCCAGCCTGCGCCCGTGGCAGGCAAGAGGGCGGCACTATAGACAGCGCGCAAAACCTTGAATAGAAAAAAATGGTTTCTGACGGCAGTGGCTTGGATTCGGCTGAGGCGATGGCCCGAGGGGCGCCCGCTCAGGCGTGACCATGGTATTGGATGCAAAGTGCCGTGATGTCGTCCCACTGCGGCGCCTTCCCCGTATGATTTTGGGCCTCCGCCACCACGCCTTCGACCAGTGCTTTGGGTGACAATCCGGCCAGATTTTCAACCAGGACACGCAATCGGTCGTCGGTAAAAAACTCTCCCGTCGCACTTCTCGCCTCTGTCACTCCGTCCGTGTAGATGAACAACTTGTCTTGCGGACCGAGCGTAATCGACCACGTTTCGTATTCCGGTTTTTCCGTAACCCCGAGCAAAACGCCTTTGGGCAGTTCCAGCCAGGATACGCCGCTGGACTGGCGCACGAGCAGCGGCGGCGGATGGCCGGCGTTGGTGAATTGAAGCTCGCCAGTTCTCAGGTCGAGGATGCCGCAAAAGACCGTGACGAACAGCATTTGCTCGTTGTCCACATAAAGCTCGTGGTTGACCTTGGTCAGGACTTGGGAAGGGGTCAGTTTTTGTTCCGCGACGCCTTTCATCAATGTTTTGGCCACCGCCATGAATAGTGCCGCCGGCACTCCCTTGCCGGACACGTCGCCGATCGAGAAGAACAGCCGGTTCTCGTCCAGCAGAAAGAAGTCATAAAGATCGCCGCCGACTTCCTTGGCGGCTTGCAGGGTGGCGTAGATGTCGAACTCGGTCCGGTCCGGAAACGGCGGAAACCGCTTCGGCAGGAAACTACGCTGGATGGTCCGGGCAATCTTGAGTTCGCTCTCAATGCGCTCCTTGGCGGCGCTGGTGGAAGCGAGGTTGGCGACGTATTCCTTCAAGGCCAGCCGCATGTTCTCGAACGACTGTGAAAGGTCGCCAACTTCGTCGCGGGATCTCAGGGGCGGCACCATCAGATCGAGATTGCCGCGCGCGATCTCATGCGTCTGGAGCGCCAGCGTCCGGATGGGGCGCGTGACACCCCTGGACAGAACGAATACGACCGCCAGCAGCAACCCGAAACCGATGGCGCCAATCCAGAAGACGACGCGGTTCATGGCTTGCAGGTTGGCGAGAATCTCGTCTTCAGGAAAGAGGATGCCCACGGACCAGCCGCTTGAGACAGGCGCGTAGTAGAGCCATGACATGGATTTGGAGTTTGGCATGTGGCTGCGCGCCAGGCCCTCGCCACCACGCAACATCTTGATGCCAATCTGGCGCCATTGTTTCTCACCCAGATCATCCGCCAAGCTGAAGATGCTTTCCTTGAAAACGTAGTTCTGATTGGGATGGCAGATGAACTGGCCATTTTGGGACAGCAAAAACGCGTAACCCGTCTTGTAGAGTTTGATCGAGGAAACAATCTCCACCAAGTGTTCCAATTGCACGTCAGCGGTCACGACGCCGACGAACACGCGCTGGCCGTTCGACTCACGGAAGAGTGGCACGGAATACGTGCACATCATCGCCTCACCGCCGCCTTCGTCGTAGTACGGGTCGGTCCAGATCGCCTTGCCGAGCTCGCGGGGAATGAGATACCAGTCCTCGGCGCCGTAATCGTAGTTGGCGTTGCCGAGGTTCTTGAAGGAGAAACCGCCATTCTTGCGGTACACGTAGGGCGCAAACGACCTCACACCCTTGGTGAACTCGTCCGGCGCGTACGCCACTGCGCTACCGTAGATGTGCGGGCTGGCGCGCAACACGTGCTGGATCATCCGGGTGATTTCCTGCTCGGTGTGGGGTTCGCTGGCGATGTGGTGCGCAATCGACTGCGGCAGGGGTTGAACCTCGCGCAGCAGGGCTTCGATTCGGTTCACTGTGCTTCGAGCGAGGTTGCGGGTGTTTTCCTCGACGGCTTCGAGCATCAGGCCGCGCGCGATGTAGTTGCTGTAGGTGAATGCGAGCAGAAACACCGCCCCTGTGCTGGCCAGCACCAGGAAGCCCAGCTTGAACGCCAGCGTCAGGCGCAAATGATCACGGATGAATCGGAACATGAAATTCCTCAAACGCGGGCGCCAACCTGATTTGATCGTTATTCTTCAACTCGCAGACGACGCGTTCGTAAGCTTCCTGGGTCAATTCACCCATCCGGGTGGCAGGTTTGACCGGTTTGATGAGGTCGCACATGCATTGCAGCATCCATCGCTGGTGTGCGCGATTGGTGCCTGTGCGCGCCTGCCCGGTGCGTTGCATCACAACGCGCAACGATTCTTCCTGATGTTCAATGACATACTGCCAGCCTTTCAGCGAGGCGCGGACAAACTGGTGGCATACCTCGGGCCGCGTGCGCCATGTTTCATCAAGGCAAAGAATGCTGTCCTCAGGGAAGTTTAGATCGTGCTGGTCGTAGAAAATCAGCGTGACCTCATCCTCGTTGAGGCCAGAGTTCAGGAACAGATGGTATTCGTTGTACCACATGGCCGAAGCAGCATCCACGCCGCCACGCATGAAGAGGTTGATCATCGGCCCTTGGGCGATGGTCCTGACACGCAGGTTGCATTTGCGGAAGAGCGCCATGGGCTGCGCGGAAAAATCCTTCCAAAGGCCGACCTTTTTGCCGTCGAGGTCCTTCACTGAATGGATGCCATGCGATTTGTGGGCCACGAGCATGAGCGCGGAACGTTGTGTGACCTGTGCCAGGTGAACCAGCGGCAACCCTTCGTCACGCATGGCCAGCGCCGTGGAAAGGAATTGTGTGGCAAAAGTGGCCTCGCCGGACCTGAGCGCCGGGGCAACCGATTTGCGCGGTCCTCCGTCAAGGACGGTCACATCCAAACCGTGCTGCTTGTAGAACCCTTTCTCGACCGCCATGTAGTAGCCGGCGAACTGGGCTTGGGGAAGCCATTGCGGCAGGAGCGTGACTTTTGTCAGGGGGGCTGGTTCCTGAGCCTGCAAAGACCGCGTTCCCATCAGAACGATGGCGACAAGCACGCAGGCCAACAAACGCACATGGGCTTTTTTCGATTGTCGTCTCATCCGTGGTTCCATACAGTCGTCGCGCCAGTTGAGTCATATACTGACTGCCCGGTGGACGGGTCGCAAGTGTGATTTGCCTGGCGCAAGCCGCCCGTTTACACTTGGTGGGTGGACTGCTGAAGACATGTCCTCACTTTGATGAACACGGAACCGGCCAGGATATTCGAGACGCGCTTCCAGAACCGTCTGCCCGAACTCATCGGCGCAATGGAGCGAGCAGGTCAGTTCTTTCAAGAAAATGGGGTGGGTGGCGAAGCAACGTACGCTGCCAACCTCGCCATTGAAGAGATGAGCACCAACATCATCAAGTACGGTTACGATGATGCCGCCGTCCACGAGATCCTCCTGCGCGCGGAGATTCTGCCCGGCCATCTTGTTCTGCTTCTTGAGGATGACGGGCACGAATTCGACCCTCTCAAGGCAAGTGAACCCAATATCGATCTGCCTCTCGAAGAGCGCGAGATTGGCGGCCTTGGCATCCATCTGGTCCGGCGGTTTGTCGAACAGATACGCTACGAACGGCGCGACAGTCACAACCGGCTCACCATCGAGATTCGACGCTGACCCTTGAGTGAACAGGGCAGGGGATGGGTGCGAGATGACCGATCACAGACTGTCGAGGAAACCCTCCTTGATGCGCACGCCGTAAACCTGCGCCCGGCCCGACCGCGTCGAGTTGAAAATCAACCAGCGATTGTTGGCAGTCAGGTAGGGATGCGTGTGCGACGACTGTTTGCGGTCATGCTTGGTGCGGCTGAATACCAGCCGGCGATGTTTTCCGCTTTTCAGCAAGCCGATGTGGATGGGCACGTCGCCCGCCGAAGCGGCGTCGCCAAGCCAAAACCGGCCGCAACGGGAGACGCTGACGTGGTTGAAACGGACGGGCGTCTGGCTGACCAAGGTCGGCGACGAATCCTTCAGGCCGGCCATCCAGACGTTGCCTCGACCGTCCTTGTCGCTTGCCGTGGAAAACAAAATCCTGTCCGTCGAACCAACCCAGGATTCGTGGCCGGTGGGGCGCGGTGTATGGGGCCGGTCGGCGGGAAACCATTGGATGCCCTCGTGGTCCACCTCCAGCGCGCCAAGGTGCACCTGTTTCACATCCGGCATCTTGTTGGCTTGGATGAGCACGCGGTTCCTGCCATCCATGGAGAACTGCTCGTGCTTGAAATAGTATTCCGGCTTTTGGACAAGCGTGCGGCGCTCGCCTGTTTTGAGATCAAGGACGATCACCTTGCTGCCCCCGCTCTCAGGGTGGGCGCTGACGGCATAGTAGCGATGATCGGGTGACACCGTGCCGTAACTAAGCCTGCCCTCGGTTGTTGGAAGTTCGACGACGTCTTCCTTCACAAGTCTCGCGTAGTGGCAACGCTTCAGCATCAGTTTGTCGTCAACGATTTCCTGGTAGTAAAGATATTCGCCCCATGCATGAAATGCCGGGAAGCGTGGCTTGTTTGTGACGACTGGAAAGATCGAGCCGTCTGTCAAATCCAGGATGGATATTCCGCCGCTTAGCTTGTCCGACGAAGCATGCTCCACTGCAATCCGGTTGCCCTCGCGTGATGCATAGGGCTGTTCGCCGTAGATGTCGTCGGTGGGCCGATCGTCGTCCGTGAACTGGTAAAGCTCGGCCCCGCTTTCCGGGTCCGTTTCCAAGGGTTTCAGGAGCCAGTCTTTCTTGTCCGCGGCGAACACGTTGGGCAAGGCGACTGTTGCCCCCGCCAGTGCTGCGCCAGCGCCTTGGAGAAAATGTCTTCGGGAAATTCTGGTCGTTTGTTTCATCGTCGGTCTCCAGCAACAACGACCTTTCTACTCCGGGGCAGACAAAAGACAAGCCATATGGGATGTGTGTTGTGGCTGATCGTTCGGTCAAGGCTTTGACCTTGTGCGCCGGTTGCTGATGTTTACAATGCTGACAACAAAGGAGCCCGCCGATGAACACGAAGGCAGTCGTCGCAGAGCAATCACGGCACGTTTTGTGGAACTCTCTCACCCGAGCAAGGCAACGCGCCTCCAACTTCCGCCAGACGATGGCTGGTATCTTCATGGGTGCGTGCCTTCTCGCGTTGCCAGTCATGGGGGCGGATGTCACCGTCTGGATGTCACCGGGCGGGCCGCGGGGAATTTGGGAGAAGACGCTCGGCGATCCGTTTCCCGTAAAGAAGATCGTCGAAGACCTTGCGTATGTCGGAGTGACAGAGATTCTGTTCTTCGAGCAGGAAGGGCGCGGCGGAACGTTCCTGCATCCGACATCAGTCGAACACACCGTCACCTCTCCATACATGAAAGGGTGGGACTACTTGCGCGAGTTGTTGGAGGAGACGGCCAGACACAATATCAAGGTCTGGCTGGCGTGGACACCGCCGGGCGGGAAGTATCCAAAGACCGAAATCGAGGGGCTGAATAATCCGGCCCTGCTCAAGATCTACACGGACGAGATCGAGGAGGTCGCTCGCAACTACGGCAAGTTTCACAACCTCGCCGGCATCATCTGGCACGAGGTGGATT
>JBAZIR010000100.1:0-16046 GCA_041651735.1 Verrucomicrobiia bacterium | reverse complement strand
CAAGGATGCGAAGTCCGAGATCAACGGATCGGCAGCGCCGAAGGCCTGAAACGTGGTTGGGCGTCCGTGATTCGTGATTCGAGGCGCGTAATTCGTTTTACGTGTTACGAGTTACGCGCATGAAACGCTGTCCGCCTTCTTGCGTCGGCAGCCAACATGATCTCCGCCCAACTGAGCATCGAGGGCGACAACCTCCTCGACAAGCTCGCGGACAACGCGGCGAACTTCCCCACACCGTCGGTGACCGACCTTACGTTGCATCAAGGCCAGATGGTTACCCAGTTTGCCGAATTGGCAGGCGTCGAAGGACAGGTGGACTCGAAGCGTCAACAGATACAGGGCACCGTCGGCTTGATGCGCGGCGACATGAACGCGATCGACGAATGGGGGGGAGGCGTGACCCAAGACCCGATCAAGCTCGCCAAGGTCCATCAGTTGCGCCAGACTGCCGCGCCCTCCCACACGGTGCAGGTGGTACGCGGCGATGGGCGACCACACGGGCGAGACGGACCTGAAGTGGCACAGTCAGGGCAAGAACGTGCAGATCCGTGAAATCCAGAGCAGCGCCGACGTGACGCCGCGCGTGTGGCAGAACGAACCGTCCGTAAAGGCCCCAAGATCACCATCGGCGGCAATACCTCCGGCACCGACATGGTCTGGCGCGTCCGCGCCGTGGGCGTCAACGACATCGGCGAGTGGAGCGACATCGCCCTGAGCATGGTCCCGTAAACGACGACGAGCAATCCCCGCGCCTCGGCGGCGGGTGAATGCCCGCCGAGACGTGCAGAAAAGATGAGCACTGAATCCGCGCCTGCCTGTGTGTATCTTGCTGGCGAGAACAAGGATGTCGTTTCAACGCGCCGTCGTATGGTTTTAGATTGGTGTGGATCATGCCCATCGCAAGATGAGGTTTCTTGTGCGCGGGGTGAACGGCACGGGCAAGATTCCTGTCTAATTTGATGGAGTGCCGAAGCGAGCGCAGTTGATGCGCCCGTCAGTCGCCCGCTAAACGCAGATAACCGAATGAGGTGTGATTATGAGCATCGAGATCAAGACAGAAGACGGCGGAAAGATTGTCAACGTAGACTTGAGCGGCAGACTGACGCGCGAGGATTACCTGCAGTTCCTGCCCATAGTGGAACAACTGGTTTCTCAGCGCGGCAAGCTCAGGATGCTGGTGGAGATGCGCGGCTTCCACGGCTGGACTGTCGGTGGGCTGTGGGAGGACCTCAAGTTCGATGTGAAACACTTCAAAGACATCGAGCGGATCGCCTTCGTCGGCGAGACCAAGTGGCAGGAAGGCATGGCGTCGTTCTGTAAGCCATTCACAACCGCCACCATTCAATACTTCGACCAGAACCAGATTGGCGAGGCGCGCTCGTGGCTTTCCAGCGAACTGGCCAAGACAGCGTAGCCTCCCTTCTACAGCCGGGCCGTGGTTATTCTTCGAGTTGCTTCGCGAGGGCGATCTGGCCGCGGAGCAGGTCGTGGAGGGTCAGCAGGCCGATCACTGCGCCTCCGGGCTGATCCAGCACGGCGACCATCCCATCCTCCGCTTCGATCAAAAACCGTTGGACCTCGCCGATGCTTTGGTCCCGCAGGCAGCAAGGCACCGGGTGGATCTCTGGCGCGATTCCCTTGTCCAAAGCGCCTTGTACGTTCTGCCGCGTGACGATGCCGACCGGCTTGCCGGGAACACTGACAGGGAACCGCCCGTAGCCGTGCTGTTCCAGAGCGCTTCGCAGTCTGGCCGGGTCGAGTTCGGTCAGCACCATTGGCCGGAAATTGGCAATTGCGGAAACCGGATACGTCTCCCATCCGCGCAGGTCGCGGGGCGGCATCACATGTCGGATAGGCTGGCCGTCTTGCTGGAGAATCGCTCCATAAAAGTCTTGCTGCAACAGAGTCCGGGCCACGGCCTGGCTCACGAGACAGCCCAACAATAGCGCCGGCACGAGCGCAAACTGGTGCGTCATCTCAAACACAATCAGGATGGATGTGATCGGAGCACGCACCACCGCTCCCAGACAGGCGCTCATCCCGACCACCGCCAGCAACACGCGGTCGTCCTTTCCCAGCGGCAACACGCAATTAAACACACCGGCCAGCAACGCGCCCGCCATGCCGCCCAGAAACAGGCTCGGAGCAAAAATGCCGCCGCAACCGCCCCAGCCGTAGCTGGCGCACGTGGCCGCCAACTTCGCCACGAGCAGCACACCCGCCACCTTCCACGCCATTTGGTCGTTCAGCGCCGCCGACAAATCCTCGTAGCCAAGGCTGAACACACCGAGATGGCCCGTCCACAAAAACACCCCGGCACCCAGGAGCCATGTAATCAGCCCACCCAACATCGGCTGCGCCCATCGCGGGATTGCCGCCAGACGCTTCGCCTTCTCGCGAATCACCAGTGTTGCGCGCTGGAAGATCACGCCCGCCAGCGCGGCGAAAGCCGCCACCACCGGCACGCACAGGTAAACCTGCCACGCCGGCGATTCCACCTGCCCCATTTCGAACGCCGGGTGTTTGCCGATCAGCGCATAGACAACAAACGCTCCCAGCACCGAGGCCAGAATCACGCTGCCGAGGATGCGGCTGTTGAGGTCTTCGATGATTTCCTCCAACACGAACGTGATCGAAGCCAGCGGGGCGTTGAAGGCCGCCGCCAGTCCCGCCGCCGAACCCGCTGCGGCAGGCAACCGCCGACTCTGTTTCGGCACTCCGAGCGGGCCGGAGAGATTCGATGTCAGCGCGGCGGCCAGATGCACCGTTGGCCCTTCGCGCCCCAGACTGGAACCGCCGCCGATTTGCAGGACGCCCGCGATGTATTTCACCCACAGCACCCGCAACGGAATGACACCGAAATCCTTCCAGAACGCCAGCTTCACCTGTGGAATGCCGCTGCCGGCCGCTTGCGGACAGAACGAGTTCAATAGCCAGCCCGCCACGAGCGAGGTTGCGAGGATCGCCGCAAGCGTGCCGCTCAGGAACACCACTGCCGAGCAGCCCGACAGAGCCACGATGCCGTGTTGGTAAACGAAATTGATCCCCGACTGGAAAGCCACTGCAATCAAACCGCCCGCCAACCCGTAGACGCACGTCAGCACCAGCGACCGCGTGTTCTGCGGCAGCCTGTGCAGCCAACCGACAAACAGTTCTCTCGTCAGTTTCATCCGATATGACCGACGACCTTAAGACCTCCGATTCAAACTGACGAGGATTTTGCAGCATCACCTGGAAGGGACTCGGAGTCGGTGCCGAGGCACTTCCTTGTTTTAACGGCGGGCGGATCTGGTGAACGGTATTTCTTAACGCGCGTGTTTGGCATCCTTCTCTGCAGCCTTGTTCGTGGCTCGCTTTCCATAATTCGGTTTACATGCTACGAATGACATCCATGAAACGCCGCTGGCTCATCGCGCCGCCCGATCCTGCACTGCAAAAGCAACTCGCTGACGCACTCCACGTTTCGTCTGCGTTGGCCCAGGTGCTCATCAACCGCGGCCATCGCACGCCGGAAGCGGCGGCGCGTTTTCTCAAACCGCGTCTGGCCGACCTCGGCGACCCATTCCTGTTGCCGGACATCAAGCCCGCCGTAGCGCGCGTCTTAGCGGCTATCGAGCGCCGCGAGAAGATCGTCATCTTCGGGGACTACGACGTGGATGGTATTACCGCGACGGCACAGCTTCGCCAGTTGCTGGGCGCGCTCGGTGCGGAGATTGGCTGCTACCTGCCGAACCGGATGGAAGAAGGCTATGGCCTCAGTCAGGGCGCTGTGGAAGCGTGCGTCGCAGCGCACCAGCCGAAGCTGCTGATCGCGGTGGATTGTGGCACCACGGCTGCCGCGCAGATTGAATGGCTGTCGTCGCGCGGGGTGGACGTTATCGTGCTCGACCATCACGAAATGCCGGAAGGATCGAAACTGCCCCGCTGCGTCGCCTTGGTGAATCCAAAACGCGAGTCGGATGAAACGCCGTGGCATCATCTCGCCAGCGCCGGTTTGGCGTTCAAGTTTGGTCACGCGCTGCTGAAGGAAGGTCGCAACCGAAACCTTCCAGCCGCCGCTGCGGTGGATCTCAAGCAATGGCTCGACCTTGCGGCCATCGGCACCATCGCCGACATCGTCCCGCTCGTGGGCGAGAACCGGCTCATTGCCGCGGCGGGCCTGCCGCTGATTGCAACAACCCGCCGGGTCGGCTTGCGCGCGTTGCTGGAGGTGGCGCAGATTCGTCCGCCCGTCACGCCGTATCACGTCGGCTTTGGCATCGGGCCGCGCCTCAACGCCGCCGGCCGGTTGCAGGACGCGGAGAAGGCGTTGGAGCTTCTGCTCGGCGACGACCGCGCGAAATCATTGGAACTGGCGCGCTGGCTCGACACCAACAACCGCGAGCGTCAGACGATCGAGAAACAAATTGCCGAGGAAGCCACCAAGCGAACCGCCCAGGAGTTTCACGCTCACAGCGACTACGTCATCGTCCAGGCCGATCCCGCGTGGCATATCGGCGTGGTTGGGATCGTTGCGTCGCGCGTGCTGCGGACGTTCTACCGGCCGACGATCATCATCGGCGGCGCGCCGCCGGAAGCAACCGGCGACGGTTGGCGCGGTTCGGGCCGGAGCATCGAGGGCTACGACATCACCGCCGGGCTGGCGCATTGCCGCGAGCTGCTGCTCCGTTTCGGCGGACACGAGATGGCGGCGGGACTTTCGGTGAAGCCCGAAAACGTGGCCAGGCTGCGAGATGCGCTCAACGAGCATGCGCGCCAGGCGATTTCGGCGGAGGCGCTGATTCCGGCGTGGAGGCTGGACGCGGAACTATCGTTCGGTGATCTCAACACGGAACTTATCGAGGAACTCTCGCAAATCGAACCCACCGGCCAGGAAAACCCGCGACCCTTGTTCTGCATGCGCGGGGTCCGCGTCCGCACCGAGCCGCGCGTCGTGGGCAAGACCGGCGAGCATTTGAAGCTCTGGCTGACGGACGGCAGAAACAGTCTCGACGCCATCGGCTTCGGCATGGGCAAGCGGGAGTTGAAGGCGGGCGACGCCGTGGACATCGTTTTTACGCCGGAGATCAACGAATACGAGGGCCGGCGGAGCGTTCAACTCAAGTTACAGGATGTGCAGCCTGCGGGGGAGGGTGGGGCGTAGAGCGCAAAAAAAGCGTGGAGTGCGACCTCGATCACACTCCACGCTTCACACTTGAAGTTTTGCTTAGGCGGCTGCTTTGGCTTCCGGCTTCCAAGTCCGCACTGGCGGACGGACGACACGACCGGCCTTCATGCAAGCGGCGCAAACCATGACATTGCGCACGGTGCCGTTGACGAGTGCCTTGACGCGCTGAAGGTTCGGAAAGAACCGGCGCTTGGTCATGGCGGTGATGTGCGTGCCGATGCCGCCTTCTTTCTTGGCCTTGCCGCTTCGGATGATCCGATGGCCTTTGATCGAGCCCTTGCCGCAAATTGAACACTGAAATGACATAACTTAGTCCTTCTATTTAACCGTTAAAGGGCGCGAACTCTAGCCAACGCAGCCTCATCACGCAAGCCCCAAACGAAGGGAATTTTTTGGTGCGCTTTCTTTGACAAAACAGGCGTTTCTGAATAATCTGGCAGTTGCTGACCGCTGAAAACCCACGACGCGTCCGCACCAGAGTGCTGAGAGTGCCATGAATAGAATGATTGTAGTGCCCTGTCTCATGCTTGCCACCGTAGCCATGTTCCTTCCTTGCTGCGGCCCATCGCCAGCCCAGGGCGCGGAGGCAAGACAAGTGTTGGTTTACACCCGCAACGGCCCGACGCTCACCGGCAAGAAGGGCTTCATCCACGACAATATCGCCTGTAGCGTCGACGCCCTCAAGAAACTCGGCACGGAGAACGGCTTTGCCGTGGACGTGTCCGACGATCCGTCGGTTTTTACCGACGCGAACCTGAAGAAGTATAAGGCACTGATCTTCTCCAACACCAACAACGAGGCGTTGGATACGGAAGACCAGAAGAAGGCGCTGCAAAACTACGTCCACAACGGCGGCGGGATTGTCGGCATCCACTCGGCGTGCGCCATGATGCGAAACTGGCCGTGGTTCTGGCAGTTGATGGGCGGGACGTTCGACTATCACCCGAAGTTCCAGCCGTTCACCATCAAGGTTGTGGACCGGACGCATCCCTCGACGGCGCACCTCGGCGAAACGTGGGAATGGGCTGATGAGTTCTATTTTTTGAAAGAGATGCCGAAAGGCCTTCACATCCTGCTCGAAGGCGATCTGACCAAGCTTGATGACAAGCGAAAGCCGGCGGGTGAAAAGAGCCGTCCGCTGGCTTGGTATCATGAATTTGAAGGCGGGCGTTGCTGGTTCACGGCGCTCGGCCACAAGAAAGAGCAGTATTCCGACCCGAACTTGATGAAGCACATCCTGGGTGGCATCCAGTGGGCCATGGGAGAGAAGAAGTAACCGCAGCAATCGGAGAAGACATCATGCAACTATCCCGTCGTCAGTTTATGAAGAGCACACTCGTTACCACCGGCGCGCTGGCATTCCCCAACATCATTCCTGCGCGCGTCCTGGGCGCCGATGCGCCGAGCAAGAAGGTCAACATTCTCCAGATCGGCTGCGGCCGCATCGGGCGCAGCATGGACATGCCCGGCATCCTCAAGCAGGACGCAGCGCGCATGATCGCTGTGTGCGACCTCGACTCCATCCGCGTCGCCGACGCCAAAAAATGTGTCGAGGAATTCTACGCCAAAAAGAACATCACGATCGATGTCGCCACCTACGGCGACTACCACGAGGCGTTGCAGCGGAAGGACATTGACGCCGTCGCTATCAGCACGCCCGATCACTGGCACGCCCAGCCGGTCATCGAGGCTGTGCTCGCTGGCAAGGACATCTACGTTCAGAAGCCGCTCACGATGACGCTCGTCGAGGGCCGCGCTGTCAGCGACATCGTCCGCAAGAACAAGCGCATGTTCCAGATCGGCAGCCAGCAGCGCTCGAATCTCGGCTTCCGCATGGCCTGCGAGGCGGTTCGCAATGGCCGCATCGGCAAGGTGCACACGGTCAAGGTCGGCCTGCCCACCGATCCCAGCGGCGGTAGCACGGCCGAGATGCCCGTTCCATCCAATCTCAACTACGACATGTGGCTCGGCCCGACGCCGCTCAAGCCGTATTGCGAGGACCGCGTTCACTCGCAGAACGCCAATCCGAAGAAGCGCTACGGCGACCGTCCGGGCTGGCTGCGGATCGATTCCTATTGCCTCGGGATGATTACCGGTTGGGGCGCGCATCACGTGGATATCGCCCATTGGGGCATGGGCACGGAGATGACCGGCCCGATCGAGGTCGAGGGCAAGGCGGAGTTCCCGACGGAGGGCCTCTGGAACGTCCACGGGCCATATCACGTCGAGGCGAAATACGCCAACGGCGCTACATTGATCATCGACAACACCTTCGAGGTCGGCGTGCGGTTTGAAGGCTCCGACGGCTGGATCTTCGTCACGCGCGGAGCGGAGAAGGTCACCGCCAGTGATCCCAGCACCGGCAAGAAGAAGAAAAAGGCGCTCGATGCGAGCAACCCCGACATCTTCAAACAACCGCGCGGGGCGAAGGACATTCGCCTCCACGCCAGCCCGAAAAACGATCATCACCTCGATTGGATCACCAGCATCCTCACGCGCAAACCCGGCGCCACCTCGCCCGAGCAGGCGCATCGTTCCAACAGCGCGTGCATCGTTCCGTGGATCGCGATGAAACTTGGCCGCAAACTGAAGTGGGACCCGAAGGCCGAGCAGTTCATTGGTGACGATGCGGCCAACGCCATGCTTTCCCGCGCCGAACGCGCTCCTTACGGTGCCATGTCATTCCTCAAGAAAAACGCCTGATGAAAACCAAACTCGCATTCACCACCCTCATCGCACTCTGCTCCATGACCGCCACCGCTGCCGAAGGCGAGCTTCGCTGGATTACGCTCGATCCCGGCCATTTCCACGCCGCGCTGGTGCAGAAGTTCATGTACCCGCAAGTCAATCCGGTCGTCCACGTCTACGCGCCCGAAGGCCCCGATGTGGGGCTCCACCTCAAGCGCATCGAGGGTTTCAATACTCGTGCCGAGAACCCGACCCAGTGGCGCGAGAATGTTTATACCGGCAAGGATTTTCTTGAGCGCATGATCCGCGAACGCGCCGGTAACGTCGTCGTCATTTCCGGCAACAACCGCAAAAAGACCGACTACATCTACAAGGCCCTCGACGCTGGTTTTAATGTCTTCGCCGACAAACCGATGGCCATTACGCCTGAGGCGTTCCCGCTCCTGCGCAAGGCATTTGATCGCGCCGCGCAGAAGAAGCTCTTCCTCTACGACATCATGACCGAACGCTATGAGATCACCGCCATCCTCCTGCGCGAACTGGTCAACGCGCCCACGGTGTTTGGCACGCTGGAGAAGGGCACGCCGCAGCAGCCCGCCGTCGAGATGGAGAGCGTTCACTACTTCTTCAAGGAAGTCGCCGGCAAGCCGCTCACCCGCCCGCCGTGGTTCTACGACACGCGCCAGCAGGGCGAGGCCATCCCCGATGTCGGCACGCACCTCGTGGATCTGGTTCATTGGCAATGCCTTCCCGATCAGACGCTCGATTGGAAGAAGGACATCAAGGTCCTTGCTGCGAAGCGTTGGCCGACCCAGATGACGCCCGCGCAGTTCAAGCTCTCCACCGGTCTCGACAAGTATCCCGACTACCTCAAGAAAGACATTGGCCCTGGCGGCGCGCTCAACGTGTTCCAGAACGGCGACGTGCTTTGGACCATCAAGGGCGTTCACGCCAAAGTTGCGGCTCTCTGGGGTTTCCAAGCGCCTCCGGGAACCGGCGACACCCATTACCAGATCGCCCGCGGCAGCAAGGCCAACGTCGTCATCAGACAGGGCAAGGAGCAGAACTACAAGGTGACCCTCTACGTCGAGAACAAGTCCGGCGCTTCCGCCGAGGAGTTCGACAAGACCCTCCGTGCTGCCGTCACGCAGATCGCCGTCAAGTGGCCTGGTGTGGACGTGACGAAAGCCGGCGCGTGCTGGCAGATCATCATTCCCGACAAATACCACGTCGGCCACGAGGCCCACTTTGCGCAAGTGGCGGAGAAATACCTGCGGTATCTCGGCGAAGGCAGGATGGCCGCATGGGAAGTGCCCAACATGACCGCCAAATACTTCGTGACGACCGAGGCTTTCCGCCTCAGCCACGCGAAGAAGAAGTAGCGCGTTCAGCGGGCCGATAGGCGTCCCGCCCTATCACGTTTTGCCGAAGATAGAAGCGGCGCTGTCCGCTTTTTGAGACTTGTTTTGCCCGCCCAAAAACGGCAGAGTTCGCGCGGTTTTTTCTGGAGAATCCATTATGCCTATAGACATCAAGAAGATCGTCAGTGAACGGTTGGGTGAGAACTACAGCCTGCACGAGCGCTATGTGAACTCGACGCTCGTGAAGGTGTTGCGCACCGTTGGATTCGACAAGGTTTACGCAAAAGCCAAGGGCCAATACCTTTGGGACAAGGAAGGCACTCGTTACCTTGATTACCTCAGCGGTTACGGTGTGTATAACATCGGCCGCAACCATCCGGCCGTGCAGCAGGCCATCCGCGATGTGCTCGAACTCGACCTGCCCAACATGGTGCAGCTTGATTGCGCATTCCTCAGCGGTGTGGCGGCTGAAGAATTGGTGAAACGTTGTCCCCCGCACCTGAACGCGGTCTTCTTCTGCAACAGCGGCACAGAAGCGGTGGAAGGCGCTCTGAAGTTTGCCAAAGGCGCCACCGGCCGCTCGCGCATCGTGTATTTCGACAACGCATTTCACGGCCTGACGATGGGCGCGCTCAGCGTCAACGGCGCAGACAGTTTCCGCGAGGGGTTTGAGCCGTTGCTGCAGGGCTGCGAGAGGATCCAGATGAACGATCTCGCAGCGCTGGAACGGCATCTGTCGAAGGGCGACGTGGCCGCGTTCATTTTTGAATGCTGCCAGGGCAAGATGCTGGATGTGCCCGAGGATGATTTCCTGCCGGCGGCGCAGGCGCTTTGCCGCAAATACGGCACATTGTTCATCAGCGACGAGGTGCAGACCTGCCTCGGACGCACAGGAAAGATGTTTGGATTCCAACATTGGAATCTGGAGCCGGACATCATCACCTTGGCCAAAACACTCAGTGGCGGTTATGTGCCGTGCGGCGCGTTCGTTACTCGGCGTGATATCTACCAGAAGATATTCTCGCGAATGGATCGTTGCGTGGTGCACTCGACGACGTTCGGGCGGAACAACCTGGCGATGGCTTGCGCAATGGCCGCGATGCACGTGCTGGAGGACGAGAACCTCATCGAGCGCGGCCAAAAACTCTCGGAGTTCCTCTTTGCCGAATTGAACAAACTCAAGGCGAAGCACGATCTGATCAAGGACGTTCGGGGCAAAGGCTTAATGATCGGCGTCGAGTTTCAGGAACCGCGTGGATTCCAGGCCAAGATGGCGTGGAAGACGATTCACGCGGCCGATAAATCGTTGTTCCCGCAGATCATCGTCAGCAATCTGCTCAAGAAGCACCATGTTCTTGCGCAGGTTGCCGCGCACAATCACGACATCATCAAGATACTGCCTCCATTGGTGAGCACCGAGGAAGACGCGCGCACTTTCATCAACGGGCTGGACGATGTGTTGAGTGATTGTGGCAACGCCATCGGGCCGATGATGCAGTTCGGCTTGGGGCTTGCCAAAGCAGCGATGGCTTCCAAGAGCGGGGCTTGATAGCAAGGTTTTGACAGCGCGCCCGAGCGGGATGATTGTATCTCGTGAAAGGCGCGCTTAAGAATCCGCTTCAGGGGCACGACCTGCCGCAGATGCCGCATCCGGCGTGGCTTGTGCTGCTGTGCCTCGTGGTCTGGCTGGCCACCTGCGCGGCTCGTTGATCAGATGTAGAACATCCCGCCGCTGGAGTCAGCGTCGGCCACCAGATCCTCGAATGTCACGGCGTCGGCGATCTGTTCTGCGGACTTCTTTATCTTCCGCCACACTTCCTTCATGCCCTCCGAGCAGTTGGGATCGCCAAGACTCGGAATGTCCAGGACGTGTCCTTGGACCGCACGCACCACGTCGCCGAAGGTAATCTCGCCGGGGGGGCGCGCGAGGTAATAGCCCCCTTCCTTTCCACGCTTGCTTTTTACGTAGCCGGCGCCACGCAACACGGTGAGAATTTGCACGAGGTAGTTTTCGGGGATCCCCTGCGCAACTGCCATCTCCTGAATATGCATCGTCTGGTTCTCGCCATAACGGCGAGCCATCAGTTCAACGGCTCGGCAGGCATAGTCGGTTTTGATTGAGAGTTTCACGTCAGAAAAGCCATCTTTAGCAAGTCAATCAAGATGGTGTTCTACTAGTTCTTGTACGCCGGAAAGTCAAGTTTCCTGCCAGAAAACGGCGTACTTCTTCGCGTAGACGAACAATGTTTGCACATTGTTGAGAGCTGTTGTATCCAGCGTGTTATCAATATGTTGCGGTTGATGTCGAATATAGATTATCATTGCAAGAAGTCGTTTTCATCCCTATAATTTTTGTGACACAAGAACTCATGGAAAGCATGGCTAACGACAAATCTGACGCAGCAACACAGGCGCAAGACACTGCGCCCGTATCGCAAGTTTACGACGCTTCAAAGATAGACAAACTGGAAGGTTTGGAGGCTGTCCGCAAGCGGCCCGGCATGTATATCGGCGATCCCGACGAGCGCGGCTTGCACCAGTGTGTGTGGGAAGTGCTGGACAATTCGATCGACGAACATCTTGCCGGCTATTGCAGCACGATCAGGGCGACGATTCACGTGGATGGTTCGATGACCGTTCAGGACAACGGCCGCGGCATTCCCGTCGATATGCACCCGAAGTGGAAAATGCCTGCCGTTGAGCTTGTGCTGACGAATCTCCACGCCGGCGGCAAGTTTGGCCAGGGCGCTTACAAATACTCCGGCGGCCTTCACGGCGTTGGCGCCAAGTGCGTCAATGCTCTCTCCGAGTGGTTCGAGGTCGAGATCTCGCGCGATCTCAAGATCTATCACATGCGGTTTGTGCGCGGCAAAAGGGGCTCACCGCTTGAGGTTATTGGCAAATCGAAACACACAGGCACAAAAATCACGTTCAAGCCAGACGCGGAGATTTTTCATGCCACCACGTCGTTCAAATACGACACGCTCGCGGCTCGCATGCGAGAGCTGGCGTTCCTCAATCCCGGTCTCGAACTTATCCTCACCGACGAACGCGACAGCAAGACCGAGACGCTTTACTACAAGGGCGGCATCCCGGAGTTCGTCAAGGAAATCAATCGCGCCAAGGAAGTCATCCACGCGAAACCGATCGTCATCAGCAGGCAGAAGGACGACGTGTTCGTGGATGTTGTCGTCCAATACAACGACAGTTACGCCGACAACATCCTCTGTTACGCGAACTCAATTTCCAACACCGACGGTGGCACGCACCTCTCCGGTTTTCGCACGGCGCTGACCCGCGCCATCAATCAATACGCAAGGGCCAACGAGCTCGTGAAGGAGAAGGATCCGCCCATCTCCGGCGACGACGTGCGCGAAGGTCTTACCGCCGTGGTCAGCGTGAGATTGCCGAATCCCCGTTTCGAGTCGCAGACCAAGGTCAAACTCGTCAATACGGAGGTGGAAGGTCTTGTCTCCAGCTGTGCCTACGAAGGGCTGATGACGTTCTTCGAGGAAAACCCGCCAACCGCGCGCAAGGTGGTGGACAAGTGCCTGACCGCCGCTCGCGCTCGCGACGCCGCGCGCAAAGCTCGCGATGCCGTGCGCAAAAGCGCGCTCACCGGCGGCGGCCTGCCAGGCAAACTGGCCGACTGCTCCGAGCGCGACCCCGCGTTGTGCGAGCTGTATCTGGTCGAGGGTGACTCGGCCGGCGGCTCTGCGCGCATGGGCCGCGACCGCAAGTTTCAGGCGATTCTGCCCCTCAAGGGCAAGATCATCAACGTCCAGAAGGCGCGCATAGACAAGGTCCTTGCCAACGACGAAATCCGGACGATGATCACCGCCATCGGCGCCGGCATCGGCGAAGGCGAGGGGGAGGGCGCGTTCGACATTGCCAAGCTGCGCTACCACCGCATCATCATCATGACCGATGCCGACGTGGACGGTTCGCACATCCGCACTCTGCTGCTGACGTTCTTCTACCGGCAGATGAAACAACTCATTGAAAAGGGCCACGTTTTCATTGCGCAGCCGCCGCTCTATAAAGTGAAGCGCCGCAACCGCGAGGAATACGTGGACAGCACCGAGAAGCTCGACAAGATGCTCATCGAGCTGGGTTGCGAAGACGTGAAGCTCGTCCGCGTCAAGGACGAGAAGGAATTGACCGGCTCGCAACTCCAAAGCCTGCTGGAAACACTTGTCGAACTCGACAAACTCGCCGACGCCGTCAAGCGCCGCCGCGTAGACATCGAAGCGTATCTGGAGTCGCGCGATTCCAAGACCGGTGAGCTGCCACAATACGCTGCCCGCATCAAGAATAACGGAGAGGAACATGTGGAGTTCCTGCGCGACGACAAGGCGTTGAAAAAATTCAACGACGATCACGAAATCGAGGATGCTGACGACACTCCCGAAACCGAAAACGGCAAGACAGCCGCCGCGTTGACGAAGCCGTTCGTGAAGACCCACGAGATTTATGAGGGTGCGGAGATCGCAAAGCTGCTTGCGACGCTTGAAAAGAAAGGCATTGATGTCGAGCGGTATCTTCCGCCGCCGCGCGACGAAAACCCCAATGCCAAGCCGAAGCCGCTTTTCGAGGTTGTCGAGGGCGAGAATCGCACGCCGTTGTTCTCGGTCAGCGAAATCCTGCCGCGCGTCAAGGAAAACGGCAAACGCGGCATGACCATCCAGCGCTATAAGGGGCTCGGCGAAATGGACCCGGAGCAGCTCTGGGAAACCACGATGGACCCGGTCCGCCGGAAACTCGTCAAGGTTGAGATGCCCGATCTGGCCAAAGCCGAGGAGATTTTCACCATTTGCATGGGTGACGAGGTGGAGCCACGCCGGCACTTCATCGAAGAGAATGCGCTTAACGTGCGCAATCTGGACGTTTAACCGTTACCGCCTTGCGCACCCCGAACACAGGTCCATCTGCCAATCAGCCTTATTTGCCCATCATGTATGTCCAAAACGAGAAACTAAGTCCCGTCAACATCGCCGACGAGATGCAGAAGTCGTTCATTGATTACTCGGTGAGCGTCATCATCTCGCGCGCTTTGCCCGACGCCCGAGATGGTCTGAAGCCCTCGCAACGCCGCATTCTCTTCTCAATGCTCGAATTGGGGTTGCTGCCAAACCGCGCGTTCCGCAAGTGCGCCAAGATCGTCGGCGAGACGATGGGTAACTACCATCCGCATGGCGACCTTGCCATCTACCCAACGCTCTACCATATGGCGCAGGACTTCGCGATGCGCTATCCGCTCATTGATGGGCAGGGCAACTTTGGTTCCGTTGACGGCGACGATCCGGCGGCGATGCGTTACACCGAAGCGCGCCTGACGCCGCTGGCGATGCTGATGCTTGCCGACCTCGACAAGGACACGGTTGATTTCCAGCCGAACTACGACGAGTCCAAGGTCGAGCCGAAGGTGCTTGCCGCTGGTTTTCCCAACCTCATTTGCAACGGCACCACCGGCATTGCGGTCGGCATGGCCACCAGCATTCCGCCGCACAATCTCAATGAAGTGGTGGACGCGCTCATCCATGTGATTGAGCATCCCGATTGCGAGGTCGAATCGCTTTTCAAGTTTGTCCAGGGCCCCGATTTCCCCACCGGCGGCATGATCTGCGGCCGCGCGCCCATTCTTGAGGCCTACAAGACCGGCCACGGTTCCATCAAACTGCGTGGCCGCGCCGGCATCGAGGAGCACGGCGGCAAGGACCACATCGTCATCACGCAGATGCCGTTCAATGTTGCGCCGTCCACCGTCGAGACGCAGGTCGCTGCGCTGGTCAACGACAAGAGAATCGAAGGCATTTCCGACATCCGCAACGAAACCAACAAGGATGGCGTGCGCTTGGTCATCGAACTGAAGCGCGGTGCGATTCCGAAAATCATCCTTAGCAATCTCTTCAAGCATACCCAGCTCGAAACGACGGTCGGCATCAACATGCTGGCCATTGATCACGGCCGGCCGCGCACGCTGAACCTCAAGCAACTGCTCCAGTGCTACACGGAGCATCGGCATGAAGTCGTGGTTCGCCGGACACAGTTCGAGCTTCGCGCTGCCGAGGCACGCGCCGAGATTCTCGACGCCTATCTCATCGCGTTGGCCAACCTCGACGAGTTCATCCGCATCATCCGCGAGTCGCGGACGCGCGAGGAGGCGAAAATCAAGTTGCTGTCGTTTTCCTGGACCCGGGCGCAGGTCCAACACTTCGGGATGCACATCCGCAGCGAGGCGCGCCTGGTCAGTGGCCGCTACGAATTCAGCGAGAGCCAGGTGGACGCGATCCTTGAACTGCGCCTCTACCAGCTCACCGGCCTTGAGCGCGACAAGATCGCCAAGGAATACAAGGAGATCATCGAGCGCATCGCCGAGTTGCAGGGCATTCTTGCCAGCGAGGCGAAGATCTGGGGCATCGTGGAAAAGGAGCTCAAGGAACTCCGCGAGAAGCACGGCGATCCCCGGCGCACCGACATCGTTCCCGATGAAGGCGAGATCAGGATCGAGGACCTCATCGCCAACGAAGCCGCCATCATCACCATCACGCACGGCGGTTACATCAAACGCACCGCCGTCTCCGCCTACCGCGCCCAGCATCGCGGCGGCAAAGGCGTCAGTGGCGCCGACACCAAGGACGACACCGATTTCGTCGAACACCTGTTCACGGCGAGCACGCATGACTTCATCATGTTCTGCACCGACGACGGGCGGATCTATTGTGAGAAGGTCTATGACATCCCCGAAGCGGGCCGCTCCTCCCGTGGCAAATCCATCGCCAACCTGCTGGCGTTGCGGGAAGGCGAGAAGATTGCCGCGATGATTCGCG
>JBAZIR010000099.1:0-16336 GCA_041651735.1 Verrucomicrobiia bacterium | reverse complement strand
TGGACCTGCAATCAAAACCGGCTACTGTCGTGCTTTGGGCGCTACGAAAACCGGAATCGACTATGCCATTCAGGTTCTTGAGAAGGTCAATATCCCCTGTCTATATCGCTCCAAGTGTCCGGCGTCTTCTATGAAATTTTCAGTCGCACCGGCGGGCAGGTCAAACATTCGCTCAAGACCAAAGACAAAGAACTCACTCGTCGACGACTCGAAGAATTACGCCAAAAGGTTTGCAGACTCAACACCAAAGCGGGCACCACGAACCACCCCGCGGTTCGGCAGAGCCGAATATTTCCTCCAACGCCGACACCGTGGTCCAGCCAAGCTCCGCAAACAACCCGATGGTGGGCTGCTCGACAAGCGGGTCTTCGGTGTAGGCGTGGGACATGAGTCTTTAGTGGGGGTTCACCGTTGGTCAATCGCGGGCGAACCTTTAATCCAACCAATCTCCAGCCGAAACGCCCCGGCCTGTTTGTCCGAGAAGAGAAATCCAACCGAATTGACCCTCGCAGGATTCAGCGGTGGCACGTCCGTATGAGTATTCAACCATTTTTCTCGGCTGTCTGCGCCAAGCCGCGCAGCATCCCGGCGAACACGAGTTGGTGCAGCGGCCAAACGCCATACCAATACGCCAGCCCCCATAATCCAAGCGGATCGAACATCGCCGTCTGGTGCAGCCGCGTGCCATTTCCATCCGGTTGCACTTCAAATTCCAGCCACGCTCGGCCCGGCAGTTTCATCTCCGCCGCCAGCCGCAGCCGCTGGCCCGGCTGGATGGATTCGACGCGCCAGCAATCCAACGCATCGCCCACGCGCAACCGCTCCGGATCACGGCGACCGCGGCGCATCCCCACCCCGCCCACGAGCAGGTCCAGCCAGCCGCGCAACGTCCAAAGCCCGTTCGCATAATACCAGCCCGCCGCGCCGCCGATGCGTTCGACGGCAGCAAACACCCTGGCCGGCGACGCCGCGACATGCGCGGACCGCGAGTCCACCAAGCGGTTGCCCAATCGTGTGCCTCCCCAGTGCCGGGGCGCGCTCGCAGCGGCGGACAAGGCGTCCGACCAGCGCGTTTGCGCGATGCTGGAGTCTTCGTTGCGCAACGCGCGCGCAATCGCCTCGCGCACGCCGATCGGCGTGATGGGGAACAGACGTTGTGCGGAATCATCGCGCACCACCGTCGGATGACGAAGGCTGTCCACCAGCTTGCGACCCACGCGGGCATACAGCGGCGTCACCAAGCCCAGCCACAAACTCGACAGTCGCGGCGTCAACAGGGGCACGGGAATCATCCACCGCCGCAGCCCGCGCTGCCGCGCGTATTCGCGCATCAGTTCACCATAGGAAACCCGGTCCGGCCCGCCAATCCCGACGATGACGCTGCCATCCATCTTGAGGGACAGCGCCGCACGGAGATACGCCAGCACGTCGCCGATGGCGATGGGTTGCGCCGTCACCCGCACCCAGCGCGGCATCACCATCACCGGCAACCGCTCCACCAGTGCCCGGATCATTTCGTAGGACAAGCTGCCCGAGCCGATGATGATGGACGCCCGGAACTCGATCACCGGCACGCCGTGCGCCCGCAACCGCTCTCCCACCTCATGCCGGCTGCGGAGGTGCGCCGACAAATCCGGTTCATCCTCGCCCAAGCCTCCAAGATAAATGATGCGCCGCACGCCAGCGGCCCGCGCAGCGGCGGCGAAATTCTCCGCGGCCAGACGGTCCTGCGTTTCAAAATCGCCCGTCGCACCCATCGAATGAACCAGATAAAACGCGGCTTCCACACCTTGCATGGACGCCGATAGCGATGCCGCGTCGAGCAAGTCGCCCGGCACCACTTCGACGCCGGCCGGCACACGGGACGACAAATGTCCCGGTTGCCGCGCCAGACACCGCACGCGCCAGCCATCCGCCACCAGCAACGGCAACAGCCGCCCGCCGACGTAACCGGTCGCGCCCGTCAGCAAAATTTGGCCAGGCTTGTCCATTTCAGGCACGGGTGTTTCGGTTGAAGTTCATTGCGTCAGTTGGTTATCATCTCCACCTGCCCCGGCAGCATACGCGGCAGCAACGTGCCGGTCGCGCCGAATATTTCCGCCAACGCCGGCACAGTAGTCAGCCAAGCTCCGCAAACAACCCGATGGCGGGCTGCTCGACAAACGGGTCTTCGGTGCAAGCGTGGGCGCTCATTTCAAAACGTAGCGTCCATTCTTCAGAGTGCCAACTCGCTTCACCAACCCGGCCTTCACCAGAGGGCGAAGCAAGTCCATCGCGCCCTGCTTGGACACACCCAGGGCTGCCCAGAGATTGGCTGGAGTCATGCCGCCGCTCCGGCCGAGCAGCTTTAGCAGTTGCTCCTGGCGCGGACGCAACACCAACCGTTCACTGGCTGTGGATACCGAAAGCTGCCCCATGCGCTTCCACACCCGCTCCAGCGTTTGCTGCAAGCCTTCCGCGCAGTATTCCAGCCATGAAGTCAGGTTGTCACCCTGGCTCCGAACCGCGTCCAACGCCGCGTAGTAGCGCGGGCGGTCCTCCCAGTAGAACTCGTCCACCGCGAAGATATGATGCGAATCGAACCCGCGCCGGTAAAGCTCCCACAATGCCAGTGCCCGGCCCGTGCGCCCGTTGCCGTCGGCAAAGGGATGAATCGCCTCGAAGCGATAATGCACGATCGCCGAACTCAACACCGGGGAGATTTCCGCCGCATCCTTGTGCCACCACTCCAGAAGCTCGAACATCAGGCCCGACACCTCGTCGGGCGGCGGCGGCACATACCCGCCCACCCGCACCCGCAGGGTCCGATAACGCCCGGCCTCGCCTTGATCCATCACCTCGCCCGCGATGATCGCGTGCAGGCGGAAAATGTCATCGTGCGTCAGCCGCTTCTTCTTCGCCTGCTTTTCAACATGCCGGAGCGCCGCGAAATAATTCAGCACCTCCCGCCGCGCCCGCGCCGGCGCAGCCACCGTCGTCCCTTCCTCCAGCGCGCGAACTTCCACCAACGTGAGCGGATTGCCTTCGATGGCCGTCGAACTGTGGGTGTTGCGCGCCCGCGTATCCTTTTGCAGCGCGGGAATCCAGGGCACTTGCACTGCTGCGCCCTGGATGCGCTCCCGCAACGCGGCGATGTTTTCCACCCGCGCCAGCAGGGCTGCCGTGATCGTGAATTGCGGCTGGTAGCTCATGCCAGACAGTCTGCCCGTGGGTCAATCTTGGGTCAAGCGTTAGTCAAGTATGGGTCAAGCTGCGCACCTTCATCCCCGTCCATTCTCCCATTGGGAAAAGGGTGTCTGCCAAGCCAGGTTGAGGGTTTGGCAACGCCGATTGCTCCGCGAACAACCCGTCATTCCCTCTCCCGCTGGGAGAGGGCCAAGTGAGGGTGGCCCTGCCTTGGCAGACTGCTCGACAAGCCGGTCTTCGGTGTAGGCGTGGGGCATGGGTTAGATGCTGGGCAATGGATTTATTGCAGCGTTTCCGAACCATTTGGCCAACGTGGCCAAAGCCTCGGCCTTGAGTTCTTGCGTGAAAAGGAGAGCGAGTCGCCGTTTGGGGCGTGAACACGCAACGTAGAAGAGATTGCGATTCCGCTCGTAAGCATCGACTTTGTCGGCCGGAACTCCTGCCGCTCCAGACCATTCGAGAAATTGACCGAAATTGTATAGATTCCACCCGCGCCCAAACACCACCAGAACGTTCTCGAACTCCGCTCCCTTAACTCCGTGCTTGGTGGAGAAAGGTGTCTTCTCGTCGATGAACTCCTTCAGCGCGACGAGTTCCTTGTATGGCACGGCGCGCAGTTGACGTAAGCGCGTGATCTCATCGGGTTCGTCTGGCACAGGCAAAGCACCATGTTTCTCTAGTGCGCGCTCCTTTCGTTCGACCACCTCCGGCATGGGCAATCGCTGGGCTTTCCGGAGATGATCCAGCACCGCTCCGATGGTCTGAGTCTCTCGAAGCTTCAACAGCGACGCGATGTTTTCGAACCACGCCGCCTTGTCTGCGTGCGAGCGGATTACCTGTGTCCGGCTGCCAAGCACCCCGAACATCTCGCCATACTTTTTGCCTGCAAATGCTCTGCACACGGGCTCAACAGTGTCCACAAGGTATGAGATGTGCGGATCTTCTTTCTTGATGAAAGATTCCGTCCGGGAAAATGAGGCGGCGAGCTGCCGGTATCCTTGTTCTGCGGCTAGAACGTTGTGCGTAAGCATGAGTATCTTGCTGGTGTCAGGCGCAAAGACCCATCCGCTGTCTGCCAACTTCTTTTGCACAACCTGGAGATACGAGTGAGCAACTGTGTCGGGAAGATCGCCTTTCCATTGCGCCCCAGTTTGGCGCACGCCTTTCCATTCGTTCGTGTGGAATACGACAACACTGCCGGATACAGTCGGGTTTTCGACTTCCTGCGGCAACTCAGGACGCATCCTGTTGAGACAATCCACTATCGCCGGCACAGAGCGGAAATTCGCTTTCTTCCCGATGGGCTTCAGTTTGGGGTGTTCAATCCTCCCACAACCCGCGCCGTAGATCTTCTGCCAGTGGTCACCAAAGAATCCAATCAAGGGGCTGCGTTCCGCCCCTATGACATGTGTTTTTAGCGCCGCGAAAATCAGATTGTCCGTGTCTTGGTATTCGTCGATGAAGACGACGGGAAAGCGATTCAAAAGAAGGCGACGAAACTTTTCGTTCTCCAGAAGTTTCGCAGCTAAGATTAACACGTCGTTGTGACCTAGTGATATGGAGTTCTTATCAGCTCTCGGACGGCCGAGGCTGTATTCCACATTTCGACCTCCAACAGTTTCCAACTGCTTTAGGTCATCCTGTAAGGAGGTCGCGATTGCAGCGATGTCGGCGCCCTTCTCACCCAACGCTTCAACGCGCTCTTCGATTACTCGATCCATCATGCGCTTTGCCGATTCCTTCAACCGTTCCGGCCAATCTTTAATGTTCGAGATCTCCTTCCTGAGGAATGGCTGAAAACCCTGAATGAGCGTCCAGCAGAATGAGTGAATCGTTGACGAATAGATCGCAGGGTGACGGTCAGTCCGTGTCTCAATCTCTTTAGTGGCGACGTTGGTGTAAGTAATGCAGGCGACTTGTTGGTGATTTCGGATGAGTTGAACCCCATCCCGTTTGACGAGGTAACGGAGAGCTTCGATTAAAGAGTAGGTTTTGCCCGCGCCTGCTCCCGCCTCAAAAACAAAACTCACGCGTCGGTCAAGGCAGGCTTGCAACTGCGACCATGCTTCTTGCGCTGCCAAGAGCGCAGGATTGGCGACAGCGTCAGACATTTGCCTCTTGCACTGGTTGAGATGGGGCTGCCGGAGCAATCGCGGCTGCTTCGGCAGGCTGTACCCGTTGAGGCCGGTTCAGTTGCGCAAGCCACTGCAAACCTTCAGCGATGTAGCGAGGCACGTTCCAACCGGTCCTCTGGATTGCGTATGTAAGCGCAAAATCCGACTTACCTTTTTCCTTGGCTTTCTCCCAAGCCTCATCTTCGGATGGCACGGCGAGCCCGAACATGGCCCAATTTGCCAAGATAAAGGCGTCCTCGAAACTTCTGCCGCACGGTGCGCCACCAACTTCAGGCACTTCGTAAGCGATTCTCAAATCACCGTCGGTTTTGTCTGCATCCGCCTTGGTGATCAGATCAGCAGGTGCAACCTCCGGTAGTTCAAACCAATTCTTGATGCACGCATTGCTCGTACGTTGACCTTCCGAGACTTTGCACGCGACCCAGACCTTTTTTTTGTCATTCTTGCTTGCCACTTTCTTGGCGGCGTCGATGTCAGTGATGATGAGTGTTGGCAACTCCAAGAACTTCACCAAAGGAATGAACAGATGTGCATACGCGCCGCCAACCTCAACCACGGAAACATACTGACTCGATAACTTGGGCGCTTCAGGTTCTACCTGCTCAAGCACTTCAATCATCTTCGGCAGCATCAACCGCTCGGAAGTTCCTTCAATAAGCACCGCCTTATCGGCAAAAAGGAGGTCGCAACGAGTAAGCGTCATGTATTTTTGGAGGAACTCTAGGTTTTCAGGCGGTGTTCCTCCTAGGCCGGTCCGTAGGTTCTTTATTCCAGTTGAACGTAGATTCACCGCACCGCCATCCCGCTTGACATGGAAATACCGTATCGCTGCAAATTCTGCCTTGTTTGCAATATGCGAGGAATGGGTTGTTACAACAAATTGGACTGGCCACTCACGCCCGTTGCCAATTTTCTCGGCGAACACAGCAGCGATCTCCGTTAATCGAGAAATGAACACGTCCTGCATTTGCGGGTGCAAATGAACTTCGGGTTCTTCGATAAACACCAGATGCACGCCTGGAGCAGTTTTCTCAATCAAGAAGGCTTTGTAGAACGCCAGCAATTTCAGCAGGATAAAAATCAGGTTTCGAGCCCCAAGACCATTATATGCTTCGGGAAGGTTGATTCCGTTGATTCCCGCGTAGTGAACTTTTGTATGGTTGGTTAAAAGTCGTTCAACATCGAGGATTGTCTCGGTACGAAGCTCTGAGTCAGCAAAACCTGGATACCCGAATAGATTAAAGGCCGGAATCAACTCCTGAAGTTGAACATTAAAGCCGTCATCGATAGTTGTTTGGATACCCTGAACAGCGTTTTCCAAGTTTTTGGCCACCCCTTGGTCATTTTCGTTCGCTGAATCCGACCTCGCGCTCTTGAACAGGGCTTCCAAGACTTTGCCGAGAACGTCCCGATCCTTATTTGTTACATCGTCAAGTCCTCTTTGCGCGTTGATGAATCCACTCGCCAGCACACCTCGAAGAGTCGCCCACTTCAAATCTTTCGTGTTGGTCGCATCGCCGGGGTCGACAGCCTGGACCGTGCAGGAATACTTTTTTGGAACTCGGTCTCGCATTACGCGGCCGAAAGCAGTCCTTTGCGGCGGTTCGGGTTTGTTCTTATCGAATTTTAAGTCGGCAAAGAAGGCAGGAACTTCACCTTCCTTCAATTCGTATCGGATTTTTACCACAACCCGGTTGCAGTTTGTGTCGAGGTCAATGATACAATCACCGAGAACGCCAAGATTAGCTGCGTCCTTTTCGTAGGCGATAGTCAGCGTGGCCTCAATGGTGGGTAACAGCTTTCGGATCTCGTCCACTGCTTTGCCGCCCAACTGTGCTTGGAAGGCATTCCAAAAGTCTTCATGCGCCGACAGGGAGAAATCCTCTAGGCGAAAGCTTGGGGTCTCGTCTTCAAGCAGCCGGCGGAACAGTTCCGTCAGCGATGTCTTGCCACTGTTGTTTCGGCCCACGATCACTGTGGCCTTTTCTTCCAGCAGTAGCGCAACCTTGGAGAGTAGCCGGAAGTTCTGAATTTCGATTTTTTGAAGGCGCATTGGCTCAGTTCTCCTCAAGGTTAACATGTCCCGACAGCAGACGCGGCAGCGGCAGGTCGCGTGTCCGGGGGAGGTCTTGGATTCGCAGGTGCAGCTTGCAGATGAGGCGGAAGCTTGGCGCGTCGGTGGCAGCGTCTTTCTCGAATGGAGCAATCCACATCATAGTCCCTCGTGACGGACCCAGAGACTACTAGACCCGGCGCAGCACAGCAAGAGTGGCGTGAGGTCGTGGTCATCGCTGCTGCGAACCGGCGCGACGGCGGCTGGAAAAGTGGGAAACCAAGCGAACTGCGCGCTGCACTTCGGGCTTGGCTGATTGATCTCCACCCTCCATCCACACTTGCCACACGGAGTGCCTCGAGTGCCAACTCAATAACCGTGCTGCCCGGTGGAATCGGGCGCAACTCGGCACACGCTCCATTTGAATCATGCGCGAATCGCACTCCGAAGCCCCCTCACCCTGCCCTCTCCCCATCCGATGGGGAGAGGGTGGCCGAAGGCCGGGTGAGGGGTTGCCTCGCGCATTTCTTTCTTGGCGCGTGTGCCGAGTTACGCCCGGCGGAATCGCGGGTGGGATTTTGTGCTTGCGCCGACCGGTCGGGTGGCGAGAATGCCAACGGTAAGTATGGCACCGGCAGCAAAGCAGCCATCGGTGCACGGCGCGCAGGATTTTTTCTTCGGACCTGCTCACGACCTGCTTTCAACAATGCATGCTCGGCTTCAAGCGAGGCCAGACAAGGAGAGATAAATGAAACTGACAGGAATGATACTGATTGCCGTCATGGCCGGAGGGCTTGCCTTGGCGGCAGGCGCCGACGATACCAGCAAGGTCCAGCTCAAAATCTCTCTGCCGAGACCGCAGTTCACCGGCACGCCAAGACCCATTCGGTCGCCAAATCTGGAGGCTCCGCGCAATGGCAAACTGTATCCACCGATCGAGGTGCCAGCCAACTGTGACAAGCTGCTGTCGAAGGGCTGCAAAGTCACATCAAGCGATCGTGACCCGGTCATCGGCACGTTATCGCTCGTCACTGACGGCGATAAAGAACATGATTCGGAAACCTACGTTGAGTTGCCTCCCGGCAAGCAGTGGGTTCAGATCGATTTGGGCAAGGAGCACGAGGTCTACGCAATCTGCGTGTGGCACTTCCATGGCGAGGCGCGCGTGTATCGCGATGTCATCTGCCAGATTTGCAATGATCCGAACTTCGCGAACGGTGTCGTGACCGTCTTCAACAACGACCACGACAATTCATCAGGGCTGGGCGTGGGCAAGGACAAGGAATATGTCGAGTCCAACGAGGGCCGTCCTTTTGCCGTCAACGGCGTGAAAGGCCGCTACATCCGCTTCTATAGCAGCGGCAGCACCTCGAGCGAAATGAACCACTACACTGAAATCGAAGTTTACGGCAAACCGTAAGGCTTTTTCCTGCGGACTTCTGAAAGGGCGACGAATAATGAACACGACAAGAAGAAGATTCATCCGGGACACAGTCGCAATGCTATCGGCTCCGATGATCGTGCGTTCGTCCGTATTGGGCGCAGACGGCACGACGGCTCCCAGCAACCGGATCAATCTGGCGATGATCGGCACCGGCAACATGGGGAAACGGCACATGCCCCGCCTGCTTTTCGACCGGGACGTGCAAGTCGTGGCCCTGTGCGACCCGGACGCCTCGCGATTGCAGGAGATCCGCGAGATCGTCGAGTCCAACTACGCCCAGTTGCTGGACAAAGGCTCCTATCGCGGCTGCGCGGCTGTCGCTGACTTCCGCGAGGTGCTCCAGCGCAAGGACATCGACGCCGTGATGATCATCACGCCGGACCATTGGCACGTCCCCATCGCCATCGCGGCGGCCAAGGCTGGCAAGGACATCTACTGTGAGAAGCCCGTCTCCATGACCGTCCGCCAGGGCCGCAAGCTGGTCGAGGCCGTGCGGGCCAGCAACCGCGTCTTCCAGACCGGTTCGCAATACCGGTCAAAAACAATAATCCGCAAAGCCCTGACCTTTGTCCGGGGAGGCGGCCTCGGCAAGGTGAAGCACGCATTCGCGCACTGGCCCAAGATCGGCGTGCCGACCGTCGGCAGATCCTACATCCCGCTGAACCCGAAGCTTCCGGAAGAGCCTGTGCTGAAGGGGCTGGATTGGGACCGGTGGGTTGGTCCCGCGCCCATGCGGCCTTACAACAGCCTCTACCATCGCAACCCCACCCCGAGCTCGGTGTTCTGGGCGTGGTGCGCCGATTTCGGACTCGGCGTCGTGACCTACGAGCACGCCCACTTCGCCGACAACATCCAGTGGGCATTGGGCATGGAGGAATCCGGCCCGGTGGAGATCATCCATCCGTCGACGGGGCAGTTCCCGACGCTCACCTGCCGTTACGCCAACGGGACGCTCCTGCATCAGGTGGAAGACATGCGGGACGTAAAGAAAATCTACCACGCCGTGCCGGACACTGCGCGGATGGACGGTTATCTGGGCGGCGTGTTTGTCGGCGAGCGTGGGTGGGTCTCGGTCCAGTTCAGCAAAAAGATGGAGGGCGGCCCTGAGAGTATTTTCGACGAGATGAAGATCAGGAATCGCGAGACCACCGCCAGCGCCGACAAACATCATCAGAACTGGTTCGACTGCATCAGGAGCCGGCAAAAACCCAGCGCGCACGAGGAGATTGGCCACCGCGCCGCCTCGCTCGGACAGATCATCACGGCCTCCTACAAATTGGGGCGCTCGCTCAAGTGGGATCCCGCCGCAGAAATCTTCCCCGGCGACGACGAGGCCAACCGCTTGCTCGAATGCCCCGTCCCCCGCAAAGAGTGGGCGATGTGACGGCCCGTGAATGATGACAAAGGAATCAACCATCCATGAACCCAACACCTGTCTCACGACGCAGTTTTCTCACTGCCTCCGGGCTTGCCGCGGCGGCGGCAGTCCTGCCCGGCGGCTTGCCCGCCGCCCAGAACGCGCCTTCCGCCAAACGGCAGCCCATCAAAATCGGACAGATCGGCACCGGCAATCAGCATGCCTACAAAATGGGGACGCTGCGCAAACTGCCGGATCTATTCGAGGTCGTCGGCATCGCGGAAGATGATCCCGTTCGGCGCAAGCAAGCCGAGAAAGCCAGTTGCTTCAAGGGCCTGAACTGGATGTCCTCCAGCGATCTGCTGGCCGTCCCGGGTCTTCAGGCTGTGGCGGTGGAGACCGAGGAACACGTGCCCATCCCGACGGCTCTGCGCTGCATCCGGGCGGGAAAGCACATCCACCTCGACAAGCCGTGCGGCGAGTCGTTGCCTCAGTTCAAGCAACTGCTGGACGAGGCGAAAGCCAAAAGTCTCACCATTCAAGTGGGCTACATGTATCGGAACAACCCGGCCGTGCAGTTCTGCATCAAAGCTGTGAAAGACGGCTTGATCGGAAACGTGTTCGATCTCGACGCTTCCATGGGACGGTATGACGGAGACAGCTACCGAAAGCTCACCAAAACCTACAAGGGCGGGATTCAATACATTCTCGCCTGCCACCTGATTGATCTCATCGTGACGCTCATGGGCGAGCCTGAAAAGGTCCGGCCCTTCCTTCGCCGCACCCGCTCCGACGGCGTGCCCGACAACGGCCTGGCTGTTTTCGAGTTTTCCCGCGACCGGCTGGCCACGATCCGGACCTGCATCACCGAGGCGCAGGGCTTTCAGCGCCGTCATCTCACGGTGATGGGCGACAAGGGGACGATCATCATCCAGCCGCTGGAATCCAAGGGCAACATGTCCGGTGGCGTCCTCAAGCTGGCGTTGGAGGAAGACCGCGGCGGCTTCAAGAAAGGCGTGCAGACCGTTGACACGCCCCTCGTGAAAGACCGCTACGAAGATCAGTGGCGGGAGTTCGCCGCCGTGTTGAACGGAGAGATGGTCAACCCCTACACTTACGAGCACGACTACATCGTACACAAGTGTCATCTGGAGGCCTGCGGAATACCGCTCGACGTGTAAGCCGTAACCATACAATTGAAACAACCCCTCACCCCGCCCCTCTCCCCCGCTGTAGGGGAGAGGGAGAAAAACCACGCGCAATGGTGCGACTCACTGACAGGGTGTTTTCAAAGCAGCGCAAACATTTTCCCTCTCTCCATCCGATGGGGAGAGGGCCAGGGTGAGGGGCCGCGGCGATTACATGGATACGGCTAAGAAAAGGAAAACACAATGAAGAGACGTGAATTTATCAAAACGGTGGCGGCCGGTGTCGGCAGCCTGACGGCCCTGAACGCACGCGGTCAAACTGCGGCACCCGCGCAGAAACCCCTGCGCGTCGCGCTCATCGGCTGCGGCGGCCAGGGCGTTGGAACGTTGTTGCCCCAAGCCTGCTCAGAACGGGTTGTGGCGCTCGCGGATCCGGACCCTCGTTGCATCAAGGCGGCGTTGGCGCGGGTTCACAAGGCGACTCCGTCGGCGGACACCGCCGCGATCAAGACGTTCCCCGACTATCGCAAGCTGTTCGACGCGATGGGCAAGGAACTGGACGCGGTCATCATTGCAACGCCCAACCACCAGCACGCGCCGTCGGCGCTGATGGCCATGCGCCGGGGCATCCATGTGTATGTCGAGAAACCCCTGACGCATACGATCCATGAGGCACGGCTGCTCCGGGACGAGGCGAAGCGTTGCGGTGTCGCCACTCAAATGGGGCAGCACGGCCACTCGAATGAAGGGTGCCGCCGCCTGTGCGAATACATCTGGGCCGGCGCGATCGGCCAGGTGCATGAAGTCCATTGCTGGACATCGCGGTGCGACGGTCTCTATGACGGGAAGCACTCGCCCGCCCTGCCGCTGCCGGAAGGCATGGATTGGGAGGCGTGGATCGGCCCCGCGCCCTTCCGCGACTTTCACTCGGACCTGCATCCGCACGGCTGGCACCTCTGGCACGACTTCGGCAACGGTTCGGTCGGCAACATGGCCTGCCATCTTGTTGATCCCTCCTACTGGGCGCTCAAACTCAAGGCGCCGGAAGCTGTGGAGGTCGAGGATATGTATGGCGGCATCGGTAATGTATGGCCCATCCGCACCCGCATCCGCTGGGATTTCCCCGCCCGCGAAGGCATGGATCCCGTCAAAGTTTATTTTTACGACGGGCTTGCGGCGGACCAGAAATACAGCGAGCAGACGGTGGAGCGGCGATGGAGAAACACCGCGAAGCGCGCGTTTCAAAATCTCCCGCCGCTGCTGCTCGATCTGGAGAAGAAATACGGCCGGGACTTCGGGCGCAACGGCTCGCTGTTCGTGGGCGACAAGGGCATCATGACCATCGGCGAGTTCGGGGACGGATGCCGCATCGTGCCGGAGGAGGCCCACCGAGCCTTCCCGATGCCCGCGGCCAAGCTGCCGCGCATCAAGGGCACTCACCAGTCTGATTTCTTCCGTGCGTGCCGCGGCGGCGCGCCGGCCTGCGCGAACTTCGACTATTCGGCGCCGCTGGCGGAAATCGCCCTGCTGGGCAACATCGCGATGCTCGCGGGTCTCAAGCGCCGCGTCGAATGGGATGGCGCCGCGATGCGTTGCACCAATCGGCCGGAACTCAATCGCTTCCTGAAGCCGGCATGCCGTGACGGATGGACAATGTAATGGCGCCGCAATCAGTCAGAGGCAAACGGCCCCTTCCGATCCCCGGGCCTCAGTGAAATGGACGTGGACTGGTCGGAAAAGCGACTCACGATCAGCAAAAGTTGACGATATGACGACCATAATGAAGAAGCTGCTGTTGGCGTTTCTCATTGCGGGCGCGGCCTTCCCGGCCTCCGCTTTGGAAACCGCCGCAATCCGTGTGAAAAAAATCGACGGCACTGTGACGGAGAGAACCGTGCCCTTTGAAAAACAAAACGGGGGATTTTACAGAATCACCGTCCCCGTCAAGGACATCACGCGGGACCTGGAGTATCTCGACGTAATCGCCGACCAAGCCGTCGCCACCAAGGGCGAGAAGGGCTGGTTTGTCTTGGGCGACGGCACATGGGGAGAATTCACGCAAAACGACGGCTTCTATTCGCGTTTTGAGTTAAACCACATGCCCATTCTCGGAATGCAGAATCCGCGCGGGACTTTTGCGGCGATAGTCAAGGGGCTGGTTTACGAGCAGCTGCCAACCATAGAGGCCGTGCGCGGCGTCTATAAAGTTTTCCCACGCTTTTATATCAAGAAAATGTGCTTCGACGCCTATGAGGATATTGTCGTCGATTTCTACCCGCTCGTCGGCGATCAAGCCGATTACAGCGGCGTCGCCAAAGTTTACCGCGACTATCAACTGGGCAGGGGAGAAGTCAGGCTTCTGCGCGGCCGCGCCAAAGACAATTCCCAGTTGTCCTACGCCGCCGACAGCATGTATGTGCGCGTGAAACATTGCCGCAAGAAGGCGGATCCGAAGAATCCTGCCCACAGAATGCAGACGCCTGAGACCGAGCCCCCGATGGAAGTTTTCCACACCTTTGACGATCTTGCCGACATCATGAAGCGCATGAAGGCCGAGGGCATCGACAAAGCGGAGATGTGCTCCGTCGGCTGGAACATAGGCGGGCACGACGGCCGCTTCCCGCAATATTTCCCCGTCGAGGAAAAAGTCGGTGGCGAAGCGAAATTCCGCGCGGCCATAGACACCGCGCACAAACTCGGCTATCAAATCACCTGCCACATAAACCAGTTCGCGATGTTTTTCATCTCGAACCGCTGGAACGAAAACGACGTCGCCAAGCGCCCCGACGGCTCGCTGATGGCCTTCGGTCTGCAGCCCAGCGGAATTCCGCACCTCCCCTGTTTCGAGCGCGTATGGCATCTTTGGGTGAAAGACGATTTCAAGCAAATCGCCGCCCTCGGAATCAAGGGGATGTTCCATATCGACGTCACTTCCATGGTCAATCCCTATCCCTGTTGCGACCCGCACCACCCGATCACCAGGCAACAGACTGCCGACTATCAGAACAAAATAGGCGAATACGCTCACAAGATTTTCGGCGGACTCGCGTCGGAGGGCGGCGCTGACCATGTGGCGAAAACCCTGGATTACGCGCTTTATATCTGGAATTACCCCGCTTGGCAGGACAACCCGAAAAAGCTGGGCTCAAAGCTCGTTCCGCTTTGGCAGCTTGTGTACCACGGGATCATTCTGAGCAATCCCTACTATTCGACGATAGACGCGCTCTATCCTAAAATCTACAGCACTTCCGACCAACGCAAAGCCTACGACTATTTGGGAGACACCGAAACGCGCTGGCTGAAGGTGATCGAGTTCAACGGCCGCCCGACATTTTATTACACCGACTACAAGGATTTGAAGCCGATGAAGCGCTCTTACGACGAATATCAGCCCTTGAAACACTTGCAGCATCAACTGATGACGCACCACTCCGAGATTGCCCCCGACGTGTTCGTCACCCGCTTTGAGAACGGCGAGGAAATAGTGGTCAACTACTCGAAGGAAGCCTTCGCCTACAAGGGCACAGCGGTTCCCTCTCGCGGTTACAAGCTTTGCAAATAGCGGCATTCACGAATATTTGATCCGCGCTCACGGCGGCAACGTGACATTCGAGCAACTGCCGCTCCACGACTCGCCCGTGCTGATCGCGGAGAAACCAGTGCAGGCAATCCAACCTGAACCGTGAAACAGAAAAACTTGCTGCGCGAACATAACCTTGCCAGCACAAGTGCCGCTCCATAGACTGCCGGGCAAATTACGGTTTTTCTCATGCTGACAATGAACATGCTCATCTCTGATCGGTGTCACGTTTCCTGCCTGGCCCTTGTTGCGCTCGTTCTTCATTTGTGTTCGCCGGGTGCGCTGTCCGCCCAAACGGAGGAATGCTGGCCCCAGTTTCGCGGGCCTGAAGCACGAGGAATCGCGAACGGACCGAATTTGCCCGACCGCTGGTCCACCACCGAGAACATTGCCTGGAAGACCGAGGTGCCGGGGCGCGGTTGGTCGTCCCCGATCGTATGGGGAAACCGGGTGTTCCTGACCACGGCAGTGAATCGCGGGGAATTGGAGACGCCCAAGAAGGGCCTCTACTTCGGCGGCAACCGCCCGGACGCGCCCAAAGTGCAGCAGGAATACAAAGTGATCTGCCTCGATCTCTTGTCCGGGAAGAAACTCTGGGAACACTCCGTCCATCAAGGCCCGCCCCAGGGTCCGATTCACATCAAGAACAGTTTTGCCTCGGAAACACCCGTCACCGATGGCGAGCGGGTCTATGCTTATTTCGGCAACCTGGGTTTGTTCTGCTTCGACCTCGAAGGCCGTTCCGTGTGGTCGAAGCGGTTTGAACCGCGCGCCATGCGCAATGGATGGGGGACCGCCGCGTCACCGGTGCTTCATGACGATCACTTGTATATCGTCAACGACAACGATGTGGAATCGTATCTGTTGTGTCTGGACAAACGCACCGGCAAGGAGGTGTGGCGCGTCGTTCGTGACGAGAAGAGCAACTGGTCCACACCGTTTATCTGGCGGAATGCCCAGCGCACGGAAATCGTCACCGCAGGCACCGACAAGGTCCGTTCCTACGATCTGAACGGGAAGCTGTTGTGGTGGTTCACGGGGATGTCGAAAATCACCATCGCGACGCCTTACGAGAGCCAGGGCCTGTTGTATGTCAGCGCGGGTTACGTCAACGACCCCAATCGTCCGCTCTATGCCATCCGCGCAGGCGCATCCGGCGACATCTCACTCGGGCCAGACCAGAAGAGCAACAAGTTCATCGCCTGGTGCCTGCCGAAGGCCGCGCCCTACAATCCGACGACGCTCATCTACGACGGGTTGCTGTATGTGCTCTACGACCGCGGCATGATGAGCTGCCTGCAACCCGCCACGGGCGAGATAATGTATGAACGCGAAAAGATTCCTGAGGGGAAGCATTTCACCGTGTCGCCGTGGGCCTATAACGGCAAGGTCTTCTGTCTGAACGAAGATGGTGTGACCTTCGTCCTGCGGGC
>JBAZIR010000098.1:0-16445 GCA_041651735.1 Verrucomicrobiia bacterium | reverse complement strand
GTTCACGTCCGGCGGCAACACCGCGATGCCCATCTCCCGCGCCTCGCCGGTGAACACAACGAGCTTGTCCTGGTTGCCAATTTCACTGGAGAGCAGCGCGGCCATGAACTCGACCGGATAGTTCGCCTTCAAGTACGCGGTCTGGTAAGCGATGAGCCCGTAGGCAGCGGCGTGGGACTTGTTGAACCCGTAGCCGGAGAACTTGTCGAGCAGGTCGAAAATCTTCTCCGCCTTCGCCTTCGGGATCTTGTTCGTCTCGGCGGCGCCTTTGACAAACTTCTCCCGCTGCTTCGCCATCTCCTCGGCCTTCTTCTTGCTCATGGCGCGCCGCAACAGGTCTGCGCCGCCGAGCGTGTAGCCCCCCAGCGCCTGCGCCGCCTGCATGACCTGTTCCTGGTAGATCATGATGCCGTAGGTCTCGCGGCAGATTGGCTCGAGCAGCGGATGCTCGTAGACGATCTCCTCGCGGCCGGCTTTGCGCGCGATGAATGAGGGAATCAGCTCCATCGGACCCGGGCGATAGAGAGCGATGAGTGCGATGATGTGCTCCAGCCGTTCGATCACGAACTTGCGGCAAAGATCGCGCATGCCGCTTGATTCAAGCTGGAACACGCCGACCGTATCGCCGCGGTTGAGCAATTCGTAACTGGGCTTGTCGTCCAGCGGCAAGCGCCCGATGTCGAGTTCGATGCCGCGCGTCTCGTGGATGCGCTGCACGGCGTCGGCGATCACCGTCAACGTGCGCAAACCGAGGAAGTCCATTTTCAACAACCCCAGCTCGCCCAAAGGCCCCATCGCATACTGCGTGATGATCGCGCCGTTTTGGTCGCGCGTGAGCGGGATGACTTCGTTGAGCGGCTGCGCGCCGATGACGACGCCCGCGGCGTGCGTGGAGCTGTTGCGCGAGAGGCCCTCCAGCACCACGGCCGTCTCCACGATCTCGCGTATCTGCGGCTCGTTGTCGTGGGCGTCCTTCAGTTCCGCGCTCACCTGCAACGCCTTGTGCAGCGTCATGCCCAGGTCGGGCGGAATCATCCGCGCCACACGGTCGCCGTCGCCATAGGGCAGGCCCATCACCCGCGCCACATCGCGCACCACCGACTTCGCGCCAAGGGTGCCAAACGTCACGATCTGGGCCACGCTCGTTTCGCCGTATTTGTTGCGAACGTATTCGATGACCTCGCCCCGCCGCGCGTCGCTAAGGTCAATGTCAATATCCGGCGGGTTGACACGCTCGGGGTTCAGGAATCGCTCGAACAGCAACCCGTAGCGCAGTGGGTCCACCGCGCTGATGTCGAGCAGATACGTCACCAGCGAACCGGCTGCCGAGCCGCGGCAGCCGACGGGAATCTTGCGCTGCTTCGCGTAGCTCACGAAGTCGCCGACGATGAGGAAGTAGCTGACGAAGCCGGTCTTCTCGATGATTTTCAGCTCCAGCTCCATCCGGTCCACCACCGCGTGTTGCTCCGGGGTGCCCGGCGACGCCACGTCGAAACCAAATCGTCGTCGAACGCCCTCGTTGCAGAGTTGCCGCAGATAACCTTCACGCGTCTGGCCGGCGGGCGGCTCAAAAACGGGATACAGGTTTGCGCCGAAACCGATCCGCAGGTTGCACTGCTCGGCGATGCGCAGTGTGTTCTGCACCGCCTCCGGCACCTCGGCGAAGAGCTTCGCCATCTCCTCCGCCGACTTCATGTAAAATTGCTCGCTCGGATAACGCATCCGCCGCTCGTCCGTCAGCGTCGTCTGCGTGCCGATGCAGATCAGGCAGTCATGCGCGTGCGCGTGCTCCGGCTTCAGGTAGTGCACGTCGTTCGTCGCCACCAGCGGCAGGCCCAACTCCTTCCCCATCGTCCGCAGGCTGCGGTTCACCTTCCGCTGCTGGTCCAGACCGTGGTCCTGCAGCTCCAGATAAAAACACTCCGGCTCGAAAATCTGCCGCAATTGCTCCGCCGCCGCTCGCGCCTGCTTCGGCTGGTCCTCACTGAGCTTCTGCGCCACCTCGCCCTTGAGGCAGCTCGTCAACGCGATCAACCCCTTCGCGTGCTGCGCCAGCAACTCCTTGTCCACCCGCGGCTTGTAATAGAACCCCTCCAGATGCGCCGCCGTCACCAGTTTCACCAGATTCGCGTAACCGGTCATGTCCCGCGCCAGCACGATCAAATGGTTGGATGCCTCTCGCGCGTTCATCGCCTGCTTGTCGAGCCGGCTGCCGGGTGCCACATACAACTCGCACCCGATGATCGGCTTCACCCCGTTCTTCTCCGCCGCCTTGTAAAACTCGATCACCCCGAACATGTTTCCATGATCGGTGATGGCCACGGCCGGCATATGAAGCTCGTGCGCCCGATGCGGCACAGCGTCAACGCCGCACGCCGAGTCCAGCAAGCTGAACTCCGTGTGTTGATGTAGATGAACAAATTCCGCGCGACTGCTCATGTGCCGTCGAGTATAGACACCGGGAGCGCGATGACAAGCGGAGTCGCGCTCAATACACGCATCTCCCCTCCTCGTGATGTACTGCACTAAATGAAACCAAAGCCAAGAAGCTACAGCAGGACATCTCAATGGCTTGGAGCCACACCTTCACGCTTTGCGTTTTCTCGCGCTTCAGTCGCTGTTTTGCTCGCGGGTAAGCGACCAAGCCCCCATTCAAAAATCAAACTCGCAACCAGATTGAGGATAACCGCAGAGACTGCTGTAAGCGCAAGAGCACATTTCGGTTTCGCTTTTACCCACTCGATCATGCGAAAATACAATGTTTTTTCGATTCTCCTTAGTTCTTTGTCCAGAGTCGGTAAGAACTGGGAATCGATCTGTACGGACGATAAACGATGGCGACAAGCATCGCACAACCTTGGTCTGTGCATGGAAAACACAATATCCGATTTCGTAGAATTCATGTCGAACAGGCACCCCCTAACATCATCGTGAGCCCATGTATAGCCCGACGGCGGGATTCTCTCATTATTACCAACGTAAAGAACTGCAAGTTCGTAAATGTTCCTAAGTATGTAGTGTTCGATCGTGAAATTCGACGACTGAACGATATCAGCCATTTCATATAGGGATATCACGACAACATCATCATCTAGGCGCCGCATGTAGTAGTTGTCCTCCAACGGGGCGTTGATTAGCGCCACTGTGAAGTCTGCATCATTATCTGCTTGAACCAATGATCTGAGTTGTCTGCCGGAATACTCCCAAAATTGTCCTTCTGAATCTGGTAGGTGGTTTACTGTCGCACGATGCTTAACCGCCAATATCTCACTCGCCCATTTCTCGATGAAATCAATGTTGATTGGATATTTGAGACTTCCTAACGAAACAAGCGATACGTTTAGCGGTTTCATATTGGTTCACGCAGACAACGCCAATTAGACGGCACCCATAAACACCTTCTTGCTGACCATTATTTGATACCGTAGTTCTCTGGCGCGCGGGATTGTCCTCCTGACGTCCAACGGCAGCAAGCGGTTTCTACGGTAGGGCGAGGCGTCCCGCCGAGCCGCTCCCCTGCGCTCAGGAACGGCATCGGCTCGGCGGGACGCCTCGCCCTACCAATCTGCTCAAATCGGCATTGCGGTTTTCAATATCGCCCACCTTGGTTCTCAGAGGTTGATGTTGATCTTCCTGAAGCCGGCTTTCAGCGCCGCGTTCATCTCCGATGGCGAACGGCCCTCCAGGAGGATGTCGAGCTTCTCGATGCCAAACTCCTCGCTGCGCTTCGCATCGGGACGCTTGAGGCTGCGCGGATACCTGAAACCATCGGCTGTTTTTTGCACGGCGGGATTCTTGAAGAACAGGTCCCACTCGTCGCGCGCTTTGGCGACGGCGTCGAGATATTTCAGGAACCGCGTGCCTTTGCCGTCGCCGTCGAGATGGCAGAAGTAATAGACGAGCATGAACGACTGATAATAAAGCAACGCTTGTTTCTGCGGCGATTCCGCCATCGTGTTCCAGTCCTGGCGTTTCATCGTCATCAGCCTGCCCGCAACGCTCAACTGCGAGGAAAACACACCGCGGTCGCGCCACCGTTTCATGTAGCTGCGCAGCCCGTGCTCGTGGTAGGCGGCGGAAAACTTGCCCGCGCTATAGGGCAGCGTTTCGGTGTATTCCGCCGTGCCCTCTGCCACCCATGATGGGATGAACGGCAGGAATTCGTGCATCATCTGATGCGTCACCTCATGGACGAGCGCCGTTTCCTTGAAGCCCGCCGTCCTGTACCAGGTCGACGCGCGCTGATGCAACCCGAGGCTGGAAAACGGAATGCGGAAGATGCGGTCCTTGCTGGAATAGCACCCCCCGCTGTTCTCCATACCGCCGTCAGCGACATAATCGCCGTGTGTCACGTAAAGTTTTGCCCGGAAGAACCCGAGGTCCGCCGGCGGCCGGGGTTCGACGCCCCAAGGCAACGCTTGCACCAACAATCGCGTCGCTTCAAACGTGCGCGCGATTTCCCGCATCACACTGCCCGCCAGTTTGTCCCCCGACACGAACTCGAAAGCCTTGGAACGATAGACATAGCTCCGTTGCGCAGATTTCTCCTGCACAGCAGTGATGTCCAACGAGTTCATTGGCACTTCGACGGAAGCGGGCCAGACGCGTCTCTCCACCGGCATGCGATTGCGGTTTTGCATCGTAGCCTGTTGTGCCGATACAGGCATCGCACCGACAGCAACAATGAAGGTCAGGGCAACAACTCCGAGGCGCGAACAATCAGGGAAGAACATGAAGCCCGTGTATCCAAACACATCAGCCAAGTCAAGCGGAGACCGGCAAGCTGAACTCCGTGTGTTGATGTGGAGGATGACAAGCGAAGTTGCCGGGCCTACATGGTCTGGACTCCGGCCTTGACTCTGCGGGCGAGGCTTTTATTGTGGGTGGCGAATGGCACACCGGCCTGCATGAAAAAACATCTCGGAATTCTCCTGCGATGCGCGGTGAGCGTGGGCATCCTGTATTTCATTTTCAAAGCCATCTTTGAAAAGGAAAGCCCGGAGCATCCGTGGACAGTGGGCGCGGCCAAGCTCTGGCACGATCTCACCTCCCCCGACCCGCTCTGGTTGCTCGGCGGCGTGGCGTTGTTCGCGCTGATCTGCTTCGTGAACATCATCCGCTGGCAAATCATCCTGCGCGTACAGCACATTGATCTGGGTCTGTGGCGCGCCACGCAATTGTTCTTCATCGGCCATTTCTTCAACTCGTTCATGCTCGGCTCCACCGGCGGCGACGTGGTGAAAGCCTACTACGCGGCGCAGGAAACGCATCACAAGAAGGCCGAGGCAGTGATGACGATCATCATTGACCGGCTCATCGGGCTGATCGGGCTGTTCGCAGTGGCAGCGGTGATGATGCTGGCGAACCTGCAACTGCTCTTCGGCAACGAGCAGTTGCGGCCGATGTCGCTGAGCGTGGTGAGCATCCTGGGCGTGCTGCTATTCTGCCTGTTCGTCGGCTTCTGGCCGGGGCTGGGGAAATTCCTCCACGCATGGAGGCAGAAATTGTTTCACGAAGGCTGCAAGCGCCAGTATTGGAAGAAATTGTTCAGCGAGGAGCGGCTTGAACACTGGCGCGAACGGTTCGCCGGCATCCGTGAGAACGTGAAGAAGATGATCGGCGCTTACCAAGCCTATGCGGCGCACAAACCGGCGTTGATCAAGACGTTCCTGCTGGCGCTGGTCACGCATGTCTCGCTCATCTTCAGCGCCATCTGTTTTGGCAAGAGCCTGGGCATCGAAGTCCACCTTGGGTTTTATTTCGTGATGGTGCCGGCGATCAACTGCATCGCCGCGGTGCCGATCACCATCAACGGGCTGGGCGTGCGCGAAGGATTGTTCGTGGCGGGGTTTCAGGCAGGCGGCGTGGCGAGTGAGAAGGCGCTCATGCTGTCGCTGCTGGGCTTCGCAGTATCGCTGTTCTTCAGCATCATCGGCGGAGTGGTCTATCTCTTCTTCGAGCGGACACATCCGAGCATGGCACAGATTGAATCCGAGCCGGAGGAGTAGGTCCTCCAGTCCGTATCTTGTCCCCAGCCAGCGCCGGCTTTATAGTGCGCCACAATGACTGACAAACGTCAACTCGCGCTCGACATCGTGCGCACGCTGCGCGCGGCGGGACACACTGCGTTGTTTGCCGGCGGCTGTGTGCGCGACATGCTGCGCGCCGTGCCGCCGCACGACTACGACGTGGTCACGAGCGCCAGGCCGGAGCAGGTGCGTGCGCTCTTCCGCAAGACGTTCGAGGTGGGCGCGCAATTTGGCGTCGTGCTCGTCGTGCTGGAAGGGGTGTCCTTCGAGGTGGCGACGTTTCGCAGCGACGACGCCTACGAGGACGGCCGCCGGCCCGTCTCGGTGACGTTTTCCACGCCGGAAGCCGACGCCCAGCGGCGCGACTTCACGATGAACGGCCTCTTCTACGACCCCGTCGAGGAGCGCGTGCTGGACTACGTCAGCGGGCGCGCAGACATCGAGCGGCGCGTGGTGCGGTGCATCGGTGATGCGACGGCGCGGTTCACCGAGGACAAGTTGCGAATGCTGCGCGCGGTCCGCTTCGCCAGTAATCTCGGCTACGACATCGAACCGGAGACGTTCCGTGCGATCCAGCAAATGGCCCCTCAGGTGGCTGTGGTCAGTGCCGAACGCATTCGCGATGAGTTGATCAAAATCTTCGCCCGGCCCAACGCCGGGCGCGGTCTGCGCCTGCTCGACAACAGTGGCCTGCTGGGCGTTGTGCTGCCGGAAGTCGCGGCGATGAAAGGTTGCGAACAGCCGCCGCAATTCCATCCGGAGGGCGATGTGTTCATCCACACCTGCCTGATGATGGACGGCCTGCGCGAAGCGTCGCTGACGCTGGCATTCGCGACGCTCCTGCACGATGTCGGCAAACCGCCGACGTTTCAGCGCGCGCCGGACCGCATCCGTTTCAACGAACACGATGCCATCGGCGGGCGCATGACGGAAACGATCCTGCGCCGGCTGCGGTTTCCGAACGAGCAGATTGACCAAATCGTCGCCTGCGTCGAGAACCATATGGTGTTCCGCAACGCCCCCGAGATGCGGAAGGCGAAGCTCAAGCGCCTGCTGGCGCGCCCGACATTCGCCGAGGAACTGGAACTGCACCGGCTCGACTGCCTTGCCAGCCATGCCGACCTGACCAACTACGACTTTCTAAAAAATGTGGTCCTTGAGATTCCACCCCAGGTTGCCGCTCCGCCACCATTGATCACCGGCGATGATCTGCTGGCGATGGGAATGAAGCCCGGCCCTGAAATGGGCGCACTCCTGCGCGAAGCGCGCGAGTTGCAACTCGAAGAGAAACTCCACACCCCCGACGAGGCGCTGGCTTGGGCGCGGCAACGCCTCGCTCACTGAAGGCTCACGAAGTAGGAGCGGCAGGCGCGGTCGATCAGCTTCGGCTCCAACGCGAGCTTGTCACCCTGATACCGCGCAATTTCGGTAATCTGGTCGACCAAGTCCCGCGGATGCACGGCGCGGAAGGCACGGCCGGCCTTCTGATAGTACTCGGCGACGAGATACGCGTAACCCGCCTCGTTAAACTCCACCCCGCGACTCTGGCACACGCGCTCGAAAATCTCGCGGAACTGCTCCGGCGTGGGACTGTCCACCTTGATCTTGTGCCGGATGCGCCGCAGGAACGCCTCGTCCACAAGATCCTTCGGCGCGAGGTTTGTTGAAAACACGATCATCACGTCGAACGGGAACTCCACCTTTTTGCCACTCAGCAGCGGCAGATAGTCCACCCGTTTCTCCAACGGCACCATCCAGCGATTCAGGAGTTGGCGCGGCTCCAGACGCTGTCGGCCAAAGTCGTCTATGATGAAAGTGCCATTGTTGGCCTTGACCTGTAGCGGCGCCTCGTAGGTCTTCGACTTCGAATCGTAGAGCAGTTCCAGCATGTCCAAAGTCAATTCGCCACCGACCACGATCATCGGCGGCCGGCAACGCACCCAACGTTGGTCCGGATTACCAACCCGCGGCAGCAACTGCGACCCACCGTTCTGGCCGTTCGCGACCGGCTCGTGATCCAACGGATCGAAAACCCGCACGATGTGACCCTCGACTTGGATGGCGTGCGGCACAAACACCTCATAGTCTTGTGCGACGCTGATCGCCTCAGCCAACAGGGTTTTGCCATTGCCCGGCGGTCCATACAGGAAGATTGAGCGACCGTTATTGGCCGCCGGACCCAGTTCCTCCAGCAGTTCGTCGCTCACCACCATGGACTTAACCGCCTCCCGGAGCCTGGCTTCATCCACCGGTCGCTTGGCGAGCGCCTGTCTTTCCACGACGGCGCGATATTCCGCCAACGTCACCGGCGCCGGGCCAGCGTAGCTGTTGAAGTCCATCAGTTCCCGTGCCCGCGCCGCGCCGATTTGCGTGAGCGCGTAGATGAAACCCATCTCTCCGATGCCGCGCACACCCGGCCGGCCAATGAACTGCTCTTTCAACAGCCGCTCGATCGCTTCCCTGACGACCGGTTCGTAGGGCAGCAGAATTTCCTGCACGATCTCCTGCGCGGTCAGGTCGTTGCGCGCGTAAAGAATCCGGAGGATCAACTCCGCGATCTGGTTGAGCGTCATGCCCGTCTTGGCGACGGACTCCGGAGTCATCGGCACTTGCAGCTCGTTTTTCCCGGTCATAGTCTGATTCCGATTGTTGTGAAGCGCGCTCGAAACCGCGCGCCTCTAGTCCGGCTTCAACACCACCTTGATCGCGTCGCCGCGGCGGGCCATGTCGAAACCTTCCCGCCACTGGCTTAGCGGCAATTGCTTTGTGACCAACGCCTCCAGGTTCACCTTCCGCTCCGCCAACAGTGCCAGCGCCTTGCGCCACGAGCTGGGCTTCTGTGTGTGCGAACCGATCATGCTGATCTCGCGCACGAAAAACACGTCTTCAAAATTCAGCGACACATCCTTGTGCAGGATGCCCGCCTGGATAAACCGCCCGCGCACCCGCACCGTCGCGAGCGCCGCTGCGACCGCAGGAGGAACACCCGCGCATTCGATGGCCACGTCGAAACCGTAGCCGCCGGTCATCGAACGCCCGACTTCCTTCAAGTCCTCCGCCTCTACATTCACCGTTCGCTCCGCGCCAAGACGCGCCGCGAGTTTGAGCCGGGATTTGTCCTTGGCCATGCCCGCCACCACCGCCCGCGCGCCGCACGCCTTCACCACTTGCGCGCACAGCAAGCCCAGCGGCCCCGGCCCCATTATCAGCACCACCTCGCCCGGCGCAACCGTCCCCTGCTCCATCACCGCGTGAGTCACGCAGGCGAGCAGTTCGCAAATCGCGCCCGCCTCGTAGGTAACGTGGTCGGGCAGCGGATGCACGCTCGGCTCGCGGATGACCAGATAATCCGTAAACGCGCCCTCGGCTTTCGTTGCGATGCCTTTCCGCTCGATGCAAAGGCTGTAGTCCTCCGTCGCACAGAACTTGCACTTGCCGCAGATGGAAGCGGTCGTCTCCGACGTCACACGCTCGCCGACCTTCCGCGTCTTGACGCCCGCGCCGACCTCCACGATATCGCCGGCCAGTTCATGACCCAGGATCACCGGCGGCTTCAGGCTTGGATGACCGTGGATGTCCGTCCCGCAGATGCCCACCGCGCGGACGCGAATCTTCACCTGCCCCGGCCCACACACCGGCTCCGGCACCTCGCGCAATTCGATGTCGTTCTCGCCCCGGCCGATTTTGACTAGCGCTTTCAACGTGTCACCTCAGTCCGGTTTGATGGAAATCTTGATGCCCACCTGGTTCACCAGCAACTCGATGGCCTCCGAAATGCGACTCAGGGGAAATTCGTGCGTTATGAAGATGTCGGTATTCACCGAGCCTTGCGCGATCAGGTTCATCGCCCGCCGCACGTATTCCGGCGTAAAATGAAACACTCCTTTGATCGTCACCTCGTTGTAGTGAATCAGACCCGTGTCCACTGTGATCTTCGTGTTCGACGCGCAGCCGCCGAATAGATTCGCGATGCCGCCCTTGCGCACCGTCGCAATCGCCGTCTGCCACACTTCCGGCAGACCCACCGCCTCGATGGCCACATCCACGCCGCGCCCGCCTTCAGTCCGCTCACGAATCGCTGCGACGGGGTCGGACACCTTCGAGAGGTCCAGCGTCTCGTGCGCGCCAAGCTGCTTGGCCACCGCCAGCCGCTCAGCTTTCATGTCCGCCGCAATCACGCGCGCGCCCTTCAGATGCACCAGCCGGTTGAAGAACAGCCCGATCGGCCCCGCGCCCAGCACCACCACCGTGTCGCCAAGCCGGATGCCGCTGCGCTCCACGCCATGCACCACGCACGCCAGCGGCTCCAGTAACGCCGCCTGCCGATACGTCACGTGCGCCGGAATCTCCACCGTGTTCTGTGCCACGATCGGCGCTGGAATGATCGCGTATTCCGCGAACGCCCCGCTCAATCGCAGGAACATGTTTTCGCACATACTCTGGTTGCCCACCTTGCACCAGTAGCATTGATTGCACGGCGCGGAGTTCGCCGCCGCCACGCGCATCCCCGGACGGAACTGCGTCACGCCCGCGCCCACCTCCACCACCTCGCCCGTAAACTCATGTCCAAAGATGAATGGCGGCTGAAACTTCGGATGGCCGCGCAGATACATCTTGCGGTCCGTCCCGCACGTGAGGGCGGCCTTCACCCGCACCATCACCTCGCCCGGCGCCAGCGCGGGCAGTTCCACCTCTTCCAACCGGACATCTTTCAACCCATGCAACACCGCCGCTTTCGTTTTCATGCGCCGCGAGAGTAGCGAGCGAGAGCGGCGAAGACAAGAAGGAGAATTGTGCCGTGCCTTTCCGCGCTTGAAGGGCCTGCGCCGTTGTGAGAGAAAGACGGCAGTCAACGCATTCCAACATTTCGTTTTCTGCACATCATGACATATAAAGCAATATGTCCATCATGCGGTCACAAATTTGGACGACTCTGGTCCTTTCGTAGGCTTTATGGGTTCAAATGCCCATCGTGCGGGCGGCTCATTAAGAGCAACGCGTTGTGGGAATGGATGGGCAACACCGCAGTCGCGATATCAATCATGCTTACGCTCTGGCTATGGTTCTCACATTTTTTACCCGGTTGGGCAGTATTGGTTATCACGGCTGCCATTTTTGTCGCTGCGTTTGCACTCTTTCCGTATATCACCAGATTCGACCTGAAGGATGACGCAGGAGACCTCGGCACCCCAAATCGAAAACGCCGCTTCTGGATAGCTGGCGTTTTCGCGCTCATTGTCTCTGCGGTCGTTGTTGTGCCGATCACATTGCTCTTACTCTCTTCAGACCTTATCGTCCTTGCAAGCGTCCAAGAGTCACGCATCGGAACACCGCCAGACCGCATCGATTCGTATGTCCCTGACGGTCACAGTGATCAGTACTTCTTCGTTCGTTTCAAGCCTCTGCGTATTCTGAAGGGTACATATACGAGTGAATCGCTTGGGGTTCGCCTTCACAGCCCTGCGCTCACATTTGGCATTCGTAATGATAAGTCCAAAGGTCTTCGATACTTGTTGTTCTTTCGATATGTAGTCGCTTCGGACGCAGAAAAAGTCCTTGTTCTTACCGGACATCTGAAGACATCTTCATAGCAGCCCTACGCCGCCGCCACCACCGTCAACGACGCGAGTGGGTCTCAGCATTTTCCCGTGGCCGCCGGGGTCACGGGGCGGAGGCGTCGCAGATGAGACACCCGTCCGCCGCCTCACGGCGGCTACGAGGCGAAATCGTAGCCCGCGACTCCGTCGCGGGACATCATCATCATTCCTACCACGGCGTGGCGGGCTACGAAGTTCGCTCCGTGATCGCCAGCTTGCCGGGCAATAAGGAATCCAGCCTCAAGACGCACGCCGGGAGTATCGCGTTCGAAGGCGGCGACCCACCTTCAATGCCAGCCGCTTTTCCACTTGCGGGGCGGCGAAATGGTTTTTACAGTGCATCTCTTATGTCAACGGCAGCGGACCGCGTGCGCGGTGGAACCAAATTTAGCGAGGTGCTCGGACCGATCGAGTCGGTGCTGGGCCAGGTGGAAGAACGGCTGGGCCGTCAGGTCGGGTCGTTCGAGCCGGGCGTGAGCGATTATGTGCGCTATGCGCTGGGCACGCAGGGCAAACGGCTGCGGCCGGCGCTGGCATTGCTTGGCGGCGGCGCTTGCGGGCCGATTAACGACTACCACATCACGCTGGCGGTGATCGTGGAGATGATTCATCTGGCAACGCTGGTGCACGACGACATCATGGACGGGGCAACGATGCGCCGGCACAAGCTGACGGTAAGCGCGCGCTGGGGCAACGAAATCTCAGTGCTGCTCGGCGACTGCCTGTTTGCTCACGCCCTGAAGCTGGCGACGGATTTCCCGGACATGGAGGTCTGCCGGCGAATCGCGCACGCGACGAACGTGGTCTGCGAGGGCGAAATCCTCCAGACGCAGCGGCGGTTCGACTTGGAACTGTCCATCGAGGATTACCTGAAGTTCGTGGAGATGAAGACGGCGGAATTGTTCGCGGTGTCGTGCGAACTGGGCGCGTTTCTGGCCGGTGCGCCCGCGCCGGTGAAGCAGTCGCTCCGCAACTACGGCATGGCGCTGGGCATCGCGTATCAGATTTACGACGACTGCGTGGACATTTTCGAGCAGGAGAACGAGGCAGGCAAGTCGCTCGGCACGGACCTGAACAAGGGCAAGCTGACATTGCCGATTCTGACCTTGTTGCGCCGCGCGAGCGAGACGGAGCGCGACCAGATATCGATCGACCTGACAAGCTACTCCGCTCCCGGCGCGGCCCGGCTGGCGGCGTTGGTGGTGAAACACCGCACGCTCGATGCCTCGCTGGAGATGATCGAGCATTATCTGGACACCGCGCTGGACTCGCTGAAGCCGCTGCCGGCGTCTGGGTTCACGACGGCGCTGCGCAATCTCGCCTTTTTCCTCCAGAGCCGCAGCCTCGCGCTCTCCGGAGGCAGCAAACCGGCCAGCACACATGCCCCGGCGCACTAACGCCGATCTGCCGCAATGACAACCCGGCTCGAGCCCGCGTTTTCCGTCTGCCGGGGGCTGACATCCGAGGCGGGTTCCACCCGAATGGGCGCGAAAAGTGCGTGCCGCATTGAACGAAAATGGCCTCCAATGGGTCAAAATCGTCGTAAGCGGTGGGTTCACCGCCAGCAAAGTGAAGCAATTTGTGAAAGAACAGGTTCCATTCGATGTCGTGGGTGTGGGCTTCGGCCCAATTCCCGTCTTCATTTGGTGAGTTGATTATGGTGTCAGCCTTGGTAAGTTCAGCGGAAACAGGAATGGATCTTCCCGCGCAACCCGTTTCCGCACTCAGCGATGACGCGGCGCTCGTCGAGCGCGCCCGCGCCAACGATCCCGCTGCTTTTGACGAATTGGTCGAACGTTACAAGCAACGCATCTACGGGACGATCTACCACATGACCTCCAACCACGAGGACTCCAACGACCTCGCGCAGGAGACGTTCATCCGCGCCTACAAGAATCTCGACCGATTCAAAGGCGACTCGTCGTTCTACACCTGGATATATCGCATCGCTGTCAACACCACGATCAACTTCCTCAACGGCCACCGCCGGCGCTCCAAGAATCACCTCAGCCTCGACGACGTGGATGCGCGCATCCAGGAGAACCCGGACTTCATCGAGCGCACGCGCGGCGAAGGCCCGGATGGCGAAGTTGCCGCCAACGAATTGATGGAGCATCTCAACGTCGCGCTGCAAAAGCTTTCGCCGGACCACCGGCTGGTCGTCACGCTCTACGACATCCAGGGTCTCTCGCATGCCGAGATTGCTAAAATCACGAACAGTTCGGAAGGAACCGTCCGCTCGCGGCTCTACTACGCGCGCCTCCAACTGCAGCAGTTGTTGAAGCGATATCTGCCGGAAAAGAACTGACTGCCATGCCTCCGACCCGCCAACCCAACGATCCGCAATTCGACGACCTGCGCCGTCTGCTCGCCATGAAGCGCGCCGAGCGACCGCCGCAGGAAACGATGGACGGTTTCCTCGTTGCGTTTCACAAGCGACTCGCCGATGAGCAGGCCGCTGATGCCGCCCGCCGCGCCAACTCGTTCTGGTTGCGGCTGCGCGAGCGGCTGGGAATCGCGCCTGCCGTGCCCGGCGACGAGGCATTTCCGGCGCTGCGCCGGCTGCTGTCGCTGAAGAGTTACGAACGGCCCTCGCCCGCTTACCTCGACAACTTCCTGATGCGCTTGAACCGCCGGCTGCTTGCGGAACAGATGCGGCCCACTGCATTCTGGACGCGGCTTTTCCAATCACTGACGGAACGTCCTTTCGCCTTCGCCCAGGTCGGTGTCGCCTTCGCGCTCACTTTCGTGCTCACCATCCAGTTCTACAACCACTGGCCGCGCAGTCAGGTTGCAGCCACGGTCCAACCCACCGCGCCAACCATCGTCGCCGCCGCCTCCGAGCGGCCCGTGCAGGTCATTTACGATGACGCGCGCGCCAACGACCGCCGCGAGGAAACGACCGACTCCGCTGTGATGCTGCTGCCGGCGTTTGAGAGCCAGCCGCGCGTCCACTTCGTCATGGATCGCGTGGACATCACGCCAAAAGTTTATGCTGCTTCGTTTAATTACTAAGCCGGCCTGTGCCCTGCTGATGCTGTCGGCCTCGTTGCCGGCGCGCGCGCAAGACCTTTCTGTCGAAACCTTCGAGCGCGCCGTCGTCGCCGTCTGCAACCGCAGCATTGCCAGCGTCGTCCGCGTCAAGGCCATCCTGCCCGACGAAAGCGGCGGCATGGAGGCCGACCCGCGCGCCATGCGCCTCCGCGCCGGCAGTGGTTTCTTCGTGGACCCGAAGGGCGAAATCCTCACCGCTGCCAGCGTCGTCGCAGGCGCGCATAGGATTTTCATTGAGTGGATGAACCAGCGTTTCGAGGCAAGACTCGTCGGCATCGACCGCGAGCGGAGCAACCTCGCGTTGCTGCAAGTAACCGGCGTGCCCGCTCAAGTGCGGTTTCCGGCCCTGCCGCTCGACAAGAAGATTTCCACCGACCCCGGCTCGCTGGTGATCATGCTCGGCTTCGCCGGCGACCTGCCCGCATCGCCGTCGGTCGGTTTTGTCGGTTCGATGGCAATGTATCGCAACACGCCGTTGATGATGACGCGTGTGAACACCAACCCCGGCGAGAGCGGCGCACCGTTGCTGAACGCGCGCGGCCAGGTCGCCGGCGTGCTCTTCGGCGCGTCGTCGCAACTGCCCTCGATGGCTTTCGCGCTGCCCACGCGCGCTGCCCTGCGCGTCGCCGCCGACCTGCGCCAGTTCGGCGAAGTGCGTTATGGTTCTCTCGGCCTCAACCTCCGGCAGGTGGGGGTGGCGACCTCCACCAACGCGCCTCCGCAACCCGCCATCCAAATTGACACGGTCTTGCCCGGCACCACCGCCGAGCAAGCAGGCGCCCAGGCCGGTGACTTGTTGCTCTCCATCAACAAGAAGCCGACGCGGCTGATGCACGACGTCGCCGAGGCGATGTTCTACCTTCGCATCGGCGAGCAAACGCAGATTCAGCTTCTGCGCTCCAACCAACTCACTCAGATCGTCGTAAACGTCATGTCGCGTCCCGCAGCATCCGCCGCCTCCAGCACGCAAGCCGATCCTTCCGCCCCGCCCGCGCCGGTCGTTGTGGCTCCCGCGTCATTCCCCAAGCCCTGACGGCGTTTTTTTCGCCGCCTTCCTGTTGCCACTTCTTGTGTCTGCCGCTCCAGTTGCCTATACTCACGGGACTTCGGTAGCGAGGATAACAACATGAAATGGACTTTTTACGGTGCAGCCCAGACGACCACCGGTTCGCGCCACGTTCTGGCAGTGAACGGCACGCAGTTGATGGTGGAGTGCGGCATGTTCCAAGGACCGCGTGCCGAGTCCACGGAGCGGAACAGCACCTTTTCTTTCGACCCAAAGACGATCGACGCCGCCGTCGTGAGCCACGCGCACATCGATCACACCGGCGCGTTGCCGACGCTCGTGAAACGCGGTTTCACCGGCAACATCTACGCCACCAGCGCCACCCGCGACCTCTCGGCTGTGATGCTTCAAGACAGTGCCCACGTCCAGCGTTATGACGCGGAGTTTGTTTCGCGGAAACGCGCCAAGAAGGGACTGCCGCCTGTCGCGCCGGTTTACAACGAAAAGGAAGCGGAGGCATCCATCCGCCAGTTCGTCGGTCTGGGCTATGAGCGGCCGCTCTGGATTGCCGACGGCGTGCAGGTCCGATTCCGTGATGCGGGCCATATCCTTGGCTCGGCGCATGTGAGTCTGGACGTCCGCGAGGGCAGCCGTAAACTCCGCATCGGTTTCAGCGGCGACGTGGGCCGTGGCGGCGATCCATTGATGCGCGACCCGGCCCCGATGGAGGATCTGGACGTGTTGCTCATCGAGAGCACC
>JBAZIR010000097.1:0-16507 GCA_041651735.1 Verrucomicrobiia bacterium | reverse complement strand
ATGCCGTGGAACATGCAGATGAAGGGTGGCCAATTCTACACAGAGTTTGGCCGAATGGGCACCAGCCAGCCGCATCCGCACACGTGGGATTTCGTGGATCAGCCGGTGATCTGGAGCCGGATGTTTGGACCTGACGGCCTGCGCAATCCAGGCGCTCGCGTATCGTGGCTCGCGCCGACCCCGTTCTACCTGGAGTGGTTCGGCGCCGTGCAGAACTCGAAGGGCGAGTCCGCCTTCAGTTTCCTGAATACCGAGGAAGAGGAATACGCAGGACGGACGTTGACGGATCGCGGCTACTCGAGTGCCGAGGACTTGCTCTACAGCACACGTGTTCAGTCGAGCTTCAACCTGACCGATGAACACACTGTTACGGTGGGTGGCTCAGCGGCGTTCGGTCCAAACCCGACGGGCGAGAACGCGCGCACGAGCATCTATGGCGCGGACTTCTACTGGAAATGGCGGCCGGTCAGGAACGACCATGGCTGGCCATTCGTCAAATGGACGACCGAAGCGCTCTGGCGCAATTACGATCTCGCCGAGCAGGAGCAGGAGATTGCGGGTGGGGGAGCGGAGATATTGCCTGCCGCTGTCATTCGCGATTGGGGTTTCTACAACGAGATCGCGTGGGGCTTCGCGCGGCCGTGGGTGGCGGCGTTCAGGGTGGACTACGCAAGCGGCTACGACAACGATGACCCGTTGCTGAGCGAGCGATGGAGGTTCTCGCCCAACCTGACCTATCACTTCAGTGAATTCGCCAAGGTGCGGCTCCAATACAACGCGGACATGGCCAAACATTTCAATGACGAGATCGTCCACGGCATCTGGTTGCAGTTCGAGTTTCTGCTCGGCAGCCACGGGGCGCACAAGTTCTAGCATGATGAATGAACAGGAGACGAGTGAAGCGAAAGACAACACACATGAAACGATTGTATTCTTCAATCCTTTTGGCTGCGCTGGCATTGGGTGCTGGCGCGGATAACCTTGCGGCTGCCGGCAGGCTCAACGTGGTGGCCACGCTCGAAGACTTCGCGTCTATCGCGCGGTTCGTTGGTGGCGATGACGTGACTGTCATCGGTCTTTGCCACGGCGGCCGGGACGCGCACTTCATGGACGCCAGACCGAGCTACATGGTCACCCTCAATCGAGCCGACGTGTTGATTGAGAATGGTGGCGAATTGGAAATCGGTTGGTTGTCTGGGTTGGTGGATGGCGCGCGCAACCGCCGCATCCTGCGGGGTGCGCCAGGCCGCGTGGTGGCGATGGATGAGATCGACCCGTTGGAAGTGCCGGCGAAACTTGACCGAAGCGAGGGCGATGTGCATCCGCAAGGCAACCCGCACTTTACGCTCGACCCGTTAAACGCCCGTCCCATCGCTGCGCGCATTTGCGCGGCGTTTTGCGCCGTCGCGCCGGAGAAGGCGGAACGGTTTCGATCCAATCTCGCGGCATTCAACACACGGCTCGACAAGTCACTGGCACGATGGACGGCGATGATGACGCCGCTGAAAGGCTTGAAGATTGTGACGTTTCACCGCAACTTCAGCTACTTTGCCCGGCGATTTGGTTTGCAGGTCGTCGGCACGCTGGAGCCGAAGCCCGGCGTGGCGCCATCGCCCGGCCACCTCGCAAACCTGATTGTGACCATGAAAACAGAAGGTGTGAAACTGATTCTGGCTGAGCCGTATCGCGATTTGAAGGTGGCGCAGTTTGTCGCTGAAAAATCCGGTGCGGTGCTTCTCATCACGCCGACTGGAGTTGGAGGCAATGCCGAAGGTCGGGATGTCTTCAGCTATTTTGATTGGTTGCTCAGCCAGATTGTGAGGGCATCTGCGTCGTGAGCTTCACGACTCCAGTTGATAACGCCGTGAAAGGGCGGCAGTGGAAGCTCGTTTGTGATATATGGCTGCCATAATACCTCTCATCGAACTTCGCAATTGCGCCTTCGGTTACGGTGGATCCACCGTGGTCGAATGCGCCGACTTCACGTTGCGCCGCGGCGACTTCACAGCGGTGCTCGGTCCCAACGGTGGAGGAAAAACAACGCTGCTGCGCGGTCTCCTCGGTGTGCTCAAGCCGACGCGCGGCCAGGTGCAACGCGCCGATGCGTTGACGTTTGGCTACGTGCCGCAGCGAGAAGACATCGACCCGGTCTGGCCCGTCAGCGCGATGGAGGTGACACTCATGGGCGCGTATCGTCGGGCACGGTGGCGCATGGGGCTGCCTTTGCCACCTATCGAGCACGAACGCGCGTCAGCCTGCCTCACGCGCGTGGGGGCGGACGCCTTCCGGCGCAAGCTGTTTGCGGAATTGTCAGGGGGACAGAAGCAACGCGTACTGATGGCACGCGCATTGATGACGCAGCCGGACGTGTTGGTGCTTGATGAGCCGGCCAGCGGATTCGACCTTGCTGCACAACGCGACTTGCTGGAACTGCTCTGCCGGATGCACGATGCCGAGGGTCTGACGATCCTGGTGGTCAGTCACCATTTTGCCGGGCTGCAACCGTTGGTGAACAGGGTGAGTTGGGTTCACAGCGGCCGGGTGGAAACGGGACTGCCGGACGCGATGCTGTCGCCCGCCAAAATCCAGGAGGTGTTCTCACAATGATCCAGACCCTCTGCGAAATCCTCAGCCCGGACTTCCTGTTGCACAACGGCGTTGTGGCAAGCTTGTTGGTTGGCTTCGCCTGCCCGTTGGTCGGGATGTTTTTCGTTCTGCGGCGGGCGGTGTTGCTGGGTGTGGCGCTGCCACAGGTTTCCAGCGCTGGCGTCGCAATGGCCTTCTGGCTGCACGCGCTCGGCATTCATGTGCTCGGCCACGACGAAACCGAGCGTGGCACGGCGCTGGTCGGCTCAGCGGTGTTCACGATGCTGGCTTTGGTGGTGCTCGCGCTCAGCGAGCGGCGTGGCGGCGGTTTGATTGAGGGTCGCACGGGCGCCATTTACGCTTTCGCGGCCGCGTTGGCGGTTCTATTTACAGCCCGCAACCCGAGTGGCGAGTCACATGTGACCAGCCTGCTGAAAGGCGAGATTGTGGCGGTGGCTGACGCCGACCTTCGGCTGCTGGCGACGGTGTATGTCGTAGTGGTATTGCTGGTGGCGGTGTTTCGGCGGCAGCTTGTGCTGGTGTCCTTCGACCGCAGCATGGCGGAAACGTTGATGCGACGGCCTTGGGGATGGGACCTGTTGCTCTACGGCGTGTTCGGGCTGACGATCTCCATCGGCGTGATGATTGTCGGTCCACTGACGTTATTCGGGTTTCTTGTCCTCCCGGTGCTTGCTGTGCGGCCGTGGGCGCGTGGCCTGTTCAGCCTCGCCATTATGTCATCATTGCTCGGTGGCGTAACGGCATGGGTGGGTTTCACCATTGCCTATCGTGCCGATCTCCCCGTCGGACCGACCGATGTGGCGCTGAGTTTCGGATTGTATGTTCTCTCATTGGCAGCGCACGCGGCCGTGCGCCGGTAGTGTGCATTCCTTCTTCGGGCGCGGTTGCTCATCGGTCGGCTATCGCGCCGGGGCAGGGGATGGGCGGAATATGACAGGCCCGAAGGTGGCTGGGCGTTTTCCTACGTCACTGTCAGACTCTTTGCCAGTTGCTGATTCGTGGAAGGTGTGGCAAGTTGCAACGAGTTCTGTGGAGTGCTTATGGATTCGGGTTCCACACAATCCAGGGTTGCCAGCGAGATGCAGAATGAACTGCGCGTTGTCACTCACAGGCGGGGCTCTCAACCACGGTTGCCGGATGAGAAGAAGTGCACCGGCAAACAAATCGCAAGGAGTGACATGGTTGTCTGCACAGCGGAAATCACTTACCAATGCGAGTTCTCGGTGAAGTTGGGTCGCGGTCTTTTCTGCTATCACCCGCGGCGGCTGGAAATCGCAGCGCGTGCGAATGCCCGGCCACGGGCGCAGCATCCGCGGGGTTTTTGATTCAGCGGGGGGGCAACACGGTCGAGACAGACGAGTGGTCGCTTGATTTCCTTTTGCGGCGTGACTACAGTGCGCGCGCCGTTCAATCCCGCGTAAGACAGCGAAATGGCTGGTTGACAACGCTGGATGTGATTTTCGTTGCTGGAAAACTTGGACACACTTTATGCCTCTGAATGTCGCTTTCTACTGGCACATGCATCAGCCAGACTATGTGGATCCCGACCGGAAGGTGGCGATGCTGCCGTGGGTGCGCCTGCACGCTGCCAAGGGTTATTACGACATGGTGCGGCTGGTGAAGGAGTTTCCGGCCGTGCCGATCACGTTCAATATGACGCCGGTGCTGGTGAAGCAAATGCTGGAACTGCAACGCGGCGACGTGCAGGACGCATGGCTGGAACTGTCGCGGACGCCGGCGGATCGCTTGACGGCGGCTCAGCAACAGGAGTTGTTGCAGCACTTTTTCAGCCTGTCGCACCAAAACATGGTGCGGCCGTATTCACGTTATGATGAGTTGCTGCGGATGCGCGGGACGGAAACGCGGCCGCAGGCGTTGGAGGAGGCGGCGCGGCATTTCCTCGTGGGCGATTGGCGGGACTTGCAGGTGTGGTTCAACCTCGCGTGGTGCGGCTACTTTGCCGTGCGTGACATGCCGGAACTGGCGGCGCTGCGAAAAAAGGGGCGCAATTTTACCGAGGCCGACAAGAAGGTCGTGCTGGACGCGCATCTCGAATTGGTGCGGCGTTCGCTGGCCGAATACCGGGAGTTGAACATAGCCGGGCGCATCGAGGTGACGGCGAGTCCCTTTTATCATCCGATCATGCCGCTAGTGTATAACACCGATTTCACCCGGCGCTGCATGCCGGGCGTGCCGCTGCCGACGACGTTCACGTATCCCGAGGATGTGCGGGAGCATCTGGAGCGCGCGGCGCGGTTTCATGAAGAAGTGTTCGGCAAGCGGCCGACGGGATTGTGGCCGTCGGAGGGATCGGTGTGTCCGGAATTGGTGCCGTTGGTGCGGTCGGCGGGGTTCGAATGGATGGCAACGGACGAGGAAATTCTGTTCCGGTCGCTCCAAATGATGCGGGGCAACCACACAAATGTGCAGCATGAGGAACTGTTCCGGTCCTACCGGCTGGTCCATGGCGACGCAAACATTGGGATGTGTTTCCGCGACCGCGGGCTGTCGGACTTTATCGGGTTTACAGCGGCGCGACAACGTGCAGACGACGCGGCGCGGTATCTGATCGATTCGCTCGGCACAATCTCTACACAGGCACGGGAACCCGACGCGTTGGCACTGATCCTGCTCGACGGCGAGAACGCATGGGAGTCGTTTGCGGATGGCGGCGAGGCATTCTTGAGAAAAGTCTATGGCGCGCTGGCTAGCGACGGTCGTTTCAAGCCGGTGACTTTGACGAATTATTTCCGTCAACATCCACCCAAACGGGACCTGACGACGATCCATACCGGCTCGTGGATTTACGCAAATTTTGACATCTGGATCGGTGACCAGGAGGAAAATCGCGCATGGGAACTCCTGCGGGAGGCGCGATACATGTTTTCGCAGGTCCGGGACTCGCTGTCCGAGGACGCTCGGAAGGCGGCGATGCAATCGTTGCTGGCGGCCGAAGGCAGTGATTGGTTTTGGTGGTATGGACCTGAGTTCCAAATCGAGGACAAGCCGCTCTTCGACGACCTGTTCCGCCGGCATGTGCGATGCGCTTACCGGGCCATGGGAAAGCAATGGCCGGCAGCCGTAGACCATTCGCTGCTGACGGTTGGGCCGGTGTTTGCCTACGAACAGCCCCGCGAGCTGCTGACGCCAATCATTGATGGCCGGCGGACGTCATACTACGAATGGCAAGGGGCCGGGAGGGATTGTGGCGAGGGCGGCCAGCACGCGATGGCAAAGTCGGCGGATTTGGTTAAGGAGATACTTTTTGGGTTCGACAAGGAGAATTTCTATCTTGGCGTTCAGTGGATGGGCAGTCAGCCGCTTGCCGGTGGCGATGCGGTCCGGATAAAGTTCAAATCGCCACGCAACGCGGAGGTATGGCTTGGATGCCTTCGGGATAAGGCGAAGGGGTTCATTAAATGGGAACTGAGGGGCGACTGGGCGTGTGAGCGGACCAAGGAGGGGAAAACGGTGGATGCGGCGCGTGATCGGATGCTGGAGGTGGCAATTCCACTGGAGCTTTTTGGACAGGTGGCAGGACAGAAACTTAGTTTTGTGGTCAGCGTGGAGTGCGGCGGACATGAGCAGGAGTTGCATCCAGCCGAAGGAGATTTCTGCGTCACGGTGCCGAATGTTGGTTTTGGGAGTGATGACTGGCTTGTTTAGTCGGGGGTAGGGGCGGTTTCTTTAGGGTTTTTGGCAAGAACACAACTTCTTGATTCTTTCTAAGTATCATAATACATATTGTGCGACTTAATTATTACCGCGAAGAACCAAGCATTCAATCGGGAATTACACCAAGAAGTCTGTTCCACCCTTAATCTGTCAGTCCAAATCGCCGCGAGAACGGCCAGTAAAGAAGCATTGATCGTCCAACCAGGTTCGCGTGCGGCACCATTCCAAAGCAGCGGCTATCTGCGCTGTTCGCACTGTTGTCGCCCAAAGCGAAATAATTATTCTTCTTCACGGCAAAACTGTCGTCGGTGTTTCTCAAGTACAGCGCACTGAAGGCCGGGTTCGTGTAGCCGTGATAGCCATCCTTGAGCGTCATGACGCGAGCAAAGCCCGGTTCGCTTGCAAGGCTGCCATTCACGAACAACTGGGGCTCCTTGATCTGCAACACGTCGCCGCCAACCCCAGCCAGCCGCTTGATGTAGAACTCGCCCCGGGTGCCCGCAAGCTCACGTGTCTCAAAGACGAAAATTTCACCCCGACGGGGTCGCCGGAAGTTATAAGTGACCTTGTCCACAAAGATATGGTCGCCAGTGCTCACTGTGCACCGCACGATCGGTTCATCTCGCTGGAACTTTCTCCCTTCCTGTAGGTTCAATTGCTGCTGCGCCTTGCGGAAATTCTCCAGGTCAATATCGATCCGGTAATCACGTCCGCCGATCGTTAACACGGTTTTTCGGAACTCCAGCGGCCCGATCGATTGCCGGTTTTCGCTGATGAACTCCAGCTCTCCGTCTTTCTCACAGATCGCCTCAACGTAACTCCGGCCAAACAGCGCCTTTTCCACAAGCCGCACCGGTAACATCGGGACCTTCTCGTCGGGCCGCATCGGTTCGATGTGAATGCCATACAACGTGGGCTGCATCGAACCGGTTGGAATCTTGAATGGCTGCAGGAAGAACGTCCGGATGCCACCCCAGGCGACGACCGCCGCAACCAAGCCAATCTCGATCGCTTCCCGCCACTGGGCGTGTTTCGGCGACGGAAACAGCTTCGCGCACGCATGGTCAAGCCGGTCCATCCCCTGCCCGATCTCTTCAATCGTGCCGCGCCGGACCGCGTCGAATTCCGCGATGGCTTTTTGGGCTGCCGCCACCTTGTCCGACTCCATGATATCGCGATACGTGGCCAGCAATCGCTTGACGTGTTTCGACACCTCGCGGGCGCGCTTCTGGGCGCGGTGCTGGCGCCACCAGCTGAACGGCGGGACATCGAATAAGGCCATCATGACGATTTCAAAACAGTGATGAATGCCTCTTGCGGGATGTTCACCTTCCCCACCTGCTTCATCCGTTTTTTGCCTTCCTTCTGTTTCTCAAGCAGCTTGCGTTTGCGCGAGATGTCACCGCCGTAGCACTTGGCGGTTACGTTCTTGCCAACGGAACCGATGGTTTCACGCGCGACAATCTTGCCGCCGATGGCGGCCTGGATTGGCACGGCGAAGAGCTGCCTCGGGATGACTTCCTTCAGTTTTTCCGCGAGCATCCGGCCGCGGCTTTCCGACTTGCTGCGGTGGACAACGCTGGAAAATGCGTCCATCACCTCGCCGTTGATGAGCATGTCGAGCTTCACCAATTCGCTCTCGCGATAGCCGTCGTATTCGTAATCCATCGAGCCGTAGCCGCGCGTGATGGTCTTCAGCTTGTCCACGAAGTCCACCAGGATTTCGTTCAACGGCAACGCGCACGTCATCATGACACGGCGGATGTCGAGCGTCTCTGTGTGCTTCACCTCGCCGCGCTTTTCGGCGACGAGCGACATCACGTCGCCAATCATCTCGTTCGGACAGATGATGAACGATCGGATGAACGGCTCCTCGGTCTTCTCCAGATAAGTCGGGTCCGGCCAGTTCGCCGGGTTGTCCACTTCCTTCACGGTTCCATCGGTCAGCGTCACGCGATAGACCACGCTCGGATACGTGGCGATGATGTCCATGTTGTATTCGCGCTGCAGCCGCTCCTGCACGATTTCCATGTGCAACAGCCCCAGGAAGCCGCATCGGAACCCAAAACCGAGCGCCGCGCTGCTCTCGCTCTGATAGACGAACGACGAGTCATTGAGCCGCAGCTTGGCCATGCTCGCCTTCAGCGCCTCGTAATCGGCCGTGTTGATCGGATAAATCCCGCTGAACACCATCGGATGGACTTCCGCGTAGCCCGGCAACGGTTTCGCAATCGGCTTTTTCGCGTCCGTCACCGTGTCGCCGATTTTCACGTCCGCGATGGACTTGATGTTGGCCACGATGTAGCCCACGTCCCCTGCCACAAGCTTGGGCCGCGGCATCGGCTTCGGCGTGAACACACCGACCTCTTTCACGTCGAAAGTGTGGCCGGACATCATCAGCTTGATCTGCGAGCCGAGCTTGATTTCGCCGGCAAACACGCGGACATAGACCACCACGCCGCGGTAGGAATCGAACACCGAATCAAACACCAACGCCGCCAGGTTCGGCAGGGGCAGCAGTTTCGGAGGCGGCACGCGCTTGATGACGGCCTCCAGAATCTCATGGATGCCGATGCCCTGCTTCGCGCTGGCCAGAATCGCCTCCTCCGCCGGTATCGCCAGAATGTCCTCCAACTGTTTCTTTACCTGCTCCACGTTCGCCTGCGGCAGATCAATCTTGTTGATCACCGGGATAATCGTCAGGTTTTGCTTCAGCGCCAGATGGAGATTGGCGACGGTCTGCGCCTCCACGCCCTGCCCCGCGTCCACGATCAACAGCGCGCCCTCGCAGGCGTTCAGGCTGCGCGAGACCTCGTAGGAGAAATCCACGTGTCCCGGCGTGTCGATCAGGTTGAAAATGTAGTCCTGCCCGTCGTCGCTGTGGTAACGCATCGTCACCGGGTGCATCTTGATCGTGATGCCGCGTTCCCGCTCCAAGTCCATCGAATCCAGGTGCTGCTCCTCCAGATCGCGGTCGGCGATGGTCTGGGTCACTTGCAGCAAACGGTCGCTCAACGTGGTCTTGCCGTGGTCCACGTGCGCAATAATGCAAAAGTTACGTGTCTTTGATTTGTCCTTATCCATACGAAAAAAAGTCGCGAGACGATAGCCTCCGCACGCGATGCTACGCAAGAGGTGTTTTTAGAAAGCTCCCCTGCTCCACCGGCACGGGCTCATTTCCTGTGGGCTGAGGCGAGCCTATATCTCAACGCGCCGCCGGAAACAGAATCCAATAGACCGCGCCAGAACACAGCCCAGCGGTCAGCCAGATAATGGCAAAATATAACAGTGTAAGGAATCCTCGAAGCCCGCGCGTCTGAAACAGATAGCACGGCGCCAACAACGGCCAGGCGAAAAACAGAAATGTGTCGTAGTCGTAGCACAGCCTGCGCTGGCGCGATGACGCGTCAGCATAAACCCACGCTACGATCAAGAGGGAAAAAGCAATTCGCGTCGCCACGTCGGCAATCGCGGGCTCCCCCGCTCCACTGGCATTACAGAAAGCCAAGATAGATGACCACACAGCGATCAACAACCACATCAAGATGACCAGGACTCGTTTCTCGCTCATGTCATTCACTTGGGTTGCACAGACAGCCAGTTGAATGTCAGCCTTCTCGCATATCGCACAAGACGAAGCAACGGCAATTCATATTCGCATCCAAGGCGTGGCTGCGCCGTTCGCAATGCGATCCTCCGTTCTCCTTGCGTCGTCGTCGTCGCGGGTTTCCGTTGCTTCTACCTGGCCGACCCCGAACGGCCCCAAGGCGTTCCTGCTGGCGTCCAGCGGCGGCCAGCAGCAACGACCCACGGATGAAAACTCTCAGCGGCCCGGGTCATGGCTTCAGCGGAACCGAGGGGGACGCAGAAATCGGATTGGCTGGCGCAGCAGCGGGTTTTATGGGGCGCTGAAACAGTGGTGCTAACAGGCCAAGACATGTTGAGGCCACCAAAACCGCGATTCCGGAGATACCTGCCGAATACCAACTCTTGTAATCCATGCTGAATGGATTGTTCGACAGTGCGAACGCCCACACAAAGAAAGCTATAGTGCCGGCAATCATCTCCCAGATCGGCCACTGCTGCGGACACCAAGGCACGGGCTTGCTTTCGGCTTTGACCTTCGTCGCATAGAGCACCCACGTTACGACAGGCGTTGCAGCCAGAAACACCCAAAATGCGATCCACTCACCGGGAGACGCGGCCTCAAGTTTTGAAGTCGCATGCGATTCATGAAGCGCCGCCACGGTTGGAACATATAGTGTCAGGATCTCGGTCGGTATATAGCCGAAGATGACATGCATCGCGGTATCCATCGCGTTGGCCTGCGCCGCCGCCGGAGATTGAGCGGTGCCCGACGGTTGTGCGGATGCCGGCGGGGCCGCAGGTGCGGCCTGCGTTGAAGGCGCGGCAGGACCGGCAAGGCGCAGTTGCGCAATGCTGGCCGCGGTTTCCGCAAGAGGTTGCGATGCGCGACCCAGAGTGATTGCGAAAGGCATTTTTGAGGAGGCGGCGGCAATCTCAGCAAGATTCTGCGGCACCGTGTTGAGTGGCGCAAAATCCAGTCGGCGTGCAATCGCGGCGTTTGCCAGAAAATTCATGCTCATGGTTGGATTCCTTGGTTGATTGTTCCCGGTTCGTCGTGATTTAGAGTATTTTCCAGCTTCCGAGCGCGGCGTTGATGGCAGCGCGCACGGCATCGAGCGCAGCGTTGATAGCGGCTTCGACGGCAATGATTCCCAAACCCTCGATTGTCAGCAGCACCACCCGTGCAGCGTTGCGCTGAAGGTCCATCAAGTAGGTTGCTTCTTGTTCGGTGATCTTGTTCGCGTCTTTCAACTCCCCGATATGCTGCGCCTCCAGCAGGATTTTCTGAAACTCCATTCCAGCATAGTCCCTGGCTTTCGGCCATCTCGCCTTCAGTTCCTTTTCGGCTGCGGTCAACATGCTCTTCAACAATGCATCCATATCCAATTTCATAAACGGCCTCCTCTACTTGCTTGTGGGTGTTTTCTTCTTCGCAACTTCCAATGCCAGAATCGCTGTAAACTCGCTGTTGAGTATCTTGCGCGTCTCGGCAATCACGATCGGGCGCAGCCCCTGCTTGTGTTGTGCTTCCATTTTAGCGATACTGTCACGCAACGACTGTATTTGTTGCGACGTAAGGCTGTTGCGTGCAATGGCATCAGCACGGACTTGCAGGGCGGCCAAATCCACTTTCACCTCATCGTAGAACGGCACATGCCGCGCGTAGACTCCTTCGCGCGTTTCGCATGTGCGCTCCAGCGCCACGAGAAACGTCTCGGTCTTTTTCTGCAGCGCGGTGACTCCGTCGTCTATCTTCTGATCATAATCGGCAATCAGTTGGACAGACATGCAACCTGCCAGCGCGAGGCTGAGGATCATGGGGCATAATAAGCTCAGGGCCGGTTGAGGATATCTCGATGTCTTCATGGTGTTCCTTTTCTTTCTTCTCCGTGACGAGGGTGTTTCAAAGGGTTCGGCGTGCCGGGTTTCCCGGACCCCGGCGTTTTTAATTGCCGGCCAGCTTCTCGATGAAGTCGGCGGTGATGACGTTCTCACCGCCTTTCTCGACGTGTTGCTTTGCAATACGGCTGACACCCTCGATGAGTTGGATCATTTGAGGATCGCTCTCCGTCCGAACCACAGTGGGATGCGGTGAAAGCAGGAGTTGCGGACGTTCCGTCCATGGGAGCGAGACCGCTGGCAGCGACGCGTGCAAAAATTTATGCCCATGGCTCGATCCTGTTGCAATCGCGAAGGTGGGAAGCACTTGCGTATTGTCCGCGCTGATCGTCTTGTAGCCGCTAACGCGTCCCTGCGCCTGTGCGAACTCCGCCAGCGGCAACAAGCCCTTGGGATTCACAAGGAACTCAACAGCGTGGCGGCCATCTTCGTTTCGGGCCTTCGTTGCAGGCCTGCTTTCGAGATACGCAAAAAACAACGCTTGGTCGCGTTCGCTCACATACGGCAGCAGGGTTTCCATGCCCGAGAGCGATCCGGCAAGTCTTATGTTTTTCGCTGTGCCATCGGGGCTCAGAAACAGGCGCGCGAAAAGCGAACGGTCTTTGGGCGGTCCGAACTTTAACACGGCGAAATACATCACCTCCGCCTTGAAAGACGGCGTGCCTCCGCAGCGCATTGCGTTGTAGAACATGCGGTGAACCTCGATCCAAAGCTTCTCTCCCTTGTTCTGGCAGTAGGCGTCGTGGATGACTGCGCCGTGTACATACTCGCCGTTCCATGGTGTTCCAAATAAAAAGCACCAGATCACAGTGGGGATGCTGGCGCCGTCAGTGTATTGCCCCTTGCGGGCGACCCATAGGATGCCTGACGGGTCTTCGTAACCGAAATCTTCATCCAGAATTTCCTGTCCCTTGCCCCACTTGGGTTTGTATTCCGGACTGCCCACTGTTGGCCGGTGAGTGTGAAGCGTTCCTTTGAATTCTCCCCAAGGCTGTTTACCTTTGGTCGGCTCACGGCCACCGGCGACATCATCCATCAAGCCGATGGCACAAGCCATCGCGCCTGCCAATACGCAAACAGAACTCCATTGCGTTTTCATCTCGTCCCTTCCCTCTACGTCATAGAGCATCAAACAAACACACGCGCCGTCGCCGGCGTATGGGACGCCGGTCGGCAACCGCTCAACCGTCTTTCGTTTTACAGCCGCCCCTGATGCCGGCCTTGTCTTCGCCGCGGCCGGAATGGGGATGGCTCCCCTGCCCCGCCGCCTACACAATCGGCGTCTGGAGCGTGATCGTCCGCCGGGCCGTGGTCCGTGTGGCGGCGCTGTTGCTGACTTCCGTGATCACCTTCACCGTTTGACCGACCACGAACGGCCCCAAGGCGTTCCCGCTGGCGTCCGGCAGGGCGCTGTGCGCAAAGTCAACGTCCACGCCCGCCACCTGCCACTTGACCAGCTTCGCCGTCGCGTGATCGCCGCCGCCAGCGACGTAGGCAATGAGCACTTGCAGACCGTCCTGGCCGCCTTGCGTGACGCTCGCGATCTCAATGGTATCGGGCGCGGGCGCGCCGCCTTCGCTGGGAATGTTCTCGATCGCCGCGTAAGCATCGGAGCCTTCGTCGAAACTGGCTTTGGCGGCCTTATACCAACGCTTGTTGATCTGGTTCACCTGCCGGTCCAACGCCCGCAACGCGGTTCGCTTTGCATCGAGCGCTTCCTGCGTATCGCACGTGTCCTTGACCAGGTCTGCGTAGCCGTCCAGCAACGACTTCAGCATCGCTGCCGTGAACGCCACGCCGCCCAGCACCCGTGTTACGGGCGACTGCGCGGGCGTCACCGCCGCGAGCATCGTGTTGGCGCGCACCCAGAGCGGATACAACTCCCGCGCGCGGCGCAGAATGGTCCCCTCCGTGCGCGGCACATTGCGGTAGAGTTCGTTCATGTCCGCCATGAGCGGCTCGTTCTCGCCGAGCATCGCCTCGATGATGGTGGGCACCTTCGTGCCGATCAACTTCATCTTCAACAGCGAGTCCTGTGCGGTGCGGTAGGCAGCGTCTGCGATGTCCTGCGCCGTCGTGCGCTGCTGCACGAGCGGCTCGAACGCCTGGATATACTGTTCCAACTCCGCCGTGCCCGTCGAACCGATCTTCATCGTCGGCGTGAACTGAGTCCAGACCGGCAGCGTGAGCTGCGCGCGTTGTTTAGTGACTTCCCAGTATTCCATGTTGGCCTCCGAGTAATAAATTGAGCCGCGACTTAGACCGGGGCGTGAAGAGTAAATGACTGTCTGGAGTGCGAGCCGCTATTCCCACAAATGGCGCTCATGACGCCGCACTTATAGCCCAATTCACCGCCGCTGAACAAGCGCGAAAAAGGTTGTGAGTCACAAAGGTCAGGGTCAGAAGGAAACTGAGACGGAAGACAGGATGGACAGGATTACAACGGCAGGCATCCTGTGAATCCTGTTAATCCTGTAGCCGTGCTGTTTGCCGGAAGTTGAGACGGATTTTCTTGTGGCGCGGGGATGGTGGGCGATGGCAGGCTGCGGGTGTGAAATTGCTTGGTTTCGCTTTCCTGATGCTGGCTTGGCTGGCTCCGCTCCATGCGGGTGAATTCAACCATGACCCGAAGATTGCCGAGGAACTGCGGGTGCGCGATGGGCTGCCCAATTTGTTTGCGCGATTGGAGGCCGGCGGGCCGGTGCGGATTGCTTACCTCGGCGGGAGCATCACGGCCGCGAATGGCTGGCGGCCCAAAACGACGGCGTGGTTCAAGTCGCAGTTTCCCAAGGCGCAGGTGATCGAGATCAATGCCGCCATTTCCGGCACCGGCTCGGATTACGGCGCCTGCCGGATTGCCGGCGATGTGCTGGCGCAGAATCCCGATCTGGTGTTCATGGAGCACCGCGTGAATGGCGGCGGCGGCTTTGAAGCGAAATCGGTCGAGGGCATCGTCCGGCAAATCTGGAAGAAGAACCTGCGCACCGATATCTGTCTCGTTTATACGATCTCACGGGGAATGCTCAAGGACCTGCAGGCGGGCAAAGCGCCGTGGTTCGGCCCGATCATGGAAACGGTCGCCAACGCATACGGCATTCCCTCGATTGATCTTGGTGTGGAGATCGCCAAACGCGAGCAGGCGGGGTCGCTCGTTTTCAAAGCGGACGCGCCGGTGGCGGGCAAGCTGGTGTTCTCGGCCGATGGCGTTCATCCCGGCGACGCCGGCCACGATGTGTATCGCGATGTGATCGCCCGCTCGATGCTCACGATGAAGCCGGTGGCCAAAGCCCAGGATCACCATTTGCCTGCGCCGCTGGAACCGCGTTGCTGGGAGACGGCCGGGCTGCTCGCCATCACTCATGCCCGCTTGAGCGCGGGCTGGAAGGCCGTCGTTCCTCGTGAAGACGCTGTTTACCGGGAAGACCTCGGACGCACGGATGCCATGCTGCGCGGCGGCGTGAAGTGCGACCATGCCGGAGAAAGCATCACCGTGAAATGGAACGGGACGACGATCGGCTTCAGCGACATTCCGCAAGGCAGCGAGATGGAGGTGGAAGTCGGCATCGATCAAGCCGCCCCGGTGGTCATCAAACGCCGCCAGACGGAGAAAATCCGCCGATACGCGCGCTTCTTCTATCTTCCCGAACAAGCCCCCGGCGACCACACCGCCGTCTTGCGGGTCAAGACCTTGCCCGCTGGATTGTCCTACTATGCCGGACAGGTGCTGGTCATTGGCAAGGTGACGCCGTAACGCGGCGTGGAGACACGGGCAGATCAAAGATCAGAGGATTGAAACCGCGGGCGGCGGAGAATTCCCCTCTTCCACTTTCGACTTAGTAGAGCTACAAGAAAGGTCATGCGAGCCATCCTTCTTGCCTCACTCTTGGTCTGTTCCCTTGCCGCGGCGGCGGAGAATCTCCAAGTCATCAAGCCCGCCATAACGAAACAAGCGCTCATCAATCCCGGGATGGGATGGGTGCACTTCCATTATTCAAACCGGCTCTGGGCCTACGGTGGGCAGCAGCCTTCGGGCGATACGCTCGACTGGTTTCCCGGTTGCTCGACGATCTACTTCCGTATCCCCTGGTGCTATCTCGAACCGGAGGAAGGAAAGTTTCGATGGGACTTGATAGACTCGTATGCGCAGCCGTGGATGGATTCGGGAAAGAAAATCGCGTTTCGCGTCATCGCCAGCGAAGACCGGTTTGTGTATGCGACACCGAAATGGGTCAAGGACGCTGGCGCGAAAGGCATCTACTACCGCTCGGGCCAGAAATACAACACCGACGCCGAGCTATGGGACCCCATCTTCGATGATCCTGTGTTTTTGGAGAAGCTAGACCATTTCCTCGCCGCGATGGCCAAGCGCTACAACGGAAACCCGAACGTCGCGTTCGTTGATATCGGGTCGTTCGGCCTGTGGGGAGAAGGTCATACGGGTTACTCCTCCAAACTGAATCAGGAGCAGACCGACAAGGCGGTGAAGATTCACATTGATCTGCACAAGAAACATTTTCCGGACAGCTTGCTGGCCATCAGCGACGACGTGGCGGGCGCTTCCCGGCCGGGCACGAATTTTCCCATCACCGACTATGCGTTTTCGCGCGACGTGACGTTGCGCGACGACAGCATCATGGTCAATAAAGCGCCCAAGCAATGGTATCACGCGGGGATGGCGCAACAGTTCTGGCCGACGCTGCCGGTGATTCTGGAGCATGGGCATTACGATTGGCTGGTC
>JBAZIR010000096.1:0-16691 GCA_041651735.1 Verrucomicrobiia bacterium | reverse complement strand
GGCCCGACGCAATGGGTGCCATACCCCATCGGCGGCAGACCCGGCCAATAGCTGGGCCAGCCGTCCATGTCCTGCTGGTGGCTCGCTTGGACGAACTGGAGTTTGCCGAGTTCGCCCTTGTCGAGCAGCGTCTTCATGAACAGATACTCGCGGGAATAAACGACAGTCTCCATCATCATGTAGTTGAGGCCGGTGCGTTTCGCGAGGTCCACGATCTTGCGACAGTCCGCGATGTTCGTGGCCATCGGCACGGTGCAGGCCACGTGTTTGCCGGCCTTGAGCGCCGCGAGGCTCATCCACGCGTGGTCGGGAATCGGTGAGTTGATGTGAACGACATCCACGTCGCGGTCCTTGAGCAGCGCGCGGAAGTCCGAGTATCGCCGCTGGACGCCAAAGTAGTCGCCGACGGCATTGAGCTTCTCTTGACTGCGCTGGCAGATGGCGTAGCAGTGGGTGTGCGGATGCTTCTGCCACAGCGGGATGAACTCGGCCCCGAAACCGAGGCCAACGATAGCGACGTTGATTTTCTTCTGGCTCATGGTGTTCTCCGAGGCTGGATGTGGTTGGATGGTTCAGTTCGTGGAAGTGGGTAGGGGCGGCTGCTGCTCAGTTGCTGGCGTAAATGAAATGCGCCACGACAATACCCAACAGGAGCAAGGCATCGCCCGCCGCGACCAGAAAACCACGTTGTAACGTCGTGCGCGCAGCCACTTTACCGATGACGGTCGGGATGATGGTCCAGCCGATGGATGCGCAACCGAACAGCACGCCTACCGCCCGGCCGTGCAGCTCGACCGGGAAATGGTTAAGTAGCACTGCCATGAGGTTCGGGAAGAACGGCCCGTAAATCAGGCCGGCGAAAAGAAGCAGCCCGATCGTCAGCGACCGCTTGCGCGAGAACACCAACCCGAGCACCGTTGCGACGCACAGGACTGCGAGCACGATGTGCGAGATGTAGGCGGTGTGAACCGACTGGTCAATAGAGGCGTTCGACGAACCCGCCAGCACGGCCGCGATCAGTCGCGATCCCATGAAGCACAACCAGAAACCGGAGAGTGTCCAGCCAGCGAGGCGTTGCGATTTCTCCGCCGCCTCGCCTTGCGGCGATAGTGCGGTCACCAAGCTGGTGGTCCACGCGGCGGTGGAAGCTTCGAGGGGTGTCCAGAACATCAGCGTCACCGCGCACAACCACATCACGGGATCGCCGATAAGCGCGCCAAAACCAACGGGCGCGGCTGATGGCGCAGCTTGCATGTTCGCCCACAGCGCGAAGACGGCCGTCGCCGCCGCCACCAGGCCGAATGCGGTGAGAGCTTTCGGGAACTTGATGCGCAGGATGAGCCAGGCCAGCACGGGGGGTGTCAGGAATGCGCCGAGGCCGAAGAAGAAATTCAGGAGGTTGGTGGCCATGAACACGTTCGCGTAAGCCTGAAACATCAGCGCGTTGGCGACGTTGATCATCGCCGCCCACCCGCCGGACAGCATCAGCACGGCCACGACGGCGGTGGAATACTTGCGGGCGCGACTCAGCAGGATGAGCGACGCGGTCACAAGGATCGCGCCTGCGATCCATACGCCTTTGCGCCCCAGCGCGTCCGAGAGGAAACCGCTCAGCAGAATGATGGGGCCGACCATCAGGCCGAAGGAGGAGACGAGGCCGCCCGCTTTCGCTTCATCCAGTTTCAGCCGGTCGCAGAGCGGCAACTTCAATGCTCCCAAAACGGCGTAACACATGCCGGTGACGGGGAGGCTGAATAACATGAAGGCTTGAAGAGAAGACATGGCCGACAGTTTAAGTGCGAAACATGCCGGCGGGCCAGACAAAAGAAAGGTTCACTTTCGCGGATGATTCAAACCTGATCAAGGCGTTTGCAGTTGGCGCTCACGCTGTTGGGCCTTGATCCTGTTAACCCGTTTCTGCGCGTCCCTATGGATGAATTCATCGTTATATTTCGTCGCGATCTCCTCAAGGATGGGCAAAGCCGACTCATCTCCGAACCTTGCCAACGCCCGCAATGCAAACCACGACATGCGCGCAGGCCCTCGTTTGTATTCTTCAGTAAGCACCTTCGTTAGCATCTTTCGTTGGGATTCCGGATACTCGTCAATCGTCCAAAACGCAAAACACTGCATTCCCTTGTCCGGCCGCATAAGACACGAAACGAATATGTCGAACAGCTCGGGCGAACGAATCCGGTCCAAGATGCCGAGCGCAGCCAGCCCCACAACGGTGTTCGTGCCAACAACGAGATTCGTCATCGTGCTTACAACCGCCTCGTCACGCCGAAGTTTCAGCACTTCAATCGCCCTCAGCTTGCTTTCCGTTGCGGCATTCTTGTCAGAAAGTGTATGGAAGGCTGCCTGGATGCTCGCTGGCGAGGGCGGTTTCAACTCGAAAGTCAGTTCATTTGAACGGATTTTGCCGCTCCACACTTGGTTTGTGTTCTGCGTGGACCGAACATAAATAGTGCCTTCGTATAGCACGCGATAGACGCCGACTTCGTCACCGTTAAAAGCCCGTTCCCATGGTCTAGCCCAACCTCTGAACAAGCTGCTGAGTTCAAACACCTTGACCAACGGTTTCGCCTTGGTGGCGGGATACCACGCGAGCGGAGAATTAGGGCGTTCCGGACTGGTTTGGTGCCCATAGATTGACCGGCCATTGGGAGAGTACAGTGTCAGCTTACCCGACCAGATCACGATGAAATTATCACCGATGTCGACGCTGGGTTCACGAATAGGCGAGATTGATAGAGTCAAAGGAATCTCTTGGGCAACTTCAAAGGTCTTTTCGGGCAAGCTGACCTCGACCCTTACCGGTGTCTGCGAACAACCGGACAATAACGCTATTGTGAGCGTGAAAGCGGCAGCGTGGATACTCTTCATGATTCCTCTTACTTGTGCGGATACTCGTATTGTCCTCATGCTACCCATGGTCGGCATCTGGCTCGTAATGGTAATAGTCTGATTTTCCGCGTTACGCCCGCACCATCACTTGGATGATTCCACCATCTCGTGTAAATAACACCACACGACTTCCGGTAGCCAGTTGAAATATAACATCCGCAACCAACGGTGCTTGACGTGGGAACACGAGGGGATAGACTGCGCTCATCATCAAGACTGATGATGGAGAGGTGAAGCTCGTTTGCAGGTTGATGAGGAGGACGTGGTGCAAGGAGTTGTGTATTGGCAGGAGATGTTGAGTTACGCTTCAGCAGTAAAACCTGCGATGAGTGTTGCGGTGAGCTGTGGAACCTCCGGACTGCTGGGGTGCAAGGCGGATAAGGAGATATCTGTATGAAGGGGAAACCATCCAGTCGGAAAAAGGGTTCCGTGTCAACGTCTGGCGTTCGCAGGGTGGCTGCTGGCAAAAGCAAGGGCAACCTGGCCGTGAAAAGAGCCTCAATGTTGGAGATGAATTCGTGGACGACCGTGGACATCGAACCGACAACCATCACCATCCAGCGAGGTTTCAACTACAGGCTGCCGCTGAACTTCTCACAAGCTCCGCATGGCGCGGGACAGTTTGACAGCGCGCTGTATTTGACGGCGCTGACCGCGCCTGACTGTTCGGAGGCGGTCATTCAGGAGGAGAGTAATTACAAAACAGAGCAACGGTGTGCGTGGATCGTCTACGTGCCTGATGATGGCTACCACACGACCATCAATGTGGCGTTGACGGGACAGCTTCGCGGCACCGGCTGGACTGGCGGTTCGTCGGTGGACGGCCTGTGGGGGACGCCGGAGTTGATTTACTAAAGCAGTCTGCGGATGATTTTCCGACATTCCAGGATTGGCTGCGCATTATCGCCGCGGGCAGGCAAAGGGCTGTCGTCGCAGCCGGCTGGCGAACAAGCAGCGTGCGTCGTCACCTGCCACAACTACGGGCGTTTTCTGGCGCAGTGTCTGGATTCCTGTCTGCGGCAGACCATACCGTTCAGCCACATCATCGTGGTGGACGATGCATCGACAGACGAGACTCGCGATGTCGCAGCGAAGTTTGCAGGGCAGGGGGTGCGATACTTGCGGACGGAGTTTCGCAACTACTCCTTGGCGCGCAATGCCGGGTACAAAGCGCTGCCACCTGCGTCACACGTGTTGTTCGTTGATGCCGATAACTGGCTTGCGGACAACTATGTGGAGGTGCTGCGACGCGGGTTTGTGAATTCGAACATCGGCGCTTGCTACGGCAATCTGCTGCACCATCGAAACAACCGGACACTGGGGTTGTCCGAATCAGTTCAGGCATACAAAGAAGGATGGCTGGAACAAGCGAACATGGCGGACGCGTGTTCGCTGATGCGATGTGATGCCTTCGAGCAGGCAGGACTGTGGTCGGAGGCCGGCACGGTGATGAGCGACTGGAGCCTCTGGCTGCGGTTCCGTCGCATGGGGTGGAAGATGCAGTTCTGTCCCGAGGCCATCCTGAACTATCGGATCCACGACCGGCAGATGAGTGTGGCGTGGCGCACGGACCCGATGAAAGTGGTGGAGGCTGCGCCGAAGGAAAGCGCCCTGATCGCGATCGTGACGTTGTTCAGCGGCCGGACGTGGGCGCTTCGCGCCTACGCACGTGTTCTGCGCGGTCTGCAATGGAACAGGCGGAATATCGTTGTTGTTGCGGTGGACAACTCCGGGAATCCGGCGTTCAACACGCAGTTGGAAACAGTGTTGCGCGATTCGGGTTGCGTTCATGTTCTTGTTCCCGACGCCACGCGCGCAGTCGCGGATGTGCCGTCGGAGCGATTCGCGGGTGATTCAAGATTGCGCCAACAACACAACCATCGGTTGGCGGTTCAGATGGCGCGACTCTATGCGATTGCGCGCCAATTCGTGCCGGCTGCCACCACCCATGTGTGGACGATTGAAGATGACATCGAGCCCCCGCCTGATGCGTTGAAACATCTAATGTTTGGTCTCTATCGGTTCAGGCGCGCGGGCATGATAGGCGGGTTGGCGCGCAGCCGGTTTGGCAAGAGATGGATTGCGTGGGATGACGGCAAGCCTTTTGAGGCACCGTCGCTTGGGGACTATAAGGAAGCCACAGAGACCGGGTTCACATGCGCCTTGTTTCCGCGCTCGGTCTGGGATGCTCTTGCGTTCAGGCCGGGGCCGGGAGTTCCAGAGGGGAATGTCGCCTACGACCACACTGCCTGCCGGGACATACGAAACATGGGGCGGCAAGTGCTGATCTCAGGGAGTGTTCGCTGCAAGCACTGGCAACAGGACGGGACGTTCGTGTGAGTCGGGCGGCGGGAGGCTCAGAGACTCCGGGATTTACGGGTAGGGCTGAGCGTTGACCACTTTCAGGGAAGGAATGGCGCGGAGAACTGTGTCGTGTTGCTGCACCAAGGATGCATCGCAATGCAGTTCTTCCATGGGTGTGTTGCGCAGTGCAGCTAGATCCTGGACACGCGTTGTCTTGCAGTTGAACCAACGTAGCGGGCTGTTGGCTAGCGGCGACAGATCACTGACCGACGTGTGGAAGATATCCAGCCGGTTTAACGGAGCATTCTTGAGGGGCGAGAGGTCGCTGACGCGGGTGGTGGAGCAACGCAATTCCTGGAGCGGCATGCCCATCAACGGGCTCAGATCGCCCACCTGCGTATCGCCGCAGTCCAGTGTCTCCAATCGCAGACCGCGCAATGGGGATAGATTGGAAACCGATGGTTTGTCTTTGTCGCCGGAACAATAAAGCCGCCGCAGATGGGGCAAGGCTCGCAGCGGCGAAATATCCATGACGGCGACCGATGAGAATGTCAGCCCGATGACCCGGTCGCTTTCGATTATGGGCGTGGCTTGGCCGTCAAAGCCGGGGTTCAATCGCTGAAGTTGTTTCACCACGCGTTTAATTTGTTCTTCGGCCGGGAGCGCTGCGATTTCAGCGATGAAGGAATCGATTGAGAATGGAGCGACAGCCGTCGCAGATGGTGAGGCGGCGGACTTGCCGGATGACGACATGGCAGACGCTGGCGAAGACTTCGGAATTTCGACCGGGCCGGACGTGGCGGACACAGTTGGTGCGTTGGTGCGGGGCTTCCAAGGCTCCCAAAGGTACAAGCCTCCACCGATGACGAGCAGGGCGGCAGCTACGACACAGCACACCAGGACCTGCGATCGCTGTGGCGACTGCGCCGTGCCGTGGATGGCGGAAGCCGTCGAGGGAGGCGGCGGTTCCACGGGCTCCAAAAGTTGATAACGCACGTGCTGCATGTTGGCGATCAACTCCACGTAGCTCTGGTGCCGGGCGTCGGGATGTTTGGCCATCATTTTGGCCAACAGCAACACCAGTGGCGCCGGGCAGTCGGGTATCCTGGCTGTGATGGGCGGCAGTGGATCGTAGATGTGCTTGTGAATGATCGCCATCGAGTCGCCCGATGCATAGGGTGGCTCGCCGGCGATGAAGTGGTAGAGTGTGCAGCCGAGACTGTAAATGTCGGCGCGGAAATCTATTTCCTTCTCTCCGCGCCCCTGTTCCGGACTGACGTAAAACGGCGTGCCCACGGCGTGGCCGTGGGCGGTCAGTTCGTTGCTGGTTTCGCTCGCGCTCTTGGCGAGGCCGAGGTCGCCGAGCTTCACTTGGCCGGCATTGGAAAGGAAGATGTTCGACGGTTTGATGTCGCGATGGATCAGTTTGGTGTGTTGCCAGGCGTAATCGAGCGCTTCGGCGAGGAATCCCCCAATAGTCAGGGACTCCGAGAAGCTGAGGCGGCCATTGCGGACGAGCCGGTCGCGCGCGGATTCGCCTTCCACGAGTTCCATGGCGATGTAGTGGGTGCCATTGAATTCGCCGGCGCTGAACACGCGGATGAGGTTGGGATGATCCAGTTTCGCGGCCAGCGTTGCCTCGCGCCGGAACCGGGCGATGAACGCCGGGTTTTGTGCCAGATGGTTCGAGAGGATCTTGAGGGCTATGGGCCGGTCGAGATTGATGTCGCGGGCTTTATAGACCACGCCCATCCCGCCCTGACCCAGCATCTTCAGAACTTCGTAGCCGGCAAATGTTTGACCTTCCAGCCCTAACATGTTGTGACCTCGGGAGAACCGGGAGAATTTTTCGAGATCATTCTTTCTGCTAAGGCTGCGTTTGTCAACCCGTGAGTCAGTTGTGAGCGGGTGGAGAGTGTCAAGGGAGAGGGTGGGGTTTCTTGTGTTTTCCAGCAAACCGTGCTACCCCTCTGATAGACCATGAGCGAAAAAGGATTAGAGCACATTATCGAGCGGATTGTGGCTTCCTATAAGAGCTACGGCGGCATCAACCACATTGACGGCACGAATCTGCCGTCGAAGGAGGCGGTGGTCGGGATTACGCGCGACCTGATGCGGCTGCTCTTTCCGGGCTTCGTGGACAATGATGTGATTTACAGCAGGCAGGTTCATGGGTTTGTCGCGGTGCTCGCTGCGTCCATCCACGGCCGGTTGAAGGAAGAGATTGTCAAAGCGCTACAATATCGCTCTGGCCAGACTCTGGACGCGTCGCAGCGCGAACGTGAGGCGGAGCGGTTGACGACGGAATTCATGGAAGCGATTCCGGGCATCCGTGGCCTGCTTCAGACTGATGTGGTGGCGACGTATGAAGGTGATCCCGCTGCCATCAGCAACGAAGAGGTCATTCTCGCCTATCCCGGACTGGAAGCCATCGCGGTGCAGCGGATGGCGCACGTGCTTTACCGGCAACATGTGCCTCTGATCCCGCGCATAATGACGGAGTTCGCGCATAGCCGGACGGGCATTGACATCCATCCCGGCGCGACCATCGCCAGCCACTTTTGCATCGATCACGGCACCGGCGTGGTGATCGGCGAGACGACCGTCATCGGCCAGCGCGTCAAGATTTATCAAAGCGTGACGCTCGGCGCGAAGAGTTTTGCAAAAGACGCCGAGGGCAGGATCGTCAAAGGCATCAAACGTCACCCGAACATCGAGGACGAGGTGGTCATCTACGCCGGCGCGACCATCCTTGGCGGCGACACCGTGATCGGCCGCGGATCGATCATTGGCTCGAACGTCTGGGTGATGCAGTCGGTGCCGGCGCACTCCATCGTTTATTACGAGAACGAGCAGTTGCGGATCAAGCCGCAGAAGGAACCGGCCCGTTAGTCTGGCCTTGCGGAAGCGCGTCATGCGGCGGATTTACCTCGATCACAATGCCACCACGCCGGTGCATCCCGATGCGTTGAAGGCCATGCTGCCGTTCCTGGAGGCGAACTACGGCAACCCTTCCAGCATCCACTTCCTGGGACGCGAGGCGCGCGCCGCACTCGACGACGCGCGAGAGCGGTTGGCGAAACTGCTGGGTGGAAAATCCGGCGAAATCGTTTTTACTGGCAGCGGCACCGAGGCGGACAACCACGCGATTTTCGGCGCGGTTCGCGCGCGGGCTGGAAAGGTTCGGCACGTTATCACTTCGGCAGTGGAGCATCACGCGGTGCTGCACTCTTGTGAATACTTGCGTGATCACGAAGGTGTCGAGATCACCGTGTTGCCGGTGGATGGCGATGGTGTGGTGAACCCGGATGACGTGCGGAGTGCCATCCGTGACGACACCGCGCTGGTCAGTGTGATGTGGGCAAACAATGAGACGGGTGCGCTTCAACCCGTGCGCGAGATCGGCGCGATTTGCCGCGAGCGCGGCGTGCTGTTCCATACCGATGCCGTGCAGGCGTTGGGCAAGGTTCCCGTGCGGGTCGGGGATGTTCCGGTGGACCTGTTGAGCGTCAGCAGTCACAAGGTTTATGGCCCGAAAGGCGTCGGCGCATTGTGGATTCGACCGCGGACGAAGATCGAGTCGCTGGTTCACGGCGGCAGTCACGAAAACGATCATCGCGCTGGCACGGAGAACGTGGCTGGCATCGTGGGTTTTGTCCGTGCGGCCGAGATCGCCGCGGCAAAGGTGGAAAATGAAGACACCCGGCTGCGCGCGTTGACGGAGCGGTTGTGGCAGGGTTTGAGCGCAGGCATTGAACGCGTTCACCGCAATGGTCCCGCTGATCGGCGCGTTGCGAACACGCTCAACGTCAGCTTCGCGGGCTGCAAGAGCGATGCGTTGCTCATGTCGCTCGATCTTGAAGGCATTGCTGTCTCCAGCGGCTCTGCGTGCGCTGTCGGTTCGTTCAAGCCGTCCTCGGTGTTGCTGGCGATGGGACTGGGTGCGGAGATGGCAAACGCCGCCGTTCGTTTCTCGCTCGGTGCTGGCACCACTGAAGCCGACGTGGACACTGTGGTGAATGCGATGCCGAAGATTGTCACGCGCCTCCGGTCATTTGCCGTTTGAGGGCTGGCGGCCTCGCGGACGTAGCAGAACTTTGAGTGTTGCTTCACGGACCGGGCGCGCTATGTTTTTGGCCAACGACAGGTTTCTAACCCATAAGGATTGACCATGAATATTTCTCAATGCTTCGCGTCGATGATGATCCTGGCTGGATGTGTTGCGGGTGCGGTGGCACAGGGGCCTCAGCCGCCACCGGTTCCGCCGCAGGTGCTCGCTGGCTTGCGAGGAGTTGCGACCGAAGCTGCGCGCAGTTGCGAGTTTTTCCTGAACGAGGCCAAGCGCGTTTCAATTCGTGATTCGCAACAGGGACGCGCGCTCGCGGCGATTCGCTCGCTGCGCGACGCGGCCAAAAAATATGCCGACGCGACGGTGTCGGCGCGCTGGCCACGCCCGGACTGGTTGCGCTTTTGCAGCGAGACTCTCCTCGACGCGTGGATCAACGTGGATATGACGTTCCCTCAACTCCAGGCGCCGCCGCCAGTGATGGACCGATGGAATCGCGCGCAGGGCGCATTGGTGGCACTCTACAACGCCGCCGCCCCCTATATGGGCAAACCGGCCGGTGGGCCGCTGCCGATCGCGTTGGGAGGCGGTGCAGGTGGACAGACGGGTGGGGCGCTTCCGCCTGGCATGGTGCGGGAAACGGTGCCAGTAGCGCCCGGCGGTCGGCCGGTCGTAAAATAAGAATGGGGAGCCGGAGTTCCTCTCGGACGGACCAACCGTCGCTGCTTGCTTCTCACACATCCATGTCGTCGTATCTGAAGCGGTCATGTCGTTCGCGATAGACGGCGATGGTGGTGACAATCAGCGACAACGGCAGCAGCGTAAAGACGGCTGCTCCAAACAACCAATTCAAGCGCCATTGATCGGGGGTTACTTCGGTCACTGCCGTGTGCAGGCGCACGAAGTATTGTCCGTGTTCCGAATAGCCGCGGAAGGCGTCGCCGCCGATGAACAGGCTGTGCAACATGAATGCGGCCAGCGCCGCGATCAGCGCCAGCAGGCAGAGATCACGCGCCGTCGTCCAACCGCTACGAACGCCTCGCAACTGGCGGCTCTGGAGACCGAATATGGCTCGTTGTTTGAAGGATTCCAGGTTGGTCTCTTTCGGCTCGTTGTAACGCTGCCAGGCGCTGAACCCGCCGAGGAAAAGCGCGACGCCGAAGAACGCGATCAGGAAGACCAGCAGCGGCCACCGTTCCTGAAGTTGAAATGAAAACCACGCGGCCAGCGCCCCAAGGACGATCAGCGCGGCGCTGAGCGCCAGCGCGGACTGTGTTGTGGAATCTAGGTCGCCCCAGCGCATCAGAAACTCCCAAAGCTGTCGCGCAGCCTGAGTGTCTCCATCAGGCCGGCGGGGATTTCGCCGAGGAAACGCGACGGTTTTTGCAGCGCGTCCATGCCGCCGCTAGTGCGCCGCAACAGCGGGTAACTCAGATAGAGTTCGTCCTTCGCGCGCGTGATGGCGACGTAGAACAACCGCCGTTCCTCTTCCTCGCCTTCGATGTTGTCGAGCGCCTTGCCGGAGGGAAACAAGCCATCGGCCAGCGAGATGACAAACACCGCGCCCCATTCCTGGCCCTTCGCCTGGTGGACGGTGCTGAGCCGCAGATACTCCTCATCGTTCTGTGCCGGCGCAGTCTCGTCTTCAACTTCAAGGTTGGTCATGAGCGACAGGTCGCTCAGGAACTGCTCGGTGGATGAAAACGGTTGTGCGTAGAGCTGGAGTTGCGCGAGATCTTCCAGCCGCGTGGAGTAGTTGGTGTAATGCTCCTTCAGGTAATCGTCGTAGCCGCACTCGATGATGAGCCGTATCATTTCGGCGGGCCGGTTGCGGACGGATTCGTGGCGCAGTTCCGTGATCGTTGCGACGGCCTGTTCCCACGCCGACTTTGCTTTTTGCGGCACGTGGGCGGAGAGCGCGGCGAGCGGCTTGCCGCCGAGGTGTGCGACCCAGAGTTTCTCCGCCGTCTTGCCGCCGATGCCCGGCAGCAGTTGCGTCATCCGCTTGAACGCGATTTCATCGCCGGGGTTGACCGCAAACCTCATATAGGCGGCCGCGTCCTTGATGTGCGCCTGCTCAAAGAACCTCAGGCCGCTGGTGACAAGGAACGGAATGTTGCGCCGCTTCAGTTCCATCTGCACCTCCATGCAGTGAAAGTGGCTGCGGTAAAGCACGGCGATATCGTTGAGCCGGTAGCCTTCGTCGCGTAGTTCCAGAATTCGCTGGCCGACATATTGCGCCTGCTGGTTGTCGTCGCCGGCAACGACCAGCCACGGCCGCGCGCCGCTGCGCCGCACGGCTTGCAGCACCTTCGGAAACTGGTGGACGTTGGCGCGGATGGCTTCGTTGGCGACGCGCAGGATCTGCGGCACGCTGCGGTAGTTGGCCTCGATCTTGTAAACCTGCGCGCCGGGATAACGGTCGGGAAAGGAGATGATGTTGCGGAAGTTTGCGCCGCGCCACGAGAAGATGCTCTGGCTGTCATCGCCGACGGCCATGATGTTGTGGTGCTTGGCGGCGAGCCGGTCAATCAGTTCCGCCTGGATGGTGTTGGTGTCCTGGTACTCGTCCACGAGCACATGTTGGAACCGTTGTTGATAGAGGTCGCGCACGTCGGGATACTCTCGCATCAGGCGCAGCCAATTCAAGAGCAGGTCGTCATAATCCATCGCGTTGGTCTTGAGCTTCCGCTCGTGGTAGCGCTGTTGTAGCGAGGCGATGGTTTCCTTGAACTGCTCGAAATAGGGATACTGCTCCGCCAGCACGTCACCGAGCGGGCGCTCCGTGTTGACGGCCATGCTGAACAACTCCACCAGCACGTCGCCTTTCGGAAACCGCTCTTTGGTCGTGTCAATCTTCGCGTCAGCGATGCACGCACTGGCGAGGTCGCCGGCGTCCTCACGATCGAGGATGGTAAAATCGTTGCGGTAGCCGAGAAGGCTGGCGTGGCGGCGCAGGACGCGGTTGCCAACATGGTGGAACGTCCCGCCCCAGAGGCCGCCCACGTCGCCGCCCAGCAGCATCTCCACGCGGTGAAGCATCTCTCGCGCGGCTTTGTTGGTGAACGTCATCAGCAGGATGCGGTCCGGCGGGACGCCTTGCTGGATGAGCCAGGCGACGCGATAGGTGAGGGTTCGTGTCTTGCCACTGCCGGCGCCGGCGATAACGAGCGCGGGGCCGGCCGGCGCCTGCACAGCCGCCAGTTGTTGCGGATTGAGCTGCGCTGCGTAGTCAATCTGCAACGGGCGGACATGCTCAGCTGGTTTCAACACGTAATCGCGCGTCATGGGTTAGTATCTCTAGCCACGCGCGAAACCTTCCACAATCAAAAAGGTTGCCGTTAAGCCGGAGCGCGCGTAATTTTTGCTGCTATGCCAACCGTACATTGTCCCAAATGTCAGGCGGAGAACGAATATCCCGACAACCGAGCAGGAAAGGCGATGACGTGCAAGAAATGCGGCCGGGCAATTCCCGCGCAGTTGACGGTGCCGCCGAACGCAAAACCGCATGTTCGTCCTGCGGGCAAGGCAGGCGCAGGAGACGATGATCGTCTTTCATTCGCCGATACAGCCATGAGCCGGATAGGCAAGTCGGGAATGCCGGGAGTGGGATTGGGAGTCGTAGGGCTGTCAGCGTTCGCTTTGCTCGCGGGCATCTTCTGGGTGCTGCATTCGTCCCAGACCGGCCCGCCGCCACCGATCGTCGAGAGCGCAACACCGGCGGCCCAGATGACGCAGATGCTCGTCTCATATCAAGCGCCGGACTATGTCATCGGCTTCACGTTGATGGACGCCGATGGCAAGGAAATGGCGCGCTCCGGGCGGGTGAAACTGACGATCAGCGAGGTCACTCATCTTGGGGTCCAGGGAGGCGGTTCGTTTGACAAGGAGAGCAAGCTTTACGAAAGCACCTTCGAAGTCAACCCGACGCACTTCTCATGGTATACGACCGGCGGTTTGGGATTTCGGGCGCGCCGCTTGCTGTGTGGCATCCGCGTGCCGGCCAAGCTGCTCTCCCGGCAGCCGCCCGATCACGCCGAAGGCAAGGTGATCGCAAAGTTCTACGATGGCCAGGATCAGACGAAGATGATCGGCTTCTACACGAAGTTCTTCTTCCCGTCCCTGTCCCAGAAGAAACCCGCGCCCGCGGAAACCAACGCGCCTGCGGCAACCAGCCCCAAGTAAAGCACCGCTTCACTTCGTAATCGTGGGGCCTTTCTCTAGAAGGTTGCAAGCCAGGTTCCCGACGTGGCGATTGTTCAGGATGATTTCGCCGGATCGGGGACCCGGCGCACATTGCAGGCGCGTTCACTTCTGCCCGTGCTGGCGGCGGTAGACGAGGGGACTCATCTTCATCTCGGAACGAAAGTAGCGGGCGATGTGCTCGATGCTGGTGTAGCCAAGGGAATCGGCGATCTGGGAAACCGAGAGATGGGTTTCCACCAGCAACCGGCAGATTTGCGCGACGCGGACGCGGCGGATTTCGCTGAGGACGGAACGGCCGAGAAGTTTGCGGAACCGTTTCTCCAGCACGCGGCGGGAAATGCCGGAAGCTGCCACGGCATCGGTGACCTGGATGGCTTCGCGTCCGTGGAGGCGGATGAATTGCAGCGCCTTCGCCACGTGCGTGTCGTCAATGGCCAGGATGTTCGTGGACTGGCGCGCAACAACGTGCGTGACGCGGGCGGTGATGGCCTTGCTGACGGAGCGCTGGCCGGCCATGAGCTTCGCCAGCAATTCCGCGCTCTCGTAGCCGGCGCGTTCGAAGTTGATCGCCACGCTCGACATGGGCGGGTCGGAGAGTTCGCAGACCAGTTCGTCGTTATCGGCGCCGATGACCGCCACCTCGTCCGGCACGCGCAGGCCGGCGAGTTTGCAGGCCTCGATGACATGTTGGCCTCGGTCGTCGTTGCAGGCCATGAGACCGAGAGGTTTCGGCAGCGACCGGAGCCATTCGGCCATGAACTGCTCTTCCCCCTCGCCAGAACGCACAACGGCGCGGCGGCGTTGGTGAAAGAAGCTGACTTGAAAACCAGCCGCGCTGACGCGTTTGGCAAAACTGTGGCTGCGGATGTCGGACCAGGAGATGCCGTCAAACCCGCAATAGGCAAAGTGGCGGAAGCCGCAATCGAGCAGATGGTCGGCGGCCATCGTGCCAATGCGTGGCGAGTCGGTCATCACGTTGGCGACGCCGGGCACTGCCTGTTTGCGGTGGCCAAAGACGATGGTTGGAATGCCGCAACGGATGACGTCGCTCACCTTCTCGACGTCGCGCAGGATGATGCCATCGGCGTGGAGTTTCTTGAGACGTGGCCAGACTGTTTCGAGGCCGCGCGGTTCCCAGTAGAACGCCCACGGCCCGTGATGGCGTGCGTATTTGGCGACACCACGCAGCACGCTCCGCCCGGAGGCTCGCGAGGACTCAATCAGCAGGATGACTTTGGGAATCCTGGACATCGTTGTCGCGTTACACGTTCGGTGAGGGCGCGAAATCGTTAATCGTGGGGGACTCATGCCGGTGACGCAAAATGGTTGAACTTGGACGCAATCTGGCGTTGTCGCTGAACTGTCGTCAACTATAATCCGCACCTTATTCACAAGGCGCACAACACAAATTCAGGATGCCGAAGAAACCGACAGAATCGAGAGGCGGACTGGAAGTGCGGTGATTTGCGCTTGTTCAACCCGAAACTCAACCCTAACATCCGCGTCTCAATTTCATAGCGGCGTCGCGGACTTTGACAACAACCAGAGGAGCACATCATGAAACCTGCCACCATCAAACCTGTCACCATCGGCCTCATCGTCGGCAACCGTGGCTTTTTCCCCGCCCAGCTTTGCGAGAAAGGCCGAAGCGCCATGATCGAAGTGTTGCAGAAGGCCGGGTTCAAGGTAGTCACGCTCGGCGTCAAGGCGACGCGTTTTGGCAGCATCGAGAGTTTTGAGGAGGCGAAGCTTTGTGCCGGACTCTTCGATGCCAACCGACAGAAGATTGACGGCATCATCATCACGCTGCCGAACTTCGGCGACGAGCGCGCCATCGCGAACGCGTTGCGCTGGTCGGGCCTGCGCGTGCCGGTGTTGGTCCACGCGTATGCTGACGACGCCGACAAGATGCGCATGGGCAACCGCCGCGACAGCTTCTGCGGCAAGATGTCCGTCACCAACAACCTCCGTCAATACGGCATCCCGTTCACGCTCACGCGCCTGCATACGTGTAGTCCGGCGAGCGGGAGCTTCGCGCGGGACCTCGCTGATTTCGCCGTCACCTGCCGGGTGTTGCGCGCGCTGCGCGGCCTGCGCATCGGCTCGCTCGGCACACGCCCCGTGGCGTTCAACACCGTCCGCTACAGCGAGAAATTGCTCGAACAGGCGGGCATCAGCATTGAGACGCTCGATCTCTACGAGATGCTCAGCTGGGTTAACAAAATGGCCGACAATGACCGCGCCGTGAAAACCAAACTCGCCGCGATCAGTCAATACGTCGCGACCGAAGGCATCCCGCCCGCCTCGTTGCTGAAGATGGCCAAGTTCGCTGTCGCTGTGGATGGATGGATGAAGCGCGCGCACCTGAACGCGACCGCCATGCAGTGCTGGACGGCGATTGAGGAGTTCTTCGGCGTCGTGCCCTGCACGGTCATGAGCATGATGAGCAACATGTTGGTGAGCAGCGCGTGCGAAGTGGACGTGATGGGCTGCGTAGGGATGCATGCGTTGGCCCAAGCCAGCGGACGGCCCAGCGCGCTGGTGGACTGGAACAACAACTATGCCGACGATCCTGACAAGGGTGTCGTCTTCCATTGCAGCAACCTGCCGAAAGACATTTTCGCAGAGCAGGGTGAGGACCAGCCGAAAATGGATTGGCACGAGATCATCGCCGGCACGGTCGGCAAGGAGAACACCTACGGCACGGTTGTCGGCCGCGTGAAGGCCGCGCCGTTGACCTACCTGCGTTGCACCACCGATGACGCTTCCGGCAAAATCCGCGCCTACCTTGGCGAGGGCGAGTTCACTGATGATCCGCTCAAGACCTTCGGCGGTTACGGCGTGGTGAGCATCCCGCATTTCCAGAAGCTGCTCGCGCACATCTGCGAGAACGGTTTCGAGCATCACGTTGCTGTCAACCCGACCCACATCGCCGCCGGTGTGAAGGAAGCGTTGACGAAGTATCTGGGCTGGGACGTTTACCTGCATGAGTAATCCTGTGACTGCAGTACGAAAAACTCCCGCAACGATGCTTGCCGCGCGACTGTACGGTCCGCGAGATATGCGGGTCGAACGAGTTCCGCATCCGGGTCCGCCGGGACGCGGGGAGGCACTTGTGCGCGTGCGGTGCACGGGCATGTGCGGCAGCGACCTGCACTCCTACCTGGACGCACGCATCGGCGACACGGCGATCAAGGGGCCGTTGATT
>JBAZIR010000095.1:0-16702 GCA_041651735.1 Verrucomicrobiia bacterium | reverse complement strand
TTTTTGACAAGAGCACCAATCATCCGGGCATGAGCGTGAACGTGTTGTTCGGCGATGGCCATGTGAAATGGGAGAAGCGGCTCGAGTTCATAGCCAAACTCCGCAACATGGCATCGAACGAGAAACTGCCAGCGAGCTGCCGCGAGGTTCTGAAGCAGACGTTGAAGACCGTGGAAGAGGAAGTTCAGAAGTAGAAGGAACGTTTGGAGCAAAACCGAAGTGAGACTGCAACAGGTTTACAATGTGTTTGGATTTCCCATGCCAGCGTGGCTGGTGTTCCTCGCGGTGTGCGAAGTGGTGGGTGTCGTGTTGGTCATCCGGCTCTGGATGAAACGCAAGGACCTCTCCGTCTTTGGCAAGGTTGCGCGATCCATCATCCTGTTGATTCCATTCTTCGGCCTCATCCTCTACATCCCTCTCGCTTTCTTTCCCGATCGGCATGGTGACGACCCGCCAGAGAGCCCCACGGGGTTTTTCGGAGCGGCGTGAGAACAGTCCGACGTCTCAACGCCGGGTGATGATGAGAGGTATCTGCAGCCATCAAGACAGTGCACGTTCTCATTCCTCCAACCGAATCCCAACGGGATTCCATCACTCAGCCCATGGGTTGGCCGATGCAATCGGCCTACCCTGGGTTAACGACCATAATAATTTCCTCAACCCTGAAAGCGGTTGAATCAAAACCCACGGTTGATACAACCCTTTCGGGGTAGAATCTCTTTTTGTGGTGGAACCCGGCGTAGGCCGGAGGACCGGCCAACGCCGGGCTGAGTGATTCCCACCCCGTTGGGGTGGGCCGGCGGCGTCATCCTTTGACGCTTGAAGACTTGGAAACCTGCACTACGAACCGCTGTGCCGGGTGGTCGCCATCTCAAGGTGTTTATTGCGCCACCTCGCTTTGGGTTCATTTTCCAAAACACAGATGTTCGACCTACTCGCGGTCAACCCCATCCTTGACCGCAGTCCGGGAATGCGAGAGGCTCGCGAACATCTGATGCCATGAATGGACTCATCGCCTCCGCCCTAGCCTGCTGGTTCCTGCCATTCGTTCTGCTGGCCTCGGATGGGCCGGCACCCACCGACGTGCCGCAGATTCCGCTATGCATGATCGGCGACAGCATCACCTGGGCGGGCGAAGGCGATTACTGGCGGCAATATCTACTGGAGCAGCTTCCCGCGCTGGCCTTTGTCGGCACGCACACGGCCAAGCTCGGCTACAGCCACGCGGGCGAAGGCGGCAACAGCACACAGAGGGTGCTCCTGCGCCTCGGCGACATCCCGGATTGTCCTTACTATTCGCTGCACATCGGCACGAACGACAACAGCATCAAGGACGCGTCCGCCATCGAGACGCACGCCGCCGCCACCGCCGGCCGCATCATCGCCATCGTGCAGGGGCTGTTGAAGAAGCCATCGGTCAAAAAAGTGTTCCTGTGCAGCATCCTCCCTTGCGCGACGGCCAACCCGCTTCGCGACAAGACCAACTCTGCGACGAACGTGGTGTTGCGGCAAAAGATGGCAGCGTTTCCGAAGGACAAGGTGGTTTGGGTGGAACTCGAAAAGCCGGTCCGCGCCATCGAGAACTGGGGCCCGATGATCCAACTGCACCCGACCCGGGAAGGTTACAAGGTGCTGGGAAAGCTGCTGGCCGACGCGATCGCCGCAGGACTGGGCGTCAAGGACCGTGCCACTGTGCCGAAGCCGAGGCCCGGCTGCGGCGTGCGGGTGGAAAATCTCTGGGAAGGCGGCAGCAACGGCCGCACACGCGCGCCGATCATCGCGGGGTGGTATTCAGCGTCGTTCGACGTGGTGCGCGTGGACGGACCGAAAGCCGCCGTGACGATCCGCGGCGAGATCCCGCCGGCGAAGGACTCGAAGACCGCGCAGCATCCGCTCAGCCGATCATTCCCCGTCGCGCCAAAGGATGCCGGCAAGCGTGTTACGGTCAACTTCTTCACGGAATACGAAGGCTACAAATACACGCGTTCTCCGCTGACGATGACGACCGCAGGGTGCGAGATCGCAAAAATCCTGATCGAGAAGCAGCGTCCATCCGCAAAAGCCTCGACCTACGGCCAGGGCTCCTACGTTGACACCACCACACCGCCGCAGCCTGGCGAATTGGTGGAGCGGCCACCGGCGCCGTGAGGGGGCGGGCGCAGACCTTGGTCGACAAAACAACTTCATAGCCGCCCGACATCTGCCGATATCCTGTCAACACAACACAGGATATCGCTATGACACACGTCGCACAGACTTATGCCGTCTTGAGAGCGTTGGCCGTCGGCCTCCTGGCCGCCGTCTCAATTACATTGACTCCGGTCTTCGCCGACGACCACGCCGGCCACGGCGCTGCGCACGTAGACGGCCGGCAAGTTCAGGCGATTCTCCACCACATCCTGACCGCCAACGCCGGCTTTGTGAACAGGACCGGCCCGAACCACTTCCACTCCTTTCTGGAGGCGCAACACCCCAAGGTGACCGTCATCTCATGCTGCGATTCGCGCGTCCAAATGCAGGCCATCAGCGCCGAGCCGGACAACGAACTGTTCGTCATTCGCAACATCGGCAACCAACTCGGCACGGCCGAAGGCTCCGTGGAATACGGCGTGCATCATCTGCACACGCCCGTGCTGCTGATTATTGGCCACACTCGCTGCGGCGCCATCAAGGCCGCCTCGGGCGAGTACTCGTCCGAATCCCAACCCATCTGCAAGGAACTGAACACGCTCAAGATCGCCAAGGGCGGCGACATGGTGGCGAATGTCACACTCAACGTGAACAACCAGGTGACCGCGGCGGTCAGGAAGTTCGAGGCGGAAGTGAAGGAAGGCAAACTCACTGTCATCGGCGTGCTTTATGACTTTGCCAATGACCTCAAACATGGCTACGGCAAGTTGACCGTCATCAACGTCAACGGCGATTGCAGCACGGATAAAACCAAGGCCTATAGCGCGGAGTAAGCGCGCCGCGGTCAGCAAACCAATGACGAGATGGCCTCGCGCAAGGATTCGTTTGCAGCGGGCGTCGCCATGAATCAGGGCGACTTTCTTGATCGCCACTGGTAGAATGTCGCCTGCGATGAAACATCTTCTCTTTCTGATCCTCTTTTTCGCTGCTGTGACCGCGAGCGCGGTAGAAGTGGATGTCACGCTCAAGAACGGCAAGAAAGTGACGGGGGCGGTCCTTGTGGATAACAACGAGAAGCTGGTCATCCTCGTGCAGGCGTCCAACGGTGTCTACCGCATGACCATCAACAAGGGCGACATCGCCGAGGTCAAGGATAGCGCGGCAGCCAAGAACATCGCGTTCGGGCCAAAAGACAAGGAACGCCTCGACATGTTGATCAAGGCTACCGAGAACGAAGTCATCCATCGTGAGAAAATCGCCGCCAAGGCCCAGGAGACGCTCGAAAATTTCATCCGCAGCCGCAACAGGCTCAAGGAATCCGCAACACAACGGACGGCGTTGGACAGGCGTGAAGCCGAAGTCCGAACGCGTGCGAATGCGGCCCGCATGCAATCGGAAACGGTGCGCTTAAAGCTCAACGCGTTCTACAAGGAACGCGAAGCGATGAACAAGAAGATAGCCGAAGCCCAACGGCAGGCGAAGTAGCGAAGCGAACCGGGAACCGTCGCGAGGGGCGGAGGATTTCGACGCAGAGACCCCGGGGACGTGAAGTGGCGCACAGGCTGGGTATTCTTCCGCGTTCGAATGTCCGCGCCGCATCGAAGAAGATGCACGGTCTGCTTGCGAAACCAATCACCGCATGTAGAATGCGCCATCTTCTTCAGACGGAGAACGCGGAAAGGAACAACACATGAATAGCACTCTGATGACATGGAAAGACACCATCGTGGACTTCGTCATCCGCAAGGGATTCGACATCCTCGGCGTGATAGCGATCCTCGTCATTAGCGCGTTGGTCGCGCGCTGGCTGGGCAAACAGCTCGATGGCTGGCTCAGCAAACAAAAACTGGATTTGCCAGTGCGCACGCTCATCGTGCGTGTCGTCAAGCTGCTGGTGTTTGCGCTGGCGGGCGTGTTGGCGCTCGAAAAGCTCGGTGTGGCCATCGCGCCGATGGTCGCAGGCATCGGCGTGGCCGGCGCCGGCATCGCGCTGGCCATGCAGGGCGTGCTTGGCAACCTCGTCGCCGGGCTGCAAATCATTTTCGTCAAACGATTCCGCGTCGGTGAATACATCGAGATTTTGGGAGAAACCGGCCAGGTTGCCAACGTCGAGTTGTTTTCCACGGTGCTGACTCTCGCGGATGGATCCAAGGTCGTCATCCCCAACAAGAAAATCATCGGCGAGATTCTCCATAACTACGGCACGACGCGCCAACTCAAGCTCAGCGTCGGCGTGGCTTACGATTCCGACATGAATCTCGTGCCCTCCACGATCCACGAAATTCTCAACGCCAACTCGCGCGTCTTGAAGGACCCGGCGCCGGCCGTCATCATTGATTCATTGGGTGACAGCAGCATCAATTTCTCCATCTTCGCATGGGTCGTGCTGCAAGACTACGGGTTGGCCAAGCAGGAAATTCACCAAGCCATCATTGAGAGGTTCCGCGAAAAACGCATCGAAATACCGTTCCCCCAGCGCGAGATTCGCATACTGAACACACCGGCCGGCCCTGCGAATGCGGCGTAGCCACAGAGGTTTCGCGCCGCGTCAGTTCTCCTTGTCAACCGGCTCGAACAGCGCGATCACGCTGGTGAAGCCGTGGACAAAGACCTTGTCGCCGACCGGGCCGATCTCGCCGTTACAGAAGAAGCCCGCAAGCGGCAGGGGACCGATTTTCTCACGAATGAGGCTGACGTCGTGGTTTGGCTTTCCAAACAGGTTCTCGCCACGGCCGAGGCAGGAGAAGATCAGCGCGCCCCTCGGCGGATGCTTCGCAAGCGACGACTCCTGCTTCTCGATCATCTCGCGCAGATCCTCATTGGCGGTGGCGCCGTCGCGCAGTTGGAACTGGATCGTCTGACCGGAACGAATCTCGCGGTCACCGATGGCAATGGCGCCGTTGTTCGGGTCGAGGCCGACGATGTTGCGGATGAGGAAATCGCCGCGATGGAACTCAGACTGGTATTCGTTGATGACGCGGCCGACAAACAGCGCCTGTTGCGCAAGCTGGCGGTCCTGCTCGGAGAGCGTTCGGAGCGTTTCCTGCAGTGCCACCACCGGCGGCTGGTTGGCCAGCTCGACGATGATATTCCGTTGGGCTTTGGTGACGATGAGGGGCTCCCCGATGGGCCGGCAGCCCTGGCTGACGATGGCGCGCAACCGCACCGCGCCGCACAACGCCACCCCAATCGCGCCGTCCTCGAAAACCTTCTCGTTGATCCACACACGGTTCTCGCCCGCCTGACGGCCGCCGCTGGCCAGCCCGCCGACAAGCGGCCGGCCAGGATACGCCGCGCCAAGCTCCTCCACCGCGCGCGTGGCGTCTATGCTGAAGGGATCCGGCAGGAAGATGAGCGAGGGTTCATCCTCCGGCCCAATGCCCAGTTCCGAGTGCCAGAACGCAGGGCCGTTGGATTCCTCCACCTGGTGCTGTGTGATCCGGAACGGCTGGACCGTCACACCGGGCATTGAGGCCGCCCAGAGCGAAACGGCGGGCGCCCGCTCCACTTCACGGTCCTCACCGATGATGCCGGCGCCGGTGCATCCGACAAGGCACCGCGCGCCGAGGTGGAGGTGGATGTCTTCGATGAGATCCGGCAACGCGCCAACGAACCGCGGCGAAACAAAGAGCAAGGCCAGGTCCACTTTCGCCGCGCCGAGATGCGCGCGAACCTGTCCGCACAACTCTGACACGATCTTGTCCGCGTCGGTTTCGCTTGTGATGGCTGCTGAAATTCTCATCTATGTTAAAATGCGCACACCGGGCGCGCCGCGCAAGCGGATTTCAAAAACATCGGCTCTTCGCCCCGGCACAGATCAACTGTTATTGTGTTCCCGATACGACGCAACCACCATCTCGCTGATGAACCGCTCCGGATTCTCCACGGCAATACGCGTCAAGACGAACTCGTTCCTGCCGGAGTTCTTCCCGACGAGCTTGAGGCCAAACTCGTAGTCCTTGAACAACTCGTCGCACACGTCACGCACGGGACGCCGCGCCGCAAGCGAGCGCTCCACCACAGCCTCGGCCGCGTCCGGCTCAAAACGGATCTTCAGGTCGTGCTTCTGGCCGAAACGCTCCGCCCACTGGTCCGCCAACAGCCGGGTCACCAGACGCGGCTCGTAGTCCGGGTCGGCCAGAAGCTTCTCCAGTTCGCGCGCCGGGTCCTCCACCAGTTCCGCAGTGACGACGAAGCTGTGGATGTCGCTGGACGGCAGGTGGAACTTGAAGTCGCGCAACACGCGCTCGCACACCGTCATCAACGCCCGCGCGCCGGTCCGCTCGACCGCCGCCAGCCGGGCGATGGCCCGCAGGCCGTCGTCGGAGAAGAGCACGTCAATGCCAAACGCGCGGAAGCTCTGCTCGTATTGGTGAACCACCGAGCCTTCGCTTTGTTTGAGCACAGCGAACAGGTCGTTCTCTGACAACTCGTCGCACACGACCCGCACTGGCAACCGGCCGACAAACTCCGGCTCGAAACCGAATTGGATCAAGTCCTCCGTCGTCGTCTTTCGCAACAAGTCGGCGCGCGGTATCTCGCCGCGAAGTTTCGCGCCAAAACCGATCTGCGCCTCTCGCAGCCGCGAGCGGGCGATGTCCTCCAGCTTGTCGAACGCGCCGCTGACGATGAAGAGGATGTGGCGGGTGTTGATGGTCTGGCGCTTGACCTTGCCATGGCGCTGGAACTCCATCGCCGCCTGGAGCTGGCCGGCAAGGTCGGTCTGCGAACGCAGCGGCACCTCGGTTTCCTCCATGAGCTTGAGCAGGTTGCTTTGCACGCCGCGGCCGGAAACGTCGCGGCCGACGTTGTGCGATACCGCGGCGATTTTGTCTATCTCGTCCACGTAGATGATGCCGTATTGGGCGAGCTTGACATCGCCATCGGCACGCGTCACCAACTCGCGCACGAGGTCCTCGACGTCGCCACCGACGTAACCGGTCTCGCTGAACTTGGTGGCGTCGCCTTTGACGAACGGCACGCCGATGAGTTGCGCGATGCACTTGATGAGATAGGTCTTGCCGACGCCGGTCGGGCCAATGAGCACAACATTCTGCTTGTGATACTCGCGGCCGGCCTTGCCAGCCTCGGTGAGCTTGACGTGGTTGTAATGGTCGCAGACGGCGATGGAAAGGACCTTTTTGGCCTCGTCCTGCCGGATGACAAAGCGGTCGAGGTGCGCCTTGATGTCCTTCGGCTTGAAATGAAACTCGAACGCCAGCGGTTTCTCTTCGACGTTTTCGCCGGGTTCCTCGGTGGCGGCCTCCTCCGGCTGGCCCGGCATGCCAACAAAGACGGCTTTCTCGCCGAACTGCTGTTTCATGAACTCGGAGAGTTTCTTTTGAACCTCTTCCGGTGTCGGCGGATTGTTTGCTTTTGGATTCATTACAGGCGAATATACACGGCAGCGGTGGGTTTGCACAGTGACTCCACTGGAAGATGTCCTGCGGCACTTCGCCGGGACGCCGCAGTTTTCTTCTCGTCACGTGCAATTCCTATTTGACGGGCTTCGCATTGATTTGCTAAAAGCCTCAGCACCTTTCATGGCCATGTTGTTCAGAATTCAGCTAGTTCGAGCGGTCAGTGGCATCATCGCAATCAGCGCAATGGTTTCGATGGCGATGGCGCAAACTGCGGGTGACTATTTCTTCCTCAAAACCGGCCAGCGCCGCGACGTGGTCATCACCCGTGCCGATTCGAAGAATCTTTACTATCAGACCCCCAGCGGCGACGCGCCGATGCCGTGGACGAGCATTCGGGCCGAAGCGGGCAGTTGGAACCTGGCGGAGCGCCGGGGCGTGAAGGAAGCGTTGGCCGGTGTTGACGCAGGCAAGTATGCCGAGGCGCTGCCGGTGTTGAAGCCTCTGGCGGAACGCTATATGGTGCTGCCTGCCCCGTGGGTTCAGGACGTTGTTGTTGCGATCGTCCGATGCCATACCGAGTTGAAGCAGTTTTCGGAAGCGGACGCGGTGGCGAAGAAGTTCGGGGAATGCCAGCCGGCGCAGGTGAACCGTGTGAAACCGTTCCTGGCTGTCGCGCTGGCAGGCCAGAAGAAATATGACGAGGCCATCGCCGCGCTCGCCGAAGTGGCCAAGACCTCCGTCGGCAAGCTGGTGTTGACACCCTCTGAGGCCCGGATGTTCGGCCAGGCATTCCTGACGTTGGGCGACTGCTACACCGGCAAAGGCGACGATAAGAAGGCGCTGGAGTGCTATCTGACGACGACTGTCCTATATTATCAGGACGAACAAAGCGCCCGTCTGGCGCAGACCAAGGCGGATGAGTTGAAAAAGAAACTGGAGCCAACAACCGCCAAGGCGGCCGACCGATAGAATTTTTACCGTGGAAGGAAATGCGTATCGCATCAGAGCAGGAGAAACACAAAATATGAGAAACAGACTCACTACCCTTTTCACCATGCCCCGCCGCTGGACGGCAGTTGTGGCGCTGCTGGCCTTCGGAGCCGTGTGGCCGGCCAGCGCGTCCGCCGCCCAACAAGAAACGTTGTGGGATACGCTCAAGGCGGGCGGTCCGATGTTGTTCCTGACGCTCCTTCTTTCGGTCATCACCGTCGGCCTGTTGCTTGAGTGCGCCTTCCGGTTGCGCGTGCCCAAGGCCGCGCCGAAGCCGATCGTGGACCTGCTGCAAAAAGCCGTCACCGACGGCAACTATCAAGAGGCATGGCGCGTATGCGACAAGAACCCCTGCTTCCTGACCAACGTGCTCAAGCCGGCCATCCAGCGCGTCGGCCGCGGCAAGGAAACCGTGCGCGAGATTCTGGGTGACCACGCGCTGAAGGAAGCCATGGGATGGCGCGCCCGCTGCAGTTACCTCTCGATGATCGGTGTTATCGCCCCCATGTTCGGTCTGATGGGTACGGTCGTGGGTATGATTCACGCGTTCGCCGCTCTCGCCGGCGGCGGCATTATTGCCGACCCGACGAAGCTGGCCGGCGCCATCTCTGAGGCGCTCGTGAACACCGCTGCCGGTCTGTTCGTGGCGGTGCCAGGGTTCATGGGCTTCTACTTCTTCCGCAACAAGACGCAGGAGATTATCGTTGCCGTTGAAGACGTCATCAACATCCTGTTGGAAGATGTCCCCTACGAGCAGCTTCAGGGCATCAAGATCGGCCCGCAACTCGAAGCAGAGCTGAGCGGCGCAGCCCCGGCCGCCGCTTCGGGCGATGCCGCTGCTGCTCCGGCAGCCGCAAGCGAGATGCCCAAGGCGGCACCGGCCGAGGGCGCAGTCATGGTCCCCTGCCCCAACTGCAACGCGCAGATTCCGCAAGGCATACCGACCTGCCCGAACTGCAAGTCCACGTTGGAATGGGCGTAATCAGGCACTGGCGTCCTGCATCGTCATGATCTAGTTTACCCAGGAAGCGCGACAAGCCATGAAGGAAGAGTCTAAAGCCAACGCGTTCATGAACGACATGGAGGACCCCGATATTTGTATCGCGGCCATGGCGGACTGCTTGTTCGTGCTCCTGACCTTTTTCATGGCCATCTCCTCGCTGGACGTCCAACGCGCCACCAAGGAAGTGACGTTACCGGACGCGATCAGCGCGCGTGAGATCAAGGAGCGCAACGGCTGGGGCTACATCCACGTGACTTGGGATCCAATCAAGCGCGTCGCCGACACCTTCTTCGACGACCGCAAATACACTGAGCCGGAGCAATTGGCGCCGATCCTCAGCCGGCGCGACTTCAAGAGCGCTTACATTCGCGCCCAGAAGGATTGCCCGTATGTCTTCATCTCGCGCCTGACGAAGGTCATCGCCGAAGCGGGTATTGCGAACATCGTCTTTGGAACCTACGATTCCAGCGGTGCAGCAGCGAAAGCAGCGGCAGCCAAAAAGCCATGAGAACAAAAACACCGGAAGAGCAGGAAATCGGTTTCCAGATCACGCCGATCGTGGACATCGTCGCGCTGCTGATCATGTTCTTCATGTGCACCGCATCCAAGATCAAGCCCGAAGGCCAGATCGGCGTTTCGCTCCCCGGCTCCGGCGAAGGCGGCGCGGTGGTGGAGATGGAGGTCTATCTCGGCATCCAGCCTGAAGGTTCCGTTACTTTCAACGAAGCGCCTATCGGCACGCCGATGGACGACAAACTGCAGGCGTTGCGCGACAAGCTTCAGGCCCTCATCAAGCGTTTCGGCGACAAGTTTCCCGTTTATATCGCACCGTCACCCAACAGCATGCACCAGCGCGTGATTGACGTGCTGGATGCCTGCGCTGCTTCGGGCGTCAAGAACCTCTCCTTCTCCGAAGTCGCCGGCTAGCGTGGTTCCATTGCGGTTTTGGCACCCACGAGGCAGGCGGGGCGGGAGCAAAGGCTGCTGGAGTTGCCAAACATGAGAACGAAGAAACCGGAAGAGCAGGAGGTCGGTTTTCAAATCACGCCGATCGTGGACATCGTCGCGTTGTTGATCATGTTCTTCATGTGCACGGCGTCCAGGGTCAAACCTGAAGGACAGATCGGTGTCGCACTGGCTGGCGGCGTCGGCCAAAGTCAAATGTTTGTGATGGAAGTCTATCTCGGCATCCAGCCTGATGGCTCCGTTACCTTCAACGAAGCGCCTATCGGCACGCCGATGGACGACAAACTGCAGTCGTTGCGTGACAGACTCCAGGCCCTCGTCAGGCGATCCAACGACAAGTTTCCCGTTTACATCACACCCGCTTCGAACGTCATGCACCAGCGCGTGATTGACGTGCTGGATGCCTGCGCTGCTTCGGGCATCAAAAACCTCTCCTTCTCCGAAGTTGCCGGCTAGCGCGGTTCTGCGCGGCGTGCGTTTTTTCCTCTTTCATCAGGCCAGTCGGCCCCTGATGGGCCGTCCTAATGGCAACCACGAGTGCGCGTTGGGCCATATCCCTTCTCAATTCACAAAGAATTGTTTGACAAGTCAGGGGCGATTCCTAGGATACGCGCGGCTTTTCTATGGGTAATCAAGACAACAAAATCGCACTGATAACCGGCGCGGGTCGCGGCATCGGCCAGGCCATCGCGCTGAAACTGGCCGCAGACGGCGCTGACATAGCCGTCGTGGACCTCAAACCTGAATTCTGCGCCGAGACGTGCGACAAGGTTCGCGCGATGGGCCGCCGCGCCTGGGCTTATGGCGCTGACGTGTCCAAAGCCGCTTCCGTGGAGGAAACCGTCGCGAAGGTCCTCGCCGATTGCGGCAAGGTGGACATTCTGGTCAACAACGCAGGCATCACCAAGGACACGCTGCTCATGCGCATGAGCGAGGCGGACTGGGACGCGGTGTTGGACATCAATCTCAAGGGCACGTTTCTCTTCACCAAGGCCCTGGCGCGCGAGTTTGTCAAACAGCGCTCCGGCCGCATCGTTAACATAGCCTCCGTCATCGGCCTCGTCGGCAACGCCGGCCAGTGCAACTACGGCGCGTCCAAAGCCGGCGTCATCGGCCTGACCAAGTCCGTCGCCCGCGAACTGGCCTCGCGCAGTATCACCTGCAACGCCGTCGCCCCCGGTTTCATCGAAACCAAGATGACGGCCGCCCTCGGCGAAGAGATCCGGCAGAAGCTGATGAATCAAATCCCGCTGCGCCGGCTCGGTTCGCCCGACGACGTGGCCAATGCAGTTCGTTTTCTGGCAAGTGACCAGGCCGCTTACATCACCGGTCAGGTCTTGACAGTGGACGGTGGAATGGTGATGTAAAGAGCAACATTTGGAACCAACTAAGGAGACACACACATGGCAGACAACAAGAAACCCACCTTCGAACGAGTGAAGGACATCATCGTCGAACAACTCGGCGTCAACCCCGATCAAGTGAAGATGGAAGCGCGGTTCATTGAGGATCTCTGCGCCGATTCGCTGGACACGGTGGAGTTGGTCATGGCTTTTGAGGAAGAGTTCGGAACCGAAATCCCCGACGAGGATGCGGAGAAGCTCCAAACCGTCGGCGACGCGGTCAAGTACATCGAGGAAAAAGCTCCCAAGAGCTGAGCCTCGATTCTCGCAGTTCACACGGGGCATTGGCAGCGGCGACGCGACGGCTGAGGGCCGCTCCCAATGCCCCAACTGTCTAATCTTATGGCAGACAACGGACGACGGGTAGTCATCACAGGCATGGGCGTGGTTTGCTCGCTCGGGCAGACCCTGGACAGTTTCTGGCGTGCGCTGCTCGCTGGCGAGACCAAGGTGGACCGCATCACGGCCTTCGACCCGACCGCCTACGACTGCCAAATCGCCGCAGAAGTCCTCAACTTCAACGTCGCGCCGTTCTTCAACATGCCCAAGGATGCGCGCCGCAGCGACCGCAACATCCAGTTCGCCGTTGCCGGCGCGAAGCTCGCCGTCCAGGACTCCGGCCTCGACCTGCCCAAGGAAGACCTCGATCGTGCTGGCTGCGTCATCGGTTCCGGCGTCGGCGGCCTCTCCACCTTCGAGCAACAGCATAAGATCCTCCTGGAAAAAGGTCCCGCCCGCATGTCGCCGTTCACCATCCCGATGATGATCGGCAATATGGCCAGCGGCATCGCCTCCATGGAACTGGGCTTGCGCGGGCCAAACTTCGCCACGGTCAGCGCCTGCGCCACCAGCAACCACGCCATCGGCGAAAGCGCCCGCTCCATTCGTTACGGCGATGCCGACATCATGCTCGCCGGCGGCACCGAGGCCACCATCCTGCCCACCGGCATTGGCGGCTTTGCGGCCATGAAGGCCATGAGCACCCGCAACAACGACCCCAAGCACGCCAGCCGTCCCTTCGACCGCGACCGCGACGGCTTCGTCATGGGCGAAGGCTCCGCCGTCGTTGTCCTGGAAGAACTCGAGCACGCCAAGAAGCGCGGCGCGCGCATTTACTGCGAGGTGGTCGGCTACGGCCAGACCGCCGACGCGCACCACATCACCTCCCCTGCCCCCGGCGGCGCGGGCGCGGCTCGTTGCATGACCCACGCCCTCAACAACGCCGGCCTGCGGCCCGACCAGATTTCCTACATCAACGCCCACGGCACCTCCACCGAACTGAACGACAAGTTCGAGACGGCCGCCATCAAGACCGTCTTCGGCGAACACGCCCGCAAAGTGGCCATCAGCTCCACCAAGAGCATGACCGGCCACATGCTCGGCGCCGCCGGCGCCACCGAGATGATTGTCTGCGCCCTGGCCATCACCCACGGCATCGTTCCCCCGACCATCAACTACCAGACGCCCGATCCCGAGTGCGACCTTGACTACACGCCCAACACTCCGCGCGAGATGAAGGTGGACGCCATTCTCAACAACGCCCTCGGTTTCGGCGGCCACAACTGCTCCCTCGTCGCCAAGCGCTTCGTGTAGCCATTCGTTCGCGCCCCTGTAGCGGCGGTCTGCGACCGCCGAAGAATCATCTCAACAACCGACGGTTAAAGACCGTCGCTGCAGCTATCCAGCTTGCCCGCGTGACTTCGCTCGCCGCTTCTGGTAGAAACGCCGCCAGGATTGGGGCAGAGATGATGAAGAACTGGCTGAAGATTCTGATGCTGCTGTTGATGGCTTGTGGGCCAATGCAAGCAGGGGAAATCCACGACGCAGTGAAGAGCGGAGACTTGGAGAAGTTGAAGCAGTTGTTGGCAGCCAAACCAGAGCTTGTGAATGCGAAAATTGGAACTGAGGAATACACGCCTCTACATGTGGCGGCAATGGAAGGAAAGAGGGAAATCGCGGAGTTTCTCTTGGCAAACAAGGCCAACGTCAAAGCGCGGGACTATGCTCACGATACGCCATTGCACACTGCTGTTCAGGGAGGCAAAAAAGATATTGTGGAACTGCTGATAGCCAATAAAGCAGACTTAGACGCAAAGAATGTCGAAGGAAACAGTCCGCTGACCATGGCGCTCTTAGCAGACCGTGAAGATATTGCGCTGCTTTTGTTGGCCAAAGGCACAAGCGTTACCCAAGATGTGGCCGCGTTTGTTTTGATTCATGCAGTTGAGAACGCTCGCAAAGAGTTGGTGGAGCAAATGCTTGCAAGGAAAGCGGACGTCAATGCCAGGATCAAATTTGGTCAAGGTGCTGAGTCATTTGAATTCACGCCGCTGCATATGGCGGCGGCTGCAAATCAAAACACAGAAATTGCGGAACTTCTGCTTGCCCGCAAGGCCGGTGTTAATGCAAAGGACGATGTCGGTCGCACGCCAATGCACTACGCGGCAAGATCCGGCAATATTGACATGATAAAGCTGCTCCTTGCTCATAACGCTGAGATCAATGCAAAGGATAGGATGGGACGAACTGCACTGGATTTGGCGGAGAGAAAGAAACTGGCTGAGGTGGTCACTCTTCTCCGTTCCCACGGCGGCAAGAGTGGGAAGGAATTAGGGGATGCTGGTGCAGCAAAGACGAAGTAACCGGCGGACGGCGGCCAGTTAAAAATTGAAGGTGAAGAGTGAAGGATTCCGAAGTCCTCAACTCTTAACTTTTCATTCTTAACTTTTAACTTTTTCTCCCCGCCATCGACTCGTAGAAGTCCTCCAGCCGCCGCGCCATCCGCTCAAGTCCAAAATCCTCCACCACGTGAGCGCGGGCAGTGTCGGCCAGGCGTTGCGCCAGCGCGTGGTCGCGCAACAGCCGCGCGATGGCCTCCGCCAGCGCCGCCACATTGCCCGACTGCACCACAAGGCCGCTGCGCTCGTGCGTCACGATCTCGCGCAGGCCGTCCACGTCCGTCACGATCACCGGCCGGCCCATCGCCATCGCCTCCAGCACCGCCAACCCCAAACCTTCCCACAACGCCGGCAGCACGAACATGGAAGCCCTCGACAACACCGGCCGCACATCGCTCACGGTGTTGAGAAACGCGACCCGGCTGGCCAACCCCAACCGCGCCGCGCGCGCCTGCAAATCGTCCCGCATCGGCCCGCTGCCAGCCAGTTCGACTTGCAGGCCGGGAAAATCCGGTACAAGCCGCGCCACGGCCTCCAGCAGGATGCGATGGCCTTTCTGCATGGTAAAGTTCGCCACGCACACCACCGGCCCGTGCGAGGGCACCGGCAGCGGCGAGAACTTCTGGCAATCCACACCGTTGTGGATCACCCACAGCCGCCGCGCGTGTCCATACTCCCCCGCCACCGCGCTCGACACCGCCACGATCGCGTCCATCCGGCGCTCGCCCAACCGCGCCAGGGGCCGCAACCAACGCTCCTGCCGCTCGTAATAGCGGACGTTGTGCTTGGTGGAAACAATCGCCGGCGTTCGCGCCAGCCGCCCCGCCCAATAGCCCAGAACGTCCGCCTGGATCAAATGCGTGTGCAGCACCTCGATCCGCTCGCGCTCCAGCAACCGCACCAGACGCCACAACGGTCGCGGGTCAAACTTCTGCGACGAGCGCAGGCGATGCACGCGGATGCCGGCCTTTTCCAGTGCCGCAGCCAGCGGCCCGTCGCCGTAAAGGCAGGCCACTTGCGGCTCGATCTTCGCGCGGTCCAGTCGCGGCAGCACCTCTACCAGCAGCCGTTCGGCTCCGCCTACGTTCAGTTCTGTAATGAAATTGAGGACACGGCAAGGCATTGGTTGATTTCCTGAATCATGCGGTCCACACCGAGCTGCTGCATGCAGCGATGTTCGTAACTGCAACGCATCGGCCGGACCGCGGCGCAATGTTGCTCATTTTCAGCCGCCGAACAAGCCAACTCCGTCCAGACCACCCGCTCGTTCGGCCAGCGTGGCAAAAAACGCGGGTTTGTCGGCCCATAGACGGCCACCGTCGGCACGCCGAGGCTCGCGACGATGTGCGTCAACCCTGTGTCGAGTCCGACATAGACGCGGCATCTGCGTGCCAGCGCCGCCACCTGCCGGAGAGTCAGGTTGATGATCTCCGCCGGATCGGACGGTCCGCCGACCAGCGCCACGCGCAACCCGCGCGCCCGGAAATGTTCAGCGACGGCGCGAAAGTTCTCAACCGGCCAGAGCTTCAGCGAAAAACCCGCGCCGACGTGCAAGAGAATGTCATGGCTTGGGAGCACGGGATTCTTGTCCGGGCTTCCGGGAACGGCATCACCCTCCAGATGAATAGCCGGCATCAGCCCGCTTGCGTCCGCGCCGGCCATCGTTGCCAGCGCATTGTATCGCTCCACCAGAGGAATCTCCGGCACTGGACGCAACTCCCGGTCGAACACAAAGCCGAACCCGGCCCGAGAAAAGCCAACGCTCCATCGCGGCTGTGCCAGCACCGCCAGCCCACAACTGGCCGGCACGCCGGTGAAATCCACCAGCAAGTCGCAGCCGCGCAGCCGCCGTGCCAGCGCCCGCAGCCCTCGCCAATCCGTGCGCGGCTCGCGCGTGCGGTCATTGCAGAGCCGGTCGAAGCAGATGATCTCGCGAATATCGGGATTCCCGAGCAACACGTCGCGGGCGCGCGATTTGACAACGACGTCAATCGCCGCGCCGGGGAAGCGGCGTTTGAGCGCGGTGATGGCGGGCGTGGTGAAGAACACGTCGCCGAGGTAGTGGAAGTGCGTGATCACGATGCGCCGCACATTTTCCGGCGATGGCACACGCCGATCCCGGTGCGAAAACAGCAGCGCGCCGACGGCATGGATAAAACTGGACAACAA
>JBAZIR010000094.1:0-16797 GCA_041651735.1 Verrucomicrobiia bacterium | reverse complement strand
TGACTCCGAAGTCGGCAGGCTCGTGCCCGTCATCTTCTTCAGCACACGTTGAAACTCCGCCGTGGCCCGCTGCACCTCGGGCGGCGCGTCGGCGGCGGCGGGCGCGAGCGCGGCTCGCGGCTCGCCGGATTCGACGATGGGAAAGAAGAACGCAGCGGCAAGAAGTGTTGTCAGCATGATGAGTTGCCTCCGGCGATTTGTTGGCGCGCAGCATACGCGCCTGCCGCGTGCACGTCAAAACCGTCCTGGCTGCGGGCGCAATCGAAAGCGCCGGCCATTTTTCGAGCCGTTCTGAATACGGAGCCTCAGCGCGCCGTTTTGGCCGACACTTCTGATCGCACCGATGGACCGTGGTTGACGCCGCATCCGACCGCATGATTGCACGAACCTCGGAAAGACACGGAATGTCACGTTGACCGATGGGCGGTTCTTGGACTATAACGACGGCGGAGTCTGATGATTATCCTCTTCGCCAAAGGCGGTGTGCTGATGTGGCTGATCGCGCTGTGCAGCGTGGTCGGCGCGGCGATCTTTTTCGAGCGTTTGCTGCACTATCACCGCCACACCATTAACACGTCGGAGTTTCTCGCCGGCATCACCAACGCGCTGCGACGCAATGCGCTGGTGGAAGCTCTCTCTATTTGCGACGAGACGCCCGGCATCGTCGCCCGCGTCGTCAAGGCCGCCATCACCCGCTACGACCATACGCGCGAGGAGATCGAGGACGCCATCGAGGAAGTCAGTTTGCAGGAGATACCACGGCTGGAACGCAACCTGAAGGCGCTGGCCACCGTCGCGCACGTCGCGCCGTTGCTCGGCCTGCTCGGCACGGTGGTTGGGTTTATCTCCTCGTTCCGCACCATTGTCGAGAAAGGCAGCTTCGTCCACGTGGCCGACATCGCCGACGGCGTCTGGATGGCGCTGCTCTGCACGGCAGCCGGTTTGGCGGTCGCCATCCCGGCTTTCGTCGCCTACAACTATCTCGTCAGCCGCGTGAACGAGATGGTGCTCGACTCGGAGCGCGCCGCGACCGAGATCGTCGGCTTTCTCACTACACGAACCTCGGAGCCGCCGGCCAACGGTCAACCCACTAATGGCCAACCCAACAACGACGGTTGACGCCGATCCGTCCGGAGTCGCATGAGGTTCAAGCGTAATCTTCAAGTCGTCGAAGGCCGCATTGGCGCCGTGCCGCTGGTGAATGTGGCGCTGTTGGCCGGGCTGTTCTTCATGCTCAGTTCCTCCTACGTCCTGCAACCGGGCGTCAACGTCGAGATGCTCAACCTGCCCGTCTCGACGCAGGTGGCCGGCGCGCCGGAATACAACGCCGTCATGGTCACCATCACGCGTGACGATCTCATCTTCTTCAACGACGAACGCGTGGACCTGGAAAAGCTAAAAAACGGTCTCGAAGAAATCGTTCGACGGTTTCCCGGCATCCGCGTCGTGCTGAAAAGCGACCAGCGCGTCAGCTACGAGCGGCTGATGCAAATCCTCGACCTCGCCAAGGCCGCCGGTGTTCATCACGTGCTGCTGGCGACACGGCCGTTGCTGAATCAGCCGGCCACGCCACAGTTGCGCCCCCGGCCCGCGACAGTGCCAACGACGCAGCCATGAAGACCGGACCTTCTGTCGTCGCGCGGTTCCTGGTCGAGCAGCCATTGCTCGTGTGCCTGCTTTTCGTCTCGCTCGCACTGCACGTGGCGGCCGGTTTCTCTTTCCGCGTGGGCACCTTCGCGCGGACGGTGCGCGGGCCGTCGCAGCCTTTCGTCCAATATATCGGCGCGGTCAATGAAGCGGCCCTCGGTCTGGCGGCGGTGCGCGATCCCAGCCAGACCTCGCTGGCCTCGCCGCATGGTTTCTCCGCCTCCACCCTTGCCCCGCCGCCGCATTTCCCGTATCAAACGCCGTCCGTGGACCAACCGTCGCGCCCCCTGCTGACACCGCCGCCGCTGACCGAACCAAACCGGCCGCCAGTGGTCGCGAACCCCGCCGAAACCTTGATCGCCAAGCTCGCGCCCTCGTCGCAAGAACCCGGGGAAACCGCCGTCGCGCCCACCCTCACGCGCGTTGTCTTCAGTCCGTCGCTGGCATCGCGCGCGCCCAAGCCCTCGGTTGAATCGTTGCGCATCGAAGGCTCCGCGCCGCAGCAAGCCACCGTCCTGCACGTGGCGGTGAATGCCCACGGCACGGTCCGGTTTGCGCTGCTTGCGGAAAGCTCCGGCTCCGCCGCTGCCGACAACCGCGGCATCCAGCAGGTCCAGGCATGGCGGTTTGAGGGCGCGAAACGCGCCGACGACGCGCTCGACTGGGGCGAAGTGCGCATCCACTGGGCCGGCGGCAGCGAAGCGGCCCCACCCGCCGCGAAAGGAAGCACGCGATGATCTCCGTTTATTTTGAAACGGCCGTGGTGTTTTATTTGCTCGCCGTTCTTGCGGTCATCGCTCTCGCCGGCGCCTGCAACGCCATCCGCAGACGCGGCATGCGCACAGAGCCGATGCCAACGCGCATTTTCAGTTGCTCCAAGTGCGCGCATCCCTATCTGGACAACCACGAATTGGAGCGATCCAGTTGTCCGCGCTGCGGCACCGTCAACGAACCGCAGCGGTTCTAGCAACTCGCGCGCGTGACCTGTCACCCGTTCTTCGTTGCCCGGCCAAAACAATAACGATAATAATCCGCCATCACGAATCATCAACCATGAGCGACGTTAGAGAACAAATCATCATCCTCGACTTCGGCTCGCAATACACGCAGGTCATCGCCCGGCGTGTCCGCGAGTTCAACGTCTTCTCCACCATCATGCGCCCGGATACGCGCGCGGCGGAAATAGACGCTCTCGCTCCCAACGGCATCATCCTCAGCGGCGGCCCGATGAGCGTTTACCAGAAGGGCGCGCCGATGCCCGACCCCGGCATCTTCGCCCTCGGCATCCCCGTGCTCGGCATCTGCTACGGGATGCAGGTGATGGGCCACCTCCTTAACGGCAAGGTCGCCCACGGCCAAAAACGCGAATACGGCCGCGCCGAACTCGACGTCACCGTCCCGAGTTGCCCGCTCTTCACGAACCTCGATTCGAAACAGGCCGTCTGGATGAGCCACGGCGACAAGCTCACCGAATTGCCGCGCGGCTTCGAAGCCATCGCCCGCAGCGGCAACTCGCCCTTCGGCGCCATGGAATGCCGCGAACGCAACCTCTACGGCCTCCAGTTTCATCCCGAAGTCGTCCACACCCCGCATGGCCGCGAGATTCTGAAGAACTTCATGTTCCGCGTCTGCGGCTGCCAGGGACTCTGGACCATGGCCAGCTTCATTGAGCGCAGCGTGAAGGAAATCCGCACCACCGTCGGCAACGACCGCGTCATCCTCGGCCTCTCCGGCGGCGTGGACAGCGCCGTCGCCGCCGCGCTCATCCACAAGGCCATCGGCAATCAGCTCGCGCCCATCTTCGTCAACAACGGTCTCCTGCGCAAAGGGGAGGCCGAAAGCGTCGAGCGCGTTTTCGGCAAGAACTTCCGTATGAAGCTCAAGACCGCCAACGCCAGCACACTCTTCCTCGACCGGCTCAAGGGCGTCACCGATCCCGAACGCAAACGCAAGATCATCGGCAAGACCTTCATCGATGTCTTCGAGAAGAACGTCAAGTCCGTCAAGGGCGCCAGGTTCCTCGCCCAAGGCACGCTCTATCCCGATGTCATTGAGAGCGTCCCCACAGCCGGCGGTCCGGCCGCGATGATCAAGAGCCACCACAATGTCGGCGGCCTGCCGAAGCGGATGAAGTTCCAACTCCTCGAACCGCTGCGGCAGCTCTTCAAAGACGAAGTCCGCCGCGTCGGCGAGGAACTCGGTCTGCCGCGCGAGATCGTCTGGCGTCAGCCGTTCCCCGGCCCCGGCCTTGCTGTGCGCGTCCTCGGCGACATCACCCGCCAGCGGCTCGACATCCTGCGCGAAGCTGACTGGATCGTCGTGGACGAGATGAAGTCCAGCGGCTGGTATTACAAAATCTGGCAGAGCTTCGCCGTCCTACTCCCCGTCCGCACCGTTGGCGTCATGGGCGACGAACGCACTTACGACAACGTCATCGCCATCCGCGCCGTGGAAAGCCAGGACGGCATGACTGCCGACTGGGTTCGTCTGCCTCCCGACCTTCTCGCGCGCCTCTCCAACCGCATCATCAACGAAGTCAAAGGCGTCAACCGCGTCTGTCTCGACATCTCCAGCAAACCACCCGCAACGATCGAGTGGGAGTAATTGACGAGGCTGCGCAGGAGGGATACAAGGAGCCGTGCCAACCGTCTTCGCAAACTTGCACGGCTACCGGCTGTTCTTCTTCAGTCTGGACCGCGGCGAACCGATTCACATCCATGTTGCAAAACAGCGCGGATACGCGAAGTTTTGGCTGCGGCCGTTAGAGCTGGAAAAGTCGCGTAATTTTCGCGACCATGAGTTGAGCGAGATTGCCCGGTTGATTGAGGAACACAGAGATGAAATCGAAAGCAAATGGCGCGACCATTTTGGCCGAGAAGGTTGAGGCACTGGCGCGAGACGTTCGGTTCACGAAGGACGCCATCCACGTCCTGCTCGCCGACGGTCGCGAAGTGTCCGCTCCTTTGCAGTGGTTTCCCCGCCTGCTGCGCGCGACGCCGAAACAGCGCGCCCGATGGGAACTGATCGGCGACGGCATCGGCATCCACTGGCCGCTCGTGGACGAAGACATCGAGGTCGAAAGCCTGTTGGCCGCATGAAAGCCGGTACCATGGTTCTTCCGAACACGAACTTCCTCGCGCGCCTCTCCAACCGCATCATCAACGAAGTCAAAGGCGTCAACCGCGTCTGCCTCGACATCTCCAACAAACCACCCGCGACGATTGAGTGGGAGCAGCCGGCAGAGTGAGGGCGTTGACCCTATTTGCCTATGCCCAGGCTGCTAATTGATTACCTGCGGCTCTTGGTTTTGTCCTGTGTTGGAATGGCAGCAGCCTTACTGGTTTTTCCTGCTCCGGACGGCAATATGCTTGCGACGGTTATTCCTGCATCCTTTCTTGAGCTATCACGGGGCTTCTGCTGCATTCTCGCAGGACTGCTGCTCCCCCTCTACATTGCAGACTATGTCTTTTACGCAGCATTGAACTCAACTCTGTCGTATCTGGTAGGGTGTCATCACAGCGAAACCTAGTCGCTTGCTTTTGGGTTTCTTGCGGGCCCCTTTGTCTGGGCTTGGTTCTGGCCGCAGGCGTATACCCGTAAGATGTTTCAGAAGCGCAGCCGCTCAGATCAAGACAAAGGATGATGTCGTTAGACGGTCAGCAGCATGGGTATCAATTCCAGGTTCTTGACAATTCCTCCCCCACATCATCCTTCCGTCATCGCGACACCAGTGGAAGGGACAGAACAGGCCGGTTAACGTTCACGGCCTCAACGCTCGCCCGGCGGCGCGGGCCAGTGGAAAGTCGTTGCGGCGACTGCCCGGGCCGGTATCAGGCGGCCAGCGCGAAAGGCTTCAAAGAGCGAGTCGGCCATCGCCTCGCGCAGTTCCATCGAACTGCGCCGCTCCATGACCCGGTAACGCCGGTCCAGCTTCTTGTTGCGAATGCTCATGATCTCGTTCCTTTCCGGTTCCACAGAAGAGCCGGTTTCGTGCCAGCCGTCGCGCAACCGTGCGAAACAGTGGGTTGGAGAGAAATGATCCCTCGGCGTGATCAAAACGCAGCAGCGTGACTAGTTGGAAACAGCAACGCTGCCGTCTCGAGTTCTCCCGCCCGGCTTCGCTCTGGCGCGCGGCGCTGCAATGTGGTGGAATTGCCGCATGGGCAAACGCACCTTGTGCCTTCTGGTCTGCCTGACGGTCGTCGTCCGGGTCTTGGCGGATGAGGCGGCGCTCCATCCCGCGCTTCAGCCGCTGGTGAAGCATGTGCTGTCGCATCGCGACGGCAAGGCTGCATGGTCGCTGGATTTCGCCGCACTGGAGGGCGACCGGTCGTCGCTGCCCATCGGCGTGTTCGATTCCGGGATCGGCGGGTTGACGGTGCTGGAGGCGCTGTTGACGCTCGACGCATTCAACAACCAATCGCTCCAACCGAAGCCAGACGGCGTGCCGGATTTCGCAGGCGAGCGGTTCATCTACTTCGGCGACCAGGCAAACATGCCGTATGGAAACTATCCGTCGCGCGGCAAGGAAGCATTTCTCAAGGAGTTGGTCGTAAAGGACGCGGTGTTCCTGCTGGGAAGGCGCTACCGGCCTGTGGCGTCCGCCCGACCGCGTTTTGACAAGCCGCCGGTCAAGGCCATCGTCATCGCGTGCAACACGGCCACGGCGTATGGCATCGAGGACATCCGCGCGACATTGAAGGCATGGGGCCTCGACGTGCCGGTGATCGGGGTGGTGGAAGCCGGCGCGCGGGCGGTGGCGGAGCGGTTGCCGCGGGAAGGACAGCCCAAGACGGTGGCCGTGCTGGCGACCGTGGGCACCTGCGCGAGCAACGCCTACCCCAAAGCCCTCGCGCGCGCCGCGGGCCTTGCGGGCAAGCCGCTGCCGAGGATTGTGCAGCAAGGCAGCGTCGGGCTGGCCGGAGCGATCGAGGACAATCCGGCGTTTATTGTCCGGCAGGAACCGGCGAGCAAACGACCCGTGCCATATCAAGGGCCAACTCTAAGCGACCTCGATGCCACATGGCTTGCGATCTGTGACTTTGACCGCAATGGAATGATCGGGGACATGGGCAAACCGGAGACCTGCCATCTCAACTCCGTGCGCAACTACGCCCGGTTCGATGTGAGTTCGCTGGTGAAGAACGCCGGTGTTGAGGCGGGACCGCCGGTCGCCATGGTGGTTATGGGCTGCACGCATTTCCCGCTGGCACAGCGGGAGATCACCGAAGCGTTTGATCGCGTGCGAGACTATCAGTCGCCGGATGGCGGGCATCCGTTCAAGAACACGAGCGTGGAGAAACTGGAGTTCATCAACCCGGCGGAATTTACAGCCCGGGATTTGTTTCGTGCGCTGGCCGGGTCGGAACTCCGGGCAAAGTCCTCCTGCGACAAGCCGGTCCGGCCTCGCAGCACATTCTTCATCTCCGTGCCGAATTCTTCCGCGAACGCCGTGAAGCTCGGGGCGGATGGATCGCTGGACGCGGACTACAAATACTCGCGCGACATTGGCAGACTGGATGCGGAAGACACAACAGTGGTGCCGATGACGGAAAGTTCGTTGCCTGGATCATCGGCCGCTCTGGTGAAGTCCCTGCCTGCGGTGTGGGCAGAACTTCACGGCAAGCAGTAACAAGAAAGGCGACAGCCAAACCGCTCGACTTTCTGTTTCCCGGCCAGCAAGATGCACGCGCACGTGCCAAAGATCTCGCTAACCTGGAAGATCATGATCGGTTTGGTGCTGGGCATCCTGCTCGGTTACCTGAGTCCGGAGTGGGGCATTGCCATGCGGCCGCTGTCGGTGCTCTTTCTGAACCTGATCAAGTCCATCATCGCGCCGCTGATTTTCGCGACGCTGGTCATCGGCATCGCAGGCACGGGCGACATCAGGCAGGTGGGCCGCATCGGGTTGAAGTCGCTGATCTACTTCGAGATCGTCACCACGCTCGCGCTCTTCATCGGGCTGGCCGCCGTCAACATCACCCGGCCCGGCGTCGGCGTCTCGCTCGCGGGCATTGAGAAACCCGAAGACAAAGCGATGCTGGCCGCCCACGCCCAAACGCTCGCCTCCGAGGCCGGCGAGGCGGCGAAGCGCGCAATCGAACTCGCCACGACATCGCGGGATGGCGCCAACAAGGAGGCTGCCAGTCGTGCGCTGGCCGAGGCGGTGGTGGCGGCGCAGAAATCATCCGCCGCTGCGGCCGCCGTGGCCAAAGGCCTGACTGCCCCCGAACCGCCGGCCAAGCCGCAATCGTTCGGCGACATCATCGCACATCTCTCGCCCGCCTCCATCATCCGCGCGATGGCCGACGGCGACGTGCTACAAATTGTGATTTTCTCGGTGTTGTTCGCGCTTGCGGTCACCAGCATCGGCAGCAAGGCGGAGGTCGTCGTGACGTGGTGCCGGTCGCTGGCGGATATCATGTTCCGGTTCACCGAGTTCGTCATGAAGTTCGCGCCCATCGGCGTCGGAGCGGCGATGGCCAATACCATCGGCCACAGCGGCCTCGGTGTGCTGAAGAACCTGGGCATGCTCGTCGCCACGCTGTACGGCGCGCTGGCGGTGTTTCTGATCTTCGTGCTCGGCCCGGTTTTGCTGCTGTTCCGCATTCCGCTGAGGGATTTCATCCGTGCGGTCCGGACACCAGCCACGATCGCATTCGCCACCACTTCTTCGGAGTCGGCTTTGCCGCGGGCGATGGAGAATATGTGCCGGTTCGGCGTGCCGCGCCGGATCGTCGGTTTTGTGCTCCCAACCGGCTACAGCTTCAACCTCGACGGCACCACGCTGTATCTTTCGCTCGCCTCGATCTTCGTGGCGCAGGCAGCCGGCGTGCAGCTCACGCTGACTCAGCAGCTCGTGATGCTGCTGACGTTGATGCTCACCTCCAAAGGCGTGGCGGGCGTCCCGCGCGCGTCTTTGGTGATTCTGCTGGGCACACTAAACTCGTTTGGCCTGCCTGCTGAAGGTGTCATCCTCATCCTTGGCGTGGACGAACTGATGGATATGGCGCGCACTGCTGTCAACGTCATTGGCAACTGTCTGGCTACCGCCGTCATTGCGCGGTCGGAAAAGGCCTTCCGCAGCACTGAATGGCAGGCTGAGGAAAAAGAACTGGAGGAGGTCACGGGTCAAAAAGCCGTCGTCACGGCAGACTAGCGTGCGCGCTTCAATGCATTGGAGAACACTATGAAACGAATCTCATCACTCGGTTTTTGCACATGGAGTCTGGCATTTCTGGCAACGCTGGCCGCGACCGTATCGGCCCAGACCCCTTCGCCGTCGCCTTACTCGAAGACGAACGTGATCGTCTATCCGCGCGTGAATGTCTCGCCGTGGTATGAGGTGGCGCCGAACTGGCCGCAACGTCCGCCGGATGTGTGTTGCGGCGCCGTGCCGGGCGTCGCGCTGGACAAGGTGGAGAACGTCTGGATTCACACGCGCACGAATATGACGGTGCAGGTCTTCGCGCCGGACGGCCGTTACCTGCGCGGCTGGGAACGCGAAAGCACGAGCTGCGTCGCGCATTATATCCGAATAGACAAGGAGCAGAACGTCTGGCTGGCAGACGTGGGCCTTCACGTGGTGCGGAAGTTTTCGCCAGACCGGAAGCTGCTGCTCACGCTCGGCACGCCGGGAGTGGCGGGCGAGGACGAGACGCATTTCTATAAACCCACCGACATGACCGTCGCTCCCAACGGCGACATCTTCGTCTCTGACGGTTACGGGAACAGCCGCATCGTCCGCTTCGACCGTAACGGGCGGTATATAACGGCTTGGGGCAAGATGGGCAACAAGCCGGGCGAGTTCAGTCTGCCACACTCGATCGTCTGCGACTCGAAGGGCCGGCTTTACGTGGCGGACCGCAACAACATACGCATCCAGGTTTTTAACGCGGACGGCAAACTGCTCGCGGTGTGGAAGGACCTGATCGTGCCGTGGGGACTGTTCGTGACACCCAAGGATGAAATCTGGGTGTGCGGCTCGTCTCCGATGTACTGGCGTGTGGACCCGAAGTATCCAAAGGCGCCGCTCGGCTGTCCGCCCAAGGACCAGTTCGTGATGAAATTCAACACCGGTGGCAAACTGCTCCAGCTTTGGACGTTCCCAAAGGCCGAGGATGGGCAGGAAAAGCCGGGCGAGTTGAACTGGCTGCACGGGCTGGCGGTGGACTCGAAGGGTAATCTTTATTGCGGCGACATCATCGGCAAGCGCATCCAGAAGTTCATCCTGAAGAAGTAAGAATACGGGCGTATGCCGAACCTCATGGACACACCAGCCTTGACCCGTTGGCGGTCATTGCACTAAAGTCCGCCGCACATCGAGGACACCATGGCATTTCTGATTCACCGCACCGCCGATGGAGAGGACATCAAGCTTCCGGTCACGACCAAGCCGATCGTGCTGGGCCGCGGCATTGAGACTGACATCCGCGTCGATGATGAGGAAGTCAGCCGCGCCCATTGTGCGATCTGGCTGGAAGGTGAGAAGTTCGTCGCCAAGGACCTCCGCAGCCGCAACGGCACGTATGTCAATGACCAGCGCGTCAACGAGGCTGAGTTGAAGCCCGGGGACCGAATCCGGATCGGCCATTGCGAATTCGTCCTCGAAGGGGATGTCTCCAGCAAAGGCGTCTCCACCATCATGCGTGAGGTGGAAAAAGAGATGATGGGAGATCAGGGCAAGGGGTTCCGCACCATTCTCCGCGAAGTGGTCAAGCAAGTCCCCGGTTCGAAACCGAAAAAGTCGCCCAGCGTGCCGCCCCGGTGATGCCCGCCACCGAAGCCCGGATCATTGCGCCGGGCCGCGTGGACGCATGGAGGATGTGTCCCGGATCAATTGCATTTGCTTCGCAACGTCGTTGAACTGCGTGTCGGACCAGCGCACGCCCAACGCATACCCGTCATCGGCCATGTGAACAGCGGGGCATTCCGGTCTCAGGCGAAAATTGAATTTCATCCGTTCCATCAGCATGACCAGCGGTGACTCGTCGTTCATCAGTGCGACGAAATTCAATGCCTTGGGCCGTTTCTCAAATTCGGCGCTCCATGCTTCCAGAGAGTCGGGGTAACGCAACATCATCACATTGTGATGGATGCCCTTGAAATTCAGGCGCTTCATCACCTCCGGTGGCTGTGTAGCGCGGTCCTCGTAGCGGGAACCTTCTTCACCCACCAAACCCGACGGCCCCTCGGCCAGCAGGATGTTGTTGGTGAGTTCCATCGCGCACGGCGTTTTTGCCGGTGTGGCGTCGAGCCAGAAGATCGAGCCGCCCATGAACGTGCAATGGTCGAGCCGCACGCGCCGCGCCGCCGCTATCTCAATGCCGCGGCCGGCAGCGACCACGCAGTTGCGCAGGGTCAACTCGCTCGCCGCGCCCGTCCGGATGACTGGCACACCGGTTTGTTCAACGCGCCGTCCGGTGATGACGCACCGGTGAAACTCGGCGTTCGCGCCGTGATCGAGCCCGATCGACACCGGCGGCAGCCCGCCCCGGTCGCCCGGCGGAACCATGCCCAGCGTGGTGAAGATCACTCCCTCAAACCGCCAGCAACCGTTGGACTGGGTCAGATGCAGGTTGCCGTCCCCGCTTCTGACCACGCCCAGGATAATCAGCGGCATCGCGCCTTCCTTGGCAAAAATGCTGACGTTTTTCAGTCCCGTCGGGACGCCGCGCAGATGGTAAAAACCGTCGTCCAACTCGACGCCGTCACCATCGCCGACCTGGCCGAGCATCTCCGACAGCGGGGTTGGCTTGTTTTTCGCGCGGCCGGCGAACGAATGAATCCTGACGCCCTTCTGCGCGGCAAGCTGTTGTCGCAGCGTCGGCCCCGGCAGCGCGCCGGTGGCGCCGGTGGGACCGTGCGCGTCCACCAACCCGCGCCAGGCGGCGAGTTCACGCGCGTTTTTCACCGCGTCGGTTCTGGCAAACTGCTGGTCCAGTTTACGCAACGTGGCGGTGGCGTGCTTCCAGTTCTTCGCTTCGATGTCCTGCTGCAACTGGTTCAACGCCAACTGCGCCCGCAGCTCCTCCGGCCCCGCCTCAGCGGCCATGAGTGTTTCCTTCATTTCCTGGATCCGGTCGGCGGACAACTTCATCGTTGCCGTTTCCGCGAACTGCTTGGAGACAATCGCCAGCTTTGTGCCTGCATCCTGCCACTTGGCGGCGGTGATGAGACCCTGCACTTCGTCCAGCGCGGCCGCGGCAGCGGCCTCGGTGGGCGCATGTTCCATCGCCTCGCGCAACGGCTCGAACCGTTCCGCGGCAGCCTTCGCAGAGCCCGTGTTATCGAGCAATCCCGCTTTGGTGAAATACTCGCGCATCCATTCCGGCCGGCCCTCGACAAGTGAGAGCAATCCGGCACTGATGAGCGTATCGGGGTTATTTTGCCCGAGCGCGGTCATCAACAGCGGCAGCCGTTCTTCGAGCCGCAAACCCGCCATCTGGAACGTCCGGCCAACGCCGGGCCGCGTCTCAATCATGAGGGTGGCGGCATCGGCGCTTCCAATGGTGCCGCTAAGGCCGCCGAGCGTGAACGGCTTGCCTTTCAGCGACGGCAGCGCCTGCTGAAATTTTTCGTCGACGGACTTCAGCGCGTCGCCCAGCGCCGCGTGCAATTCGAGCCGCGGCTTGATCGGCGCGTACGTGGCGCTGTTGAGCGCATTCTGCACGACGTCGCCAGCCTTGGCGTAGTTATGCGCGGCGGTCAGCGGTTTCCAGAGATTGAGGAAATTGTGGTAGGCGCGCTCCGCGGCGAGCTGCGCATCGTTGGCGGCGCGTGCGGCGGCGCGCTGCCGTTCAGCTTCCTCATCGGCCTTGCGTTGATCTTCCGCCTTGCGGTCCGCCTCGATCTGCTGCTGCTTCAACAGCGCCTGGATACGCTCGCGCATCGCCGCTTTGCGCTTCGCCAGAACGGCGGCCGACATGGGAGGCGTGGCGACGGAGGGCGCGTTGGTTTTTGTCACCGCTGCCGTGGACGGAATGACCTTGGCCACTGTATTGGTCTTGACCGCCGCCGGATGCTTTTTCACATGCGGCCGTGCCGAGCTTCGCTGCAACTGCGATTTCCAGATCGCCGCGCCGATCACAGCCATCGCACAGATACCGGCGACGCCGAACACGCGCCAGACGCGCAGCCGGCCCTGCATCTTGCGCAGTGTCGCTTCCGGCGATTCCGGAGTGCGGACCACCGCTGTTGGCGCGAGGCCCTGGTAGACGCGTTCGAGGTCGTTGTAAAGCTCCAGCATGTCCTGATAACGGTCGTCCGGTTCCTTGGCCATCATCTTCTTCAGGATGCGCACGACGCCGTCGCTGAGGTTGGGGTTGAGCGTGCGCGGGTCGGGCAGCGGGTCGTTGACGTGCTTGTACATCACGGCCATCGAGCTGTCCGCTTGGAACGGTGGCGTGCCGGTCAGCAAAAAATAGAGCGACGCGCCGAGGCTGTAGATGTCGGCCCGTGTGTCCACGTCCGGCTCGCCGCGCGCCTGCTCCGGCGCGATGAAATGCGGCGTGCCAAGCATCGTGCCGGAAACGGTCAGGTGGGAATCCTGCCCGGCGGATTTTGCCAGACCCAGGTCGCACACCTTCACCATGCCGTCGGACGTGACGATAAGATTCTCCGGCTTGATATCGCGGTGGATGAGCTTCGCTTTTGTCCAGGCGTGATGCAGCGCCGCCGCAACGCTCATGGCGACCGCGACGGCCTCCGGCTCCGGCATCGGCCCGTTGCGTTCCACCTTGGCGGCAATCGTCTCACCGTCCACCAGCTCCATCGCGAAGTAATGCGTCCCATCCTGCTCACCGGCGTCAAAGACTTGGATGATGTTCGGATGGTTCAACGCCGCTGCCGCGCGCGCCTCGCGATGAAACCGCTCGACGAACGCTTCGTCCTTGGCCAGCGACTCCGGCAGCAGCTTCACCGCGACCGGCCGGTTCAGGGACACCTGGATGCCGCGGTAAACCGACCCCATCCCGCCCTCGCCGATCTTCTCACTGAGCTGGAACTGGCCCAGTTGCATGAGCGGACCTCGCGACGCGGGCGCGCTTGCGCCTGCCGCAGGCGGCGGACTCTTTGGCGTCTCGGCGTTGTCAGTCATGTTCTTCGGGCTACAGGCGCACACTCTAAGGCGCAGGCGGGCCATTGGTCAATTTTCAAACCGGTCTTGACCCGTGCCTTTGCGGCGACGGATAGAGGAACAAACACTCGCCGGCAGAATGAGTTGCATGTTTTCAGTGCGCCGTTGCCGCAGCGCATTGGCGGGGGTAAGATGCCCATCGTGTTCTTGGCGACGATGAACCAACAGCCACCAACAGCGCATAGCTTCCTGCGCGCACCACTTATTGGCGCATGGCTGCTGCTTGCAGCGCAGGTTGCATGGGCCGCCGATCCATCGCCAACTCCGGCGGGACGCATCGCGTTCGGCGAGCCGGGGTTCAACTTCGGCGTGATGGATCAGCAGACGGAGGCAACGCATGTCTTCACCGTCCGCAACACCGGCGCCGGCGTGCTGCGCATCCTGCAGGTCTTTCCGGGCTGCAGCTGTGCGGCGACAGAACTGGACTCCAGCGAAATCCCACCCGGCGGTTCCGCGCGGCTGCTGGTCACGTTCTACAGCGGCAACTTGAACGGTTCCGTCCACAAGACAATGACCGTGCACTCCAGTGATCCGACCCGGCCGATGGCGACACTCGATCTTCGCGCCGACGTGCAGCCGGTTTTCATCTTCACGCCCGCCGTCCTCGATCTCGGACAAGTCGAACGCGGCCAGGCCGTGGCGCGCGAGGTGACAATGAGCGACGCGAAAGGCCGGCCGTTCACGATCAAGAGCGTCGCCAGCTCGCTGACCAACCTGACCGCCACGGCCGCGCCACTTGGCCGCGACGGCTCGGCGTATCGGCTCAAAGTCACGCTGGCGCCGCAAGGCCGCACGGGACCGTTCGTCGGCAATATGGAGGTGACTACGGACCGCAAGGTCGCCGGCAAGCCGTTGTTGCTTGTGATCGGCACCGTGATCGGTCCGGTGCGCGTGGTGCCGACGGCGGTATTCCTGGGTCTGGTCGGGCCGGGCGACCTGTTTCCGCCGAAAACGCTGATGGTGCAAAACGCCGGATCGAAACCGGTGGAAATCAAGTCCGTGAATCCCGGCGACCCCCTGTTGAAGGCGACGGTGACGACGAACGCGCCGGGACGCGAGTTCACCATCGAATTGACGACGCGACAGGCGCCGCCGCCCGGCTGGATGCGGCGCACGTTACATATCTTCACCACCGACTCCGAAGCGCCGTTGGAGGTGTCGCTCAGCGGCATCGTGCGCAAGGAAGGAAAGGCCGGCGCCAAATGAAGCCCGGTATCGCACGACGACTGGCGGTGGAAGCGGCGGCGATCCTCGTGGCGGCAGGCGCGCTCGGCTTGGTGTTTAACGCGCTATCGCCGCGCGGCATTGCCATCACGCGGCCGTTGACGCTGCGCGAACTCGACGAACGCTATTTCACCGCCGAGGAAACGCGTGCGCGGTTCGACGCGGGGCAGACGATCTTTCTGGATGTGCGCCGGGCGAAACTATTCGGCGGCGGCCACATCGCAGGAGCGCTGAATCTGCCGGCGGAGGAGTTCACGAAGCGTTTCGCGGAATTCGCGCCGATGCTGCCACGGGAAACGGAGATCGTGATCTATTGCGACAGCAGGCGTTGCGAGCTAAGCCGCCAAGTCGCCGACCTGCTGACCCAGTTGGGTTACCGTAGCGTGAAAATCTTCTATCACGGCTGGGACGAATGGAGTCAACGCGGTTGGCCGACAGAAAAATAAATCCGTCGTAATGCGGGAATCGTGTGGCGGCTGTTTTATGCGGCGTGATCATCCAAACCCGGCCAGCCTTCCCCAACACACGAGCAGACGAACTTGGAAGCCCCCATTGGAACAGCAGCTTGATAAGATTGATTCGTTGCCAGCAAGGAAGGTTTCGGCTTTTCTTTGACGCGGTCGGCGACTAAAGTCCCACCGTCACCGCGAGGGTCACATGATTCGCTCATTCGCTTTTACAACGCAGGGCCGGCTGCACAGCAAGGATTTGGAGCCATTCCTGATCCCGTCGTTGCTGACAGACACCAACCTGTTTTTCTGGCTGGACCTTGAGAATCCAACGCCAGGGGAAACCAAGTTCTTTCTCGAAGACGTGTTTCATTTCCATCCCCTCTCGATCGAAGACTGCGTTGCGGAAAGTCCTCTCCCCAAGGTCGAAGAGTATCAACCCAAGGAAGGCGATCTGTTCACACCGTATCTGTTCATGGTCATCCACGCGGTGGACTACAGCCGCAAAGATGGCGTGTTTGCGACGAGCGAGATGAACTTCTTCCTCGGCAAGAATTTTCTGGTCACCTACCACACCGTGCCGCTGAAGAATGTCGAAACCGTGGCGGAAGTGGCCGTAAAGAGCAACGTGCACATCGCCCGCGCGCCAGATCGCGTGGCGTATGCCTTGCTCGACGCGCTGGTGGACAACTACAAGCCGGCGCTCGACGAGCTTTCGATGGAGATTGCGAGCTTGGAGAACCAGGTGTTGCAGCATCACGGCAGGGAGGCCCTCAACAAGATCGTCCAAGCCAAGAAGGAAGTCCTGCACTTGCGGCAAATCATCGGGCCGCAAATGGGAGTGCTGGCGCGGTTTGCGCACGGGGAGTTCAAGTTGATCCGCGGCCACATCGTGCCTTACTACCGCAACGTCTATGACGCGTTGTTCCACATCTCCGGGTTGGCGCAAAACTACGCCGACGCCTTGACGGGTATCCTGCAGGTCTATCTGAACATCTCTTCCAACCAGACCGGCGAAGTGGTGAAGTTTCTCACCATCATCACCGTAATCACCACGCCCGTCATGATCGTCGGCACGTGGTATGGGATGAACTACACGGATCAAATGCCGGAACTGCATTCCCGCTACGGCTACTACTGGGCCTTGGGCCTTACAGCGATTTCCACGCTGGCCACGGTTTGGTGGATGAAAAGAAAACGGTGGATTTAGCCCACCCTGCCGCGTGTCGCACGAGCCAGTCGTGCATCCGGTGAAGATCAGGCAACTCAGTTCATGACGCGCGCCATGACAGAACACGAGGGATGACCATGACTGAAATCAAAGTCGAACATAATCCGGGC
>JBAZIR010000093.1:0-16805 GCA_041651735.1 Verrucomicrobiia bacterium | reverse complement strand
GCCTTCGAACCGCACCGGCAGCGAAGGCAACCTGCAATTCCGGCCGCGCTCCGAGGACGGCCTGCTCGCCGACCTGGCCTCGTGCGCATACATCATCTGTAGCAGCGGCCACACGATCATTTCCGAGGCGCTCTATTTCGGCAAACCGTCGCTCGTCGTCCCCGTCAGCGGCGCGTTCGAAGAGTTCATCAACGCTCACTACATCGAGACACTCGGCTACGGCCGCTGCCACGAGGGTCTGTCGCCGCCAGCAAGCCTCATCCCGGAGATTGAGTCGAACCTGGATCGGTACCGGAAAAATATTCGCGTGGAGAACTTCTGCGGCAACGCCGAGGTCTTTGGCCTGCTCGACGCTTTCATTGAGAGGAAAACGCTGCCATGCGCCTGCTCATCCTGACCTCCAGCACCGGCGGCTGCCATGATATGCGGGCGCGCGCGTTCGCGGAATGGGCACAGGCCGAGCCGCAGTTCGGCATCGCAGTGGAATCACACTGGCCAATGGAACAGTCGCACTGGATTTACGCGGTTTCTGTCGAACTGTATAACTGGATTCAACGCACCGCGCCGCTGCTCCATCACCTCTACTATAACTTCCTCGAAGTCGCCTCCGTCATCCGCACGCCCAAGCCGCTCGGCGCGGATCGTTTCCGCGCCGTGCTGGAGCGGGTGCGGCCCGACGTGGTCCTCAGCGTCCACGACTCGCTCAACCACACCTTCTTCGACCATGTGCGCGCTGTGCTCGGCCGTGACCGCGTGCGCTGCGTCACCTACTGCGACGAACTGCACGGCGGCTACGGCTTCAGCCGCCACTGGGTCAATCCGGCCGCCGACCTTTTCATCGGCGTCGTGCCGGAAACGTGCGACGCCGCAAGGCGCTGGGGCATGGCGGAGGAAAAGATTTTTCTGGGCGGCTTCATGACGCGGCGGTTCTTTTACGATCCCGCGCCGACCGCAACGGAGCGCGACGCCTACATCCGCAACGAACTGCAGTTTGACCCGCAACAGTTCATCCTGCTGCTGATGGCATCGGGCCGCGGGGCGCAGAATCACATCCGTTTTTTGGAGGCGTTGAAGCGACGGCACATGGAGACGCAAGTCGTCGCGCTTTGTGGCAAATCGACCGAGGCCGCGCAAGCGGTGGCGGCATGGGGACAGGCCAATCCATCGCTGCGAGTGCGCGTGCTGCCACACGACACGAACGTCGGAAAGTTGATGCGCTCGGTTTCGGCTGTGGTGGCGCGGCCCGGCGCAGGTACCACCAGCGAAGCCATCGTCAGCCATTGTCCACTGTTGATCAACTGCTCGGGCGGGTTGATGCCGCAAGAACTGATCAACGTGAAGTTCTGCCGCAAGCACGGCATCGCTGAGACACTTCGCGAGCCCGACGATCTGGCGCGGGTGGTTGCCGAGTGGAAGAACAATCCCGACTTGCCAGCCGGTGTTCGTCAGCGAATGGCCGCTGTTTGTCCGTCAAGCGGCCCGCGCGATATCCTTGCCAGGATCGCCGCACTCCAGCCGGCGCCATAGGATCAACCTATCTTGATGCCGCGGCGCAAATACGTGGGAAGGTCGAGGTCTTCGCCTTCGTAGAGGGTCGGCTCGACCTTGTCGAACCGGCCTTTGACGTTGACCTCCAACTGCAACCGCCCCTGCCGCGGCCGGCTCCCGTCGCCGACCGTCCGTTTGAGGGCAGTCTTGTCGGCTGCGTGTTCCTGTCGCTGCCCAGGTTGGACTGCCACCACCGCCGCAGCATCCGCCGTGGCTGCCCCGTCCCTGATGGTCACTGCCATCTCGCGCTCGGACGGCAACGGACCTGCCACCGCGGTCTCGGTTGCGGTGGACCTGCCACGCGAGGCGATCAGCAGCACGGAGAGTTTGCCGGCGAAATTCTCATCAACCGACGCCGCCACCAGCACGTGCGGTTTCTGCGCGCATAGCTGGCTGATCTGCGAAACGGCACGTTTCACTTCTGTCATCGTCAGCTCCAAGCCGCCGCGCAGGCTGACGAGGATCGTCTCCGCCTCGGACAAGATGGCGCCGCCGCCGAGCAGCGGGCTGCTTGTCACCGCCGTCGCGGCCGCCACAGCCTTGTCGTCGCCCTCGCCCGTGCCGAACGCAAAGACGATTTCGTCGTGGCGTTTCTCCAGAGCGCGGCGAAGGTCGTTGAAATCGCGGTTGATGAGACCGGGCTTGGTCAGCATCCGCCAGAGCGCACGAACGCCCTCGGCCAGCAGGTCGTCGGCCATGCGGAACACGTCGAGCACGGTAGCGCGTTCGCCCGCTATTTCAAAAAGCCGGTCGTTGGGCACGCAAACCACGGCGTCAGCCGCGCGCTTGAATTCGCCCAGCGCCGCCGCCGCCTGTTCGCTGCGCCGCTCACCTTCAAACCCAAATGGCAGCGTCACAAACCCCAGTGTCAAGGCGCCCGCCTCGCGCGCGAGTTGCGCGATGAACGGCCCGGCGCCGCCACCGGTGCCACCACCGAGGCCCGCCGCGATGAATACCAAGTCCGCGCCGTGCAACATCTCGGAAAGGCGGTCGCGATCCTCGACCGCCGCCTTGCGCCCGACGGTGGGATCGCCGCCAGCGCCAAGACCGAAGGTGGTTTTGAGACCGAGTTGGAGTTTGTCGCCGCAGAGCGAGTTGGACAGCGCCTGAATGTCGGTGTTGATCGCCACCAATTGCGGGATCCCTGTTTCACGTTGCTCGCCCTCAGTCGTCGGCGGCAAACCGTCCATTGCCACGCGGTCAAGCGCGTTGCAGCCGGCGCCACCCACGCCGAGCACCAAGATGCGGACTTTTGTATCACGCAAACTCATGTTCATTTCCTCCGATTCAATGCCAGGACCCTAGTCAGGACTGTTTGCTTCGTATGGACTGGAGAAGGCCGTTGAAAAACAACTTGATGCGTCCGCTGCGCCGGGCGTTTCTGCGCTCCAGTTCCTCGCACACCGCGCCAAACCGCACGATGCCAATCGGCGTGGCGTATTCGGGGCGGTCGAGCGCCGCCGTCAGGCCCATCACCGTCTTCGCGGTGCCGATCTGGACTGGCAGGCCGAGGACGCTTTCCGCCAACTGCTGGATTCCGCGCACGTGAGCGCAGCCACCGGTCAGGAACACACCCGCGCCGATCAATTGGGCGCAGCCCGATTTGTCGAGCTCCCGTTTGATCAACTGGAGTGTTTCCTCGACGCGCAGGCGCATGATCTGGCAGAGATGGTCCTTGAAGATAACGGTGGCTCCGATGCTGATCTCACCACTGAGCGAAACCGTCTCGTTCTTCATGGTGTCCTCAATCGAGACGCTGCCGTATTCCACCTTCAGACGCTCGGCAGCGCTCAGCGGTATCTTCAGGCCCAGCGAGACATCGTTGGTGATGTGATCGCCGCCGACGGCAACAACGCCACTGTGCCGGATGGCGCCCCGCGCGCAAATCACGAAATCCGTCGTGCCGCCGCCCATATCAATCACCAGCGCTCCGAGATCCTTCTCCTCCTCAGTAAGCACAGCCTGGGCCGCCGCGTAGCCGTTGAACGCAACCTCGTTCACCTCCAACGGCGGCAGATCCCGGATGCACCGGATGACGTTTTCCGTCCGGCTGCGGACGGCGTGGATCACATGGACTTCCGCCTGCAATCGAGACCCGCACATGCCCACCGGATTGTCCACATCGTCCTGGCCATCCACCTCGTAACGCCGGCAAAGCGCGTGGAGAATCACATCCTGGTTCGGGATGTTGATGGTGCGCGCGTGCCTCAACACGGCTTCCACATCCGCCTCGGACACTTCGTTGTGATCGCCCAGGAGCGGCTGCACGCCGCGGTTGTTCAAACTGCCGACATGCGCGCCGCTGACGCCGGCATACACACCGCGAATGTCCACTCCGGCCGATTCCTCGGCTGCGTGCGCCGACTGGAGGACGCATTGCTCGGCCGTGTCAAGATCCACGATCTCCGCCTTGCGGACGCCGCGCGATGGGCACACGCCAACGCCAATGACGGCGACCGCGCCATCGTCGCGCAACTCGCCGACGACGGTGCAAATCTTCGACGTGCCAATTTCGAGACCGACGATGTAATGGGGACGGCTCATGGGCGGATTCCTCCTTGAGAACTGCGATTGGCGGCAGCGACGCCTGCTGCGGCCGTCGCGATGCCTTTGGAAGTTTCAGGGCGGGCGGACACCGGCACGAAATACGTCACCGGCACATTCATCTGGACCGACAAGTCGCACGTGCGAATGATCTGCCCGACGCGCGACGGATGCGTCAGGATTGTTTTCAAGCGCTTGAGTTGCTCCGGCAGGTTGTCGAGACCGAACGTGATCTGCCCGCCATAGCGCGTGACCATCACCAACGCCCCTTTCCGCGACAGATCGATCCGCTCGTAGTCCAACAACGGCGCAATATCGGGGGATTCACAGAGGTGAATCAGATTCAACCCGCTCAACACCTGCGGGCCGCTCAACGGCTGGCCGAGTGTGATATCGCCCGGCTCGACGCCGCTCAACAATGGCAACCGCGCGGTGTCCTTCGACGGCGCGAACGGATTCAGCGGTTTCATGACCACGCCGTCCGCGCCGATCAGGTAGCCCATCGGCGGCGCAATCACACGCTTCATCGTTGTATCGTAGCGCGCCCGCGTAAAGAACTGCGCCGCCGCCACCCTCTCGCTGACAACAATCCGCAGTTTGTTCGGCAGCACGCGATAGATTTCCGCGCGCCGGATCACCGGATTCGATTCCAGCGCGCTACGGATTGCGGCGAGGTCCACTGCGTAAAGGTTCTGCCCCTCGCGCACGCCAGCCAGTCCCACAATCTCCTCACGTGCAATTCCGCCGTCGTTTTCCACCTGAATCGAGGTGATGTTATAGGTCGGGTTCTCCGTGAAGGTCTGGCTCACGAAATACTGAAACGCTCGAAAGCCGCCAAACGCCACCAGTCCCACTGTCAACACCACCGCCAGCGACATCATCGCTTTGCCAACCTGCGCCTCTGTGCGGTGCGGTGCCCGCACCTTCACATTGAGTGTGTAAGGGTCGCGCCGCTTGCGCCGGTTCTCCCGTGGATTCCTGAACAGTCCATCAAACATGTCGCACCCGTCTTTCCAGAGCCATCATCACCATTCGTGAACACAATTCCTCAAAACCGATTCCAACAGCCGCTGCCGCCTTGGGCAACAGACTCGTCTCCGTCATGCCCGGCAGTGTGTTGATCTCCAACACATACGGACGCTCGTCGCGCCGGCTCACCAGAAAATCCACCCGCGCGTAATCGCGACAGCCCGCCGCGCGAAACGCCGCCAGCGCCACCGTCTGTAACGCGCGCGTCGTTGCGTCGGACAATCGCGCCGGCACTTCGTATTCCGTCGCGCCATGGGTGTATTTGCTCTCGTAATCATAGACGCCGCTCTTCGGCCGCACCTCCACCACCGGCAACGGCGTCTCGCCCAGAACACCCACCGTCATCTCGCGGCCGTCCACAAACTCCTCAACCACGACGTGATCGCCGAATCGGAACGCCTCCGCCAGTGCCGCATCCAACCGGGCGGCGTCACGCACGATCGTCACGCCAACGCTCGATCCCTGGCACGTCGGCTTCACCACAACCGGCAGCGGCAGCGTCACACGGCGCGGCCCGTTCGCGGTCAGCATTTCGTAGCGCGCCGATGGCACCCCTGCGGCTTCGAAGATCCTCTTGGAGCATTCCTTGTCGAAGCAATCGCGGCTGGCCTCCACGCCGCAGCCCGTGTAGGCGACACCGCGCTCCTCCAGCAGTCGCTGGAGCGTGCCGTCCTCGCCAAACGTGCCGTGCAACGCCAGAAACGCCACCGCGGTGTCCGCGTCCAGCGCAAAGTCCGGCCCGCGCACGTCCACATCACACACGCGCCAACCCGCGCGTCGCAACGCCGCCGAACTCGCCGCGCCCGAGCGCAGCGACACCTCACGCTCCGCGCTCGGCCCGCCCATCAACACCGCCACCTTTTCGTTTCTCGTCTTCACAGTCAGTCGTCCTGTATGATCGCGCCGCCTTACTCGCCGAGGATCATCACCTCGGTCTCCAACTCGATGCCTCGTTCTTCCCGGGCGCGTTTCTTGATGAACTCAATCAGTTGCAACACATCGGCGGCCGTCGCGCCGCCATCGTTGACGATAAAATTGCCATGCACCTCACTGACGCGTGCCTTGCCCATGGTCTTGCCCTTCAGGCCCAGCTCGTCAATCAGTTTGCCGGCGGGAATTCCCTTTGGATTCTTGAAGACGCAGCCCGCCGACGATTCGCGCGGTTGCGTGCTCCAGCGTTTCTGCTGGAAGCTCTTCAGCCGGTTCTCGATCACTTCTGGCGCAGCGGGCGTGCCTTTGAACACCGCTGACAGCGCGATATGGTCGCGGAACAGCGGGCAGCCGCGATACTCGTAGTGAATCTCGCCCGCCGGTTTCTCATAGATGTTGCCGGCGTGATCCATAAACCGGACGCTCTCCGCCGCCTCGAACGTCCACTGCCCCATCGCGCCCGCGTTCATCCGCAACGCGCCGCCGACGGAGCCGGGAATGCCCTCGAGGAACTCCAGGCCGGCGAGGTTCGCGCGCTTGGCGGTCATGACAACATCGCGCACCTTCGCGCCCGCGCCGGCCACGATTCGCTCACCGCGTGCCTCCACACGGCTCATCGCCGCGTGTGAGAGGCGGATCACGACGCCCTTGATGCCGTTGTCGCGCACCAGCAAATTCGAACCGCGGCCGATCAGAAAGAACGGCAACCGATGCGCAGCGCAATAGCCGAGCACTTTGCCGAGATCGCCTTCAGTCGCCGGCTCGCACCAGAACTGGGCTTTGCCACCGATCTGAAACGTTGTCTTCTTCGCCATCGGCTCATTTCGCAACAGGACCGTTTCCAGACTGAGCAGCGCGCGAAGTTCCGCGTAAATGTCGTCCTCGTTTTTCATCACCGTGTTCGCTCTTGCGCCCACCTGGCCCGCGCGCACGCGCCGTGCGACCTCCTCGGCCACCTTGTAAATGTCGCCCGCGCCGAGGACAGCAATGATGTCGCCGGGCCGCGCCGCCGCGAGCAACCGGTCCGCCACGCGCGACAGTTCCGGTTCGAACTCCACGTCGTGATGCCCGCTCGTCTTCACTGCCTCGAAAATCGTCCGGCCGCTGACACCTTCGATCGCCGACTCGCTCGCGGCATAAACATCCGTCAATATCAGCTTGTCCGCGCCCTCAAATGCCTTGCCAAATTGCTCGCCGAGGAACTTCGTGCGCGTGTAGCGGTGCGGCTGGAACGCCACGATGACGCGTCGCCGCCCCAGCGAGCGCAACGCTTCCAACGTCGCGCGCAGCTCGGTGGGATGATGCGCGTAATCATCCACGACGACGTAGTCCTTATCCTCGAATTTCACCTCCAGCCGCCGATCCGCGCCGCGGAATGTGGCCAGCGCCGCGGCAACCTGTTCGAACGTCAAACCGAGCGTCATCCCGACGGCGACCGCGGCGGTTGCATTCGAGACATTGTGACGGCCAGGCACGGTGAGAAAAATCCCGCCAAGCGCATGGCCTGCGCGTTTGACAACAAAGTGCGTGCCGCCAGCATCCTGCCGCACAGCCGTGGCGTGATAGGTTGCGTCGGCCGCAAAGCCGAACGAGACGGCGCGTGGATGGCTGGCGCAAAGCCGCGCGGCGTTGGCGTCGTCGGCGCAGAAGAAGACGCGGTCGCGGGTGTTCTCGACGAACTGTGCGAAGGTATCGAGAATCGCCTGGAGGTCGCGGTAATAGTCGAGGTGCTCCTCCTCAATATTCATCACGACGCTGTGCGTTGGGGCGTATTCCACCAACGTGCCGTCACTTTCATCGCACTCGGAGACAAAGAACTCGCCAGCGCCCTCGCCCGCGTTGCCTCCGAGCGAACCGATGTAGCCACCGATGCAGAACGACGGGTCGCGGCCGCCGGTTTTCAAGACGTGCGCGATCATCGCGCTGGTGGTGGTCTTGCCGTGAATGCCCGCGACGCAAACCGATGCTGGCGCCTGTTTGCCCATCAAAAACGGGTTCTGCATCACCGACGCCAGCATCCGCGCCCTGCGGACAATCGGAATACCCGCAGCCTCGGCGGCGCGGATCTCCTGATTGTCCCTGGCAATGGCGTTTGAATAGACAACGAGGTCAGGCTGGCCGATGTTCTCGGCGTGTTCCGCAAACACCGTCGCGCCTCGTCCACGCAATGCCTCCAGTTCAGCCGCGCCACCGATGTCGGATCCACTCACGCGATGGCCGCGCGCCAGCAGCAGCCGCGCTATGCCGCTCATGCCGCAGCCGGCCACACCAACGAGATGCACCGCGCAGGCGCGCTTGCCCAGCAACCGGATGATTTCGTTCTTTTGCAGCTCGCGTGGCACCACCACCGGTTCGGTAATGCCGCCCACCTCGGCCAGCAACGACGCCAGCGCCGCCGACGCATCAGGCCGGCGCAACTCCGCCATTTTTTCCGCCATCGTTCGCCGCTCGACGCCGTGCAGCAATTCCTCTATCGTCGCAGCCAGCATCGCGCCGGTCGTCGCGGTCTCGGTCATCACACGCGCGCCGCCGTGTTGGGCAGTGGAATCGGCATTGAAAAATTGATGGTTGTCTGCCGCCGCCGGAAATGGCACGAGCACGGACGGCACGCCGAACCACGCCAGTTCCGACAGCGCCGCCGCGCCGGAGCGCGAGACGGCCAGCACCGCCGCGCTGTAGGCCAGCTCCATTTCCCTGAGGAACGGCCGCACCACCGCCTTCAGGCCGTTGGTTTCATAGGCGGCGCGCACGCGCTCAAAGTCGGCCTCGCCAGTGAGATGGATGAACTGAATCCGGCGGCCAAGGTGGCGCAGGCCCGGCAGCGCCTCCATGACGAGACTGTTGAGGCCGCGCGCGCCCTGACTGCCGCCTGCTATGAGCACGGTGCGGCGCTGCTCTTCGAGACCCAACTGCCAGCGCGCCTCGCTCGCGGGCAATTTGCGCAACGTGCCGCGGACCGGCGTGCCGGTGTTGACGACGCGGCGTCCGGGGAAACGCGCCATGCATTCTCCCATGCCGACGGCCACCGCGGTGGCAAAGCGCGCGAGCAGCCGAGTGGCGCGACCGGGGATGGCGTTGGACTCGTGGGTGACGAACGGCACGTGACGCTGCCATGCCGCCAGCGCCGCCGGCACGGAGGTGAAACCACCCGTGCCGAGGACGACGGCGGGTTTAAACTCGTCGAACAGCTGCGAACTCTGGCGGACAGACTGCAGAAATCGCACCGCAAACGTCAACAGCCTCCAGGAAAACAGCGGCGGCATCGCGATGGCGGGAATCGTGCGCACATCGAAACCGGTCGTGGTCGCGGCTGCCTGACGATCAATTTCCTTGCCGGAAACCAGAAGCATCACGCGATGACCGCGAAGACGGAGCGTTTCCGCGACGGCCACTCCTGGAAAGAGGTGTCCGCCTGAACCGCCACAGGCAATAGCTACGTTCATCCTTGCAGCGTCCTGGCTTTGAACGGATTCGTCGCGCGCCGCGCCGGCGACGACGCCGGCTCGGAAGTGTCCGCGTGACGGGCGATGCTCAAGAGCACGCCGACGCAAACCAGCAGCACGCACAAGTCGGTGCCGCCGTAACTGATAAAGGGCAACGGCATGCCTTTGTTCGGCATGCAGCTCGTGACCACCGCGAGATTGATCAGGGCCTGAAGCCCGATAAGCGTGATCAGACCCATGCCCATCAAATAGCCGGCATGCTCACGCGCGCGGGAACTGGCGTAAACGCCTGCCGCAATCAATATCATGAACGCCAGCAGCATCGCGATCATCCAACCCAGCCCCAGTTCCTCGCCGATGATCGGCGCAATGAAATCGCTGAAGGCCAGCGGCAAATAGTGTTCCTTGACGCGGCTGAGGCCGAGGCCCACGCCTTTGATGCCGCCGAGCGCGAAGGCTGCCTTGGCCTGCATCTGCTGAATGTCCATGCCAATGTCGGTGATCCGTTTCCAACGCACCGGGTCATGGCACAAGTATTCGAATACCACCAGGCCGGCCACGCCATAGCTCGGCAACACCAACCACCAGCGGACACCACCCAGTAACATCATGCAGAGACCGACCACGCCGATCAGCACACTGGTGCCCACGTCGGTCTCACACATGATCGGCAACACGATCATCCCCGTCACACCCATCGGCAGGAAGAAGCCCTTGGCAAGATCAGAAAACTTCTGTTTGAACCGGATACAATCCCGGAAGCGGATATTCTGGATGGACACGCGCCAGCGGTCGAGGCACCAAGCCAGCGTGAAGATGACCGCAACTTTGCCGAGCTCCGACGGTTGGAAGCCTGGTTTCAACCAGCGGCGAGCGCCGTTGATTTTCATGCCGAAACCCGGGACCAGCACAAGCACCAGCATGATGAACGCGGTGATCCAAAACACCCACGCGACCTTGACCCAAAGATTGTAGTCGAGCTTGGTGGCAATCAACAATCCGACGAGGCCGATCACACCCCAAATGATCTGACGTTTGACGAACCAGTAGAGATCGCCCTGACAAAGAGAGGCTTTTTGGGCATACGGGTAACTGGCGCTGTAGAGCATCACCAGCCCGAGGCCCAGCAAGAACAAAACGCTAACTAGAATCGCCGCAAAACTTTTCTTCACCTAGTTTGGGTTTCACTGTTGCCGGGAGACCTCCCCAGCCGCCGATCTGGTCTGGGGAAGTCTCCCGCGATTTCATGAACTCGTCGTGTTGTCAGTTTACATCTGCGACGGAGCCGGAGTGCTTGGCGCCGAAGGCGGCGGCGCGGGAATGGACGGCGCGGCCGGAGGAGGCTCCGGCAAAGACGGCGACGGAACCGTCGGAGCGGGCACGGGCGCGGCACCCGGTATGCCTGCAGGAATGCCACCGGCAGGAGCAGCAGCCGCAGCAGCGCCTGGCACGTTCAGCTTCTGGCCAATCTGGAGTTTCTTCGGATCGAGGCCTGGATTGGCGTCGATCAGTTCCTGGGTCTTGATGCCGAGTTTCTTGGCGATGGTCACGGGAGAATCGCCCTTCTCAACAACATATTGGCCACCGGCGGCAGCGGCAGCTGCTTCGGCGCTCGCCTTCTTCGGCGCAGCCTTCTTCTTGTGAACCGTCTTGTGCGGCGCAGCGGCCACCTTCTGTCCGCTTTCCTGCGGCGACGGAATCGCCAGCTTCTGGCCGACGCGAATGGTGTCGCTGCTGAGGTTATTGGCCTGCTTCAATGCGGTCACCGTGGTGCCGTTCTTGTGGGCGATGCCAGAGAGCGTATCACCCTTGGCGACCACGTAGTTCGAGGTGGCCTTGACCACGGGCGCCATGATCGGTTTCGTTTCGATCGCAGGCGCAGTCGCAATCGGGGTCACCGGCATAGGCGGTGGCGGCGGCACTTCCGTCGGCACGACTGCGGCAGTGGGAGCTCCCGGAGGAGGCGCGACCACAGGCGTCTGCGTCCTGCGCGTCGGCTTGCAGCTTTCGAACAACAACAGTCCTCCGATCACCGCGATGTGCATCCCGGCAATCAGTATGATTTTTGACATCTTCGAGTTCATGTTTACTTTTCCTCCGGTCCTTTCCGCACTGCTTCCTACTGGTTTGAGTTAATGTTTGGCTCGCGAAATTTCTTGGCCGGACGCGAGTGTCCGGACGATCTGCTTAAACTGGTTTCCTCGGTCTTCATAGCTCTGAAACATATCAAAGCTTGAGCACGCTGGCGACAAAAGAACAACATCACCACGTTGCGCGTTCTGCCGCGCCAACTGCACCGCCGCTTTCAGCGTGTCGGCCCTGGCGCAATGCACTGCCGGCGACCAACTTGACGCAAGCTTCTCGCGCGTCTCGCCGATCAATACAGCCAGCTTCACTTTCCGCCGCAACATCTCATTCAACGCTGCAAAATCAAAGCCTTTGTCTTTGCCGCCGGCAATCAGCACCACGGGCCGGTCAAAACCGGCCAGCGCCTTTTCCACCGCGTCGGTATTGGTCGCCTTGGAATCGTTGACGTAACTGACGCCGTCAATCTCCGCGACAAACTCACACCGGTGCGGCAGCGGCCGATAAGCCGCAATCGCCTGCCGCGCCACGTCCAGCGGCACATGGAACGCCTCGCCGACCGCCAGCGCCGACATGATGTTCTCGGCGTTATGCGGGCCGCGCAAATGCGTGGCCGCCATGTCGAGCAACTCGCCGGCTTGCGCGCCGAAAATCTTTGTGCCTTCCAGCCACAGCGCGCAACCCTCGCGCCGTCCGCGCGCACTAAACACCAGCCGCCGTGGCGCGCCCGGCCGTTGCAACGAGGCGAAGTCACCCAGACAATCAGCGTTCACGACCGCAAGGTCGTCCGGCTGCTGGTTCATGAACACCCGCTCCTTCGCCGCCGCGTAATCGCGCATCGAAACGTAACGGTCCAGATGATCGGGCGTCACGTTCAACATCACACTGACCCGTGGCCGAAACTGTTCGATCCGTTCCAATTGAAAAGAACTGACTTCCAACACCACCGCGTCGAGCCGTTCCACGTTTGCTCCCTTCGCATCGCCACGACGCAACAGGTCACAAAACGCGCGGCCGATGTTTCCAGCCGCGGGGGCAACCATTCCGCCGGCTCGCAACACAGCCGCACACAACTCGGTCGTCGTCGTCTTGCCGTTGGTGCCTGTGATGGCAGCGACCGGGCAGGAACAGAAGCGAAACCCAAGCTCCAGTTCGCTGATCACCGGCACGCCGGCGCTTTCCACGGCGCGAAGCAACTCGTTCTTCGACGAGAAACCGGGGCTAAGCACCGCCAGTTCCGCGGCCACCGACGCCAGTTGCCCGACGCCAAGCCGTGTCTCCACGCCCTGCGCCCGCAACGTCTTGGCCGCAGTTTGTAGGGCTTCGTTCTCGGCATTGTCAACACCGATAACTCGCGCGCCGCGCTCGGCCAGCAACCGCGCTGCCGCCACGCCGCTGCGACCCAAACCCAGCACCAACACCGTTTTGTTTTGCACGTCCAGATTCATCGCAATTTAAGCGTCCCAAGCCCAATCAGCGCAAACAACAGCGCCAGGATCCAGAACCGCACGACCACCTGGGTCTCGCTCCAGCCTTTCAGTTGGAAATGATGATGCAGCGGCGTCATCAAAAACACCCGCCGGCCTTCGCCATAGCGGTGCCGGCTCCATTTGAAGCAGCTGACTTGGATGATGACGCTCAGCGCCTCGACCACGAAGATGCCACCGATGATGATCAGCGTAAACGGCTGTTGAATCACCACGGCGACGACGCCAAGCACGCCGCCGATAGCCAGCGAGCCGGTATCGCCCATGAACACCTGCGCCGGGTGACAATTGAACCAGAGGAAACCGATGCCCGCGCCGAACAGCGCCGAGCAAAACACCGTCAGCTCGCCCGCGTTCTTCAACTGCGGAATATGCAGATACGCCGCGAGCTTCGGCTGGTCCGCCACGTAAGCCAGGATGCCGAGCGCCGCCGCGGCGCTGATGGTGCAGCCGATTGCCAGCCCGTCCATCCCGTCGGTCAGGTTCACCGCGTTGGAGCTGGCGATGATGATGAGTTCGATCCACACGATCGCCCAGAGCCCGATGTCTCCGATCACCGGTTCCTTCCAAAACGGCAGCCACAGTTCACGCACCTGCCGCGAGGTGTCCGGGTCCAGCCAAAGCCACGCGCCCACGATCAAACCCAGTGCGATTTGCCCGGTGAGCTTCTGCCAGCCGCCGAGACCCTGCCGCACCTTTTTGCGCGCCTTCATGGAATCGTCCAGCCAGCCGAGCGCGGCCAGCCAGAGCAGGCAGAACAACGTCAGCCATATAAACCTTACGGAGGGATTGGCCCAAAGCAGCGTCGAAACGGTCAGCGCAATCACGATCAGAATGCCGCCGCTCGAAGGCGTGTCGCCCTTGCCTTTGCGCAGCTCGGCCAGTTTCGCGAGGTCCGCATCGCCGCCCACATGCTCACCGGTGCGCCGTTGCCGCAACCACGCGATCACCCGCGGGCCGAGCCAGATGCTTATCAGCATCGCCGTCACCGCCGCCATCATGGCGCGGAAGTTGACGTAGCGAAAAACGTTCAGCAACCCCAGCCCGTCGCTGAGGTGTGTCAAATGATGCAGGAAGTAAAACATTTCACTCCGTGCCCGCAGGCCGCGCCTGGGGAACCAGCGATTCCAGTTTCATGCCGCGCGAAGCTTTCACAAGCACACAGTCACCCGGCAGGACGTGCGCCCGCAGAGCCGTCGCCGCCTGCGTCGTGGTGTCGCAAATCATGATGTTGCCGGTCTGCATTCCGCTGGCGCGCGCTTCTCCGGCAATGAATCCGGCCATCGGCCCCACCGTGATAAGAAGATCCAGTTTCTGCCGTGCTGCTTCAGCGCCAAGCTGCCGATGCCAACGCTCACTCTCCGCGCCCAACTCCAGCATGTCGCCCAGGACAGCTACACGCCGGCCCCGGCACGGCCGCGATGCCAGCCCTTGCAGCGCCGCGTGCATCGAGTCGGGATTTGCGTTGTAAGCGTCATTGATCCAGCGAACGCCTTCGACCTCGCAGGACTGCATGCGCATGGCTGGCAGCTTGATCTTCGCAAAGCCGGCGGCAATCTCGCTTGTAGCCAGCCCGAACAACCGCGCGGCGGCGGCTGCCAACAGCGCGTTGGAAATCCAATGATCGCCGATCGCCGCAAGCTTCACGCGAACAGACGTCGGGCTTTCGTCCACCGGCCCGCGCGGCGAAATCGCGCGCGGCCAGTTCGGTGAGTTCAGCGGCGGCAGAATCAAATCGAACTCCACGTCGTCCGCCAAACGCCGGACATTCTCCGCCCGCACGTCAGCGCCCGACGCGAAACCCGCCGTAACGATTCGCGACACCGCGCGACGGCGCAGATAGGGCGTCCAGCGATTGTCAGCGTTGAGGACGGCAATGCCATCGGGTGGTAAGGCGAGAATGACGCTGGCCTTCTCGCGCGCGACGGCCTCTTCATCGCCCATGCCCTCGAGGTGCGCCGGGCCAACGTTGGTGATGATGGACACTGAAGGCGCGACCATCTTCGCCAGCGGCGCAAGTTCGCCGGGGTGGTTCATGCCCATCTCGAAGACGCCGACCTCGTGAGTCCGCCGGATTTGCAACAGGCTCAACGGCACTCCGATGTGGTTGTTGAGATTGCCTTCCGTCTTGAGGGTGGAGAACCGCTCAGCGAGCAGCGTGGCCAGCATCTCCTTCGTGCTGGTCTTGCCGTTGGAACCTGTGACCGCCACGGTGCGCAGAAGCATCGCCTGCCGGTAGTGGGTCGCAAACTCTTGCAGCGCCCGCAGCGTGTCGTTGACCTCGATCACCGGCAGCGAAAACGGGCGCGGCACCTTGTTTACGTCGGACACGATCGCCGCCACCGCGCCGCGCTCAGCCGCTTGCTGGAGATGATCGTGCCCGTCAAAATGGTCACCCCGCAGCGCCACGAAGATCTCGCCAGGTCGAATCCGGCGCGAGTCACTCGAAACGCCATGGAAGAGGGTCTCAACCATGGCGCCTTTTAGCTGCCCCCCGCAGGAGCGGGCGGCGTATTCGAGTGACGGTTTTTCAGACATTGCGTCAAATACTCCCGTGCGACTTCGCGGTCGTCAAATGAAATCACGGTATCGGCAAATTCCTGGTAGGTTTCGTGGCCCTTGCCGGCGATCACCACGATATCGCCCTCCTCGGCCATCGCCAGCACTCGGCTGATCGCCTCGCGCCGATCCTCGACCACTTCGTATTTGCCCGCGCTGCCGGCGTCGGAAAAACCCTCCTCGATCTGCGAGATGATCGCGCGCGGCTCCTCCTTGCGGGGATTGTCGGAAGTCAGCACGCTGAAATCCGCCAGTTGGCTCGCCACGCGACCCATGAGCTCGCGTTTGCGCGTATCGCGGTTGCCGCCGCAACCAAAGCACACCAGCAGCCGTTTCGTCGTAGACTCGCGCAGTGTCGTGAGCATGTTCTTCAGCGCGTCGTCGGTGTGCGCGTAGTCCACAAACACCTGAAACGGCTGGCCGCAATCCACACGCTCCAGCCGGCCCGGCACCGCCGGCAGCGACTTCAGCGCGCGCGCCATCGTCGGCAGCTTCACGCCCAGTGTCATGCACGCGCCGAGCGCACCGAGGGCGTTGGCAACGTTGTACCGGCCAAACAAGGGCAGCGAGATCCGGTCTTCGCCCTTCGGGGTGGCAACTTCAAATTTCAGGCCGACACAGTTCACCGCCAGCATTCGGCCGCGAACCATGGCTTCGTTCTCGATGCCGTAAGTAAGCTTGGCGGCCTTCAACGGCATCGCCACCAATTCGCGGCCGCGCGGGTCGTCCACGTTGATGACCGCCATGCCGATCTTGCCGTTGGAGGAAAGCGATTTGAAGAGGATGCTCTTCGCATCGAAGTAGTTGTCCATCGTCTTGTGGTAGTCGAGATGGTCCTGTGTCAGGTTGGTGAATACCACCACATCGAAATCAATGCCCAGCACGCGCTTCTGATCGAGCGAATGACTGCTGACCTCCATCACCACCGCGCCGCAATTCTGCCGAACCATTTGTGCCATCATCTCGTGCAACTCGACGGCCTCTGGCGTCGTGCGCGACGCGGGGATGACGCGCTCACCGATCTCGTAACGGACGGTGCCGATGAGGCCGGTCTTGATGCCGGCTTCCTTCAGGATGTGCTGAACCATGAAAGCGGTCGTCGTTTTCCCATTCGTGCCGGTGATGCCAATCACCTTCATCCTGCGATCCGGGTGGCCGTGAAACTGCGCCGCCAACCGCG
>JBAZIR010000092.1:0-16928 GCA_041651735.1 Verrucomicrobiia bacterium | reverse complement strand
TTCGGTATGTGGAGCGCGAACATCTACGCCTTGCACGCCGACATTTTTCCCGCGCAGACTCTGGCCACGGCGGTTGGCTTTACCGGCATGGGATCGAGCATTGGCGGCGCGCTGTTCACGTACATCGCTGGTCAGATTGTGGACAAGGCCGGTTACGGGCTGGTGTTCTGGACCATCGGCATCCTTCCATTGCTGGCGTGCCTGACGCTGGTGTTTTGCGTCGGCCGCATCAAGCAGATTCGTGAAACTGGAACCAAGCAGGAGAACTGAACGCATGAACGAAACCATGTTCAAAAACAAGACTGCTGTCGTGACCGGCGCGGGCGGGACGCTCTGCTCCGCCGTCGCCATCGAACTCGCCCGACTTGGCGCGAAAGTCGCCTTGCTCGGCCGCACTGTGGCGAAACTGGAGCCGGTTGCCGCGGCCATTCGCGCTGCGGGCGGCACGGCTTTGCCGTTGAGCGTGGACGTCACCGACGCGGCCGCAGTCGAAAGCGCACGCCAGAGCATCACGCAGCAACTTGGACCGTGCGCATTCCTGGTGAACGGCGCAGGGGGCAACCGCAATGACGCCGTGACGACCACCACGGAGTTTCAGCCCGCGGAGATCAGCGACAAGAAGCCGGAGGATATGCGGGGGTTCTTCAATCTCGATCCTGCGCGCATGCTCGACGTCATCAAGCTGAACACCATCGGCACGCTCATCCCGTGCCAGGTGTTCGGCCGGGAGATGGCGCAGCAGGGCAGGGGCGCGATCGTAAACTTCGCCTCGATGAACAGTTACCGGCCGCTCTCGAAAAACCTCGCTTATTCCCTGTCCAAGGCAGGCGTGGTCAACCTCACCCAATGGCTGGCGGCCTATCTCGCACCCGCAGGCATCCGCGTGAATGCCGTCGCGCCCGGTTTCTTCGCCAACGAGCGCAGTCGCAAGATCCTGATGACCGCGGACGGCGGCCTCACCGCGCGCGGCCAGAACGTGATGGCCCACACTCCGATGAAACGTTTCGGCGAAGCACAGGATCTCCTCGGCGCAGTCTGCTGGCTGCTGGACGACGAGCGAGCCGCTTTCGTCACTGGAATTACTGTGGCCGTGGACGGCGGCTTTTCGTCGTCGTCGGGAGTGTGAACTGGCTTAATTTTGGAACGCATGAAATCCCTGCTCATGAATTTAATGCCTATGCCTCGATTTGGACTCAGCGTGATCCTGTTGACGTTGGTCGCGATGCCATGCGGAAGCATATTCGCTGCCCAACGCACCTTGCCCGATGCCGTGGAGCAAGCTCACGCGGAATTGTGGAACAATCGCATCGACAGGCACGGCATCATCCTCGATTACATCGGCGAGATACCGACTCCCGAGGATTGCAGGTTGGGGCGGCCAAATGCCATCGGCTGGTGGAGCCCGATCGAGAACGGGCCGATGTTCACAGGCTTGTATCTCCCGGCGGCCTGCGAACGCGCCCGCCGCGGCGGAGATCCTGCTGACAAGACCAATGCGCGGCGCCTGGCCCAGGGACTTCTCAAATGCGCTTCTGTCTCCGATGTGCCCGGCTTCATCGCGCGGGGCATGGGCACGGACGGCAGGTGCCACTATCCCCTCGGCTCAGACGACCAAACGCATCCCTGGTTCTATGGTCTCCATGCGTATTTCATCAGCGGCATCCCCTCTGCCGAGGAACGCAAGCAGATCGTGAAAAAGATGGTGGAGGTTGCGGACCTCCTTGAAACCACCTCTTGGAAATGTCCCTGCGATGGCGCCTTCAAAGGCCAATTCCGGGGTGGCTTCCAAGGCCATTTGTTCCGCGACGCCGTCCGTTACCTGCACATGCTCAGGGCCATGTATGACGTGACACGAGACAGCGTCTGGCTCGAACGCTACCGCAAAGCGTGTGCCGGGCGTCCCAAGAACTGCGACAAAACACGCGTCCAGATTTGTGCCGGGGGCTACGGTCCGGATCGTGAGGCGATCAAGGGCATTGATGAGAACCTGCAATGGATTTACGTCGGGTCGCAAGGTTCGCTGGCCAGACTCGTTGCGATGGAAACCGATGAATCCCTCCGGGTGCAGTACCGTGCCGGCCTTGCCATCAACGCCAGGAACGCCCTCGCGGCCATTGAGGCATACAAGGGCTTCGATAATAACGATACGAAAGTGTTCGGTCATGCCAACTGGAGGGAAGGCTACTCCACATGGTTTGCTCAGACTTCACAGGCAGATGCCGAGAAGCTGTCCCGAACCGGCGACAAGGCGAAACTGGGTACTCGAAAATATTACGAAGCCCGCTACATGAGAAACCCGCTTGCGGCCGCGGCGATCATCGCTCTCGCTGGAGACGACGCGGGACGTGACGCCGTTGAGCGCGCGATCTGCCATTACGACTACTCGAAGCTCCACATGTCGGAGTTCTTTTTCGCGGAATGCGCGTATTACGCGTTGTCGGCCGGCAAATGAAAATGACTGACCCAATGACTGGAGAAAACATGCAATCCCGTCCCATGAATGCAAACCATCGCGCCTCGACGCTTCTTGCAGCCCTCTTCCTCGGTCTGCTGAGCATTGCCGGTGTGGGTGACTCTCCCGCCCAGGAATCGGCCGTTCGTCCGGCGCCGACCCGGTTCCAGCACTTCATCACCCGCCAGGGCAACAAGCTCTACGATGGCGAAAAGGAGTTTCGGTTCATCGGGGCGAACATGCCGGGACTGGTGCTGCCTTACGATTGGACGCTTTACCTGCCGGAGCGGCTCCATCTGGCCACGCCGTGGGAACAGGAGGATGCGTTCAAGACGCTCGACCAGATGAACGGTCGTGTCGTGCGGACATGGAACCTGCCCATCCGCAAGCCGGATGAGGAGGCGAAGCAGTGGCACTACGTGCTTGGCCCGGGCAAGTTCAACGAGGAGGCGTTCAAGGTCGTGGACAACCTATTGGCGCTGGCCAACCGGTATGGCGTGCGCGTGATGCTCGATCTCACGGCGGAGTACGGCGATTACCTCGGCGGCATCGGCACCTATGCGGCGCATCGCGGCAAGAAACGCGCCGAGTTCTACACTGATCCGCAGATCAAGGAGGACTACAAGGCCACCGTTCGCTATGTGCTCACGCGCATCAACACGATCACCGGCGTGGCCTACCGCGACGACAAGGCGGTGTTCGCGTGGCAATTCGGGAACGAGATGCACAGCGCGCCCGACGCGTGGCTATCGGAGATGGCAGCGTTCATCAAGAGCCTCGACAAGAATCATCTCGTGGCCGAGACGCGCCACCGGCCCGGCCAGCCACTGCTGGTGGACCCGAACATCGATATCGTCACACGCCATCTCTACGGCAACTACCGCGGTGTGGAGGACGGCTGGCCCGGCGCGATGCGCGCCGAAATGACCAGGCTCAACGGCGCGCGGCCGATGTTCATTGGCGAGTTTGGCCCCTACATTGATGGCAAGATGTTCACGCATGCCAACGTGGTGGACAAGCTGCGCGAGTTTCTCGATTACGTGCAGTCTGAGCCGGGCATCGCTGGCGCGCTGCTCTGGAGTATGTATTTTCATCATAACGACGGCGGCTTCTATTGGCACCAGATCATGACCTATCCGGCCGTGTGGTCGTATCACTGGCCCGGCTTCCCCAACGCCGACGCCCAGCGCGAGATTGGCATCATGACCGCGATGCGCGAGGCGGCGTTTCGGATCGAAGGTAAGCCCGTGCCGCCCATGCCCGCACCCGACGCGCCGGAACTGCTGCCCATCGGCGACGTGCCGTTTCTTTCGTGGCGCGGTTCGGCTGGCGCGACTGGCTACGACATCGCGCGCGCGCCGAAGGCGAGCGGCCCGTGGAAAACCATCGCTGCCAACGTCTGCGACGGAGATGTGGCTTATCGTCCGCTCTACAGCGACACGACCGTCCGCGCAGGCCAGACGTGGTTCTATCGCGTCACGGCCCGCAACGCTTCCGGCGCATCCAAGCCGTCGAACGTCGTCGGCCCGGTGAAGGTCAGGCGCGTTTGTTTCGCGGACGAGTTGCAGGATTTCTCGCGCGTTCAGGCGAAGTCCGATGGCTTGACGCTGAACAATGATTACAACGCTCTCTATGCCGAATATCTTTTCCGCGCCAAGGGCAACGCCAATGACTGGCTCAGCTACCAGGTGCCCGGGTCAATCGAATCGGTGAAGGTTGTCGCCTTCTTCGCAAAGGAGATTGTTGACTTGACGCTGCAAGTATCCGCCGATGGCAAAACGTTTGTCTCGCTCCAGCCGAAGCGGAGCGAGCGCCGGCTGCCCCGTCCTCCGGGCGGCGCAGCAGGCAAACAGCAACGCACGATGGTCGAATACGAGTGCGTCGTTCCCGCTGGCAACCGCCAATTGAAGGTGCTCTGGAACGGTCCGGCCGAATTGGACCGGGTGGAGGTCTATCACCGGTGATTTGGAAGATGCCTATGACTTGCAGCATCACACATGGGTTCGCCAGATGGCTGTGCTTGTTCGTTGTTGGGATGAGTTCTGTAGTGGACGCGAGCACGCCAAAGGAGACACCGGTCTTCATTTTCGACGACGGCTGGTTTGAAGAGCAGGGCTACCGTTGTTGGGACGCAGAGTTCCGCTGGCGGGCGGTACCGGATGACCTGAAGGCCCATGCCTGGCTGACGCTTTACGTGGCGCCGGAGTGGATCTATCAGGTCAAGAGTTACTCGACCGACCGGACCGAAAAGATCCCGCCTCAACGCGATCCCGAATACGGAAAGAAGCATGCGGCGTTGCTGGCATCGCTCGACTACTGCGAGCAGCATCGCATTCCCACGATGCTCATGGTCCGGCGTTATGCCAAGTTGCGCGAAGCGGTGCCGAGCTTTGAGACTGTCGAGGGATTGCTCAAACGCTACCAGTGTGTGAAGGCGCTGCTATTTGCGGAACTGGGCGGCTCGAGGTTCGTGGATGTGGACCAGGAGCATTTGCGCGGTTTTGCGGCGTTGGCGAAGCGTCAAGGGAGGAAGATCGTGTGGGCGCTTTATCTTCACCGTGGCGCGACGTTGTGGAACCACCTGATGGCGGACCCTCAGTGGCTGGCTTTCCTGCGCGATCACAGCGAGGTGATCGTGCCGACGTGGAAGACCGTCGAGCCATACGACAACATGCTGAACTGGGCCGATTGCGTTGGCCTTTGGCTCAGCGGCGCCGTGAAAAACTGGGGTTTCCAGTTCGACGGTTGGTATTGGCCCAACCAGTATTCCGTCGCCCGTGGCAGCCATCGGGCGAAGTTCTGGCCTTCCGTCTATCTTGGCAACAATCCGACGCAGGCATCCGGCAACACCTTCGGTCCGGCAATCATGTCAACGCCTCCGTGTCTGGTGAAGGATACGATGATCCTGGCGGCACTGTCGGGCGCGAGATTCTTCGCCACAGAACGGTTGGTGGCGTTCAGTCCATTTGACGGCGGCGGCAGTCTGCGGACCGTGCGTGAAAAAACAGCGCGGTTGATTCTTCAACGCCAGATCTGTCGAACGCGTGACCAAGTGGCGCGGTTGGTGAAAATGGCGGCGATCAATCCTGCCACGGACCCTGAGGTTGCAGGCGCTGGCTACGAACACTCCTATGTGTCACCAGCCGTTCCCAATCGTTTGTGGAAGACCGTGTTTGGCATTGCCGACGGCGGGCTGGACATCGTTCCCAACGAGGGTCGGCACTTTGTCGTGCCGGTGGTTCCGGAAAAGTCCGGCTGGCCTGAAGAAGCCCCGCAGCCGCGTTTCATCAGCCCCGCCGAAGTCAAGGATGGCACTCTTCTGGCAGCGTTGGACCATGCCTATCCGCGCCGTTTCACCGCAAGCGATCCCAATGTGCTGATCTTCGATGCTGGGGACACGGTCTACGTCACTGATTCGCGTGAGGAGAATCGCACCACGCTGGATTTTACGTTGGAGTCGAAACTGCCCGACGATTTTCGTTGCATCTATCTTGCGCAGGACGGGACGCCCGTGGTAGCGGAACCGGCGACCGACAAGACACCCGATGGCTGGCGCAAGAGGTTTATCCTCTTCAGCGGTTGCTCGATTTTGCTGGAGAAGACGAGGCCATGACAGCCGTCCGACGCGTTCACTGTGGTGGGACCGCGACCGGGCGCCTTGGCTGGCGTTGCCAGCACGGCCTAATATCATGCAGTATTCGATGAATTGACAACTTTGGAAGGAAACAAGACATGAACCGACGAACCTTTGTTCAGGCCACGCTTGCTGCCGCGCTTGCGCCGTTGTTGCGCGCCGCGGATAAACGTCCACCCCGCATCGTGCTGCGCTCATCCTGGCAGACCGTCAACATTGGCGACATTGGCCACACGCCGGGCGTGCTGGCGTTGCTGGAGAAATACCTTCCCGAGGCTGAAGTGCGGCTCTGGCCGATGCGCGTGGACAACGGTGTGGACGCGATGCTGCGCAAGCGGTTCCCGAAGGTGCCGATTGTCGAGGGACCGGATGCGATCAAGGCCGCGTTCGCCGAGTGCGACTTCCTGCTGCACGGTTCCGGGCCGGGATTCGTGGCGGCAAAGGATGTTGCGAAGTGGCGTAAGGAGACTGGCAAGCCCTACGGCATCTACGGCATCACGCTCGGTTCTGTCAACAGCGTCACCGAAGAGTTGCTGAATGAAGCGAAGTTTGTGTTCTTCCGCGATTCGGTCTCGCTCGGGTTCGCAAAGGAGAAGGGCGTCCGCTGCCCGGTGATGGAGTTCGGGCCCGACGGCGCGTTCGCTGTGGACCTGCGCAACGACGCGCCGGCGGAGGCGTTCCTGAAAGCCCATGGACTGGAGGAAGGCAAGTTCCTCTGCTGCCTCTCGCGTTTCCGATTCACACCTTACTGGAAGGTCAAGAAGGGCTTCGCCTTCGACGAGAAAAAACACGCGCGCAACCAGGAGATGAAGGGACACGACCACGCGCCGTTGCGCGAGGCCGTTATCGCTGTCGTGCGTCAGACACCCCTGAAGGTGCTGCTTTGCCCCGAGGATGCAACCCAGATGGAGGTAGGAAAGGAGATGCTTTACGACCCGTTGCCGGCCGACGTGAAGGCGCGGGTCGTCTGGCGCGAAAAATACTGGCTCACCGACGAAGCCATCAGCACCTACGTCCGTTCCGCCGGCATCTTTGGCTCGGAGATGCACAGCCCGATCATGGCGGTGGGCAATGGCATCCCGGCCATCGTCTGCCGTTTCGCCGAGCAGACGAGCAAAGGGATCATGTGGCGTGACATCGGCCTCGGCGACTGGCTGTTCGACTTTGACAACGAAGACGACATCAAGCGGGTTGTCCCGACGGTGTTGGCGTTTGCCAAAGATCCCGCTGGCGCGAAAGCGAAGATTGCCAAAGCCCGCGCTTTCGTTCAGCAGCGCCAGCGCGAGACGATGGCGGTGTTGCGGAAAAGCGTCGGGGTTAGTTGAGGGTGTTCAAGCATGACGATGACCATCTTTCGTTTCGGATTCTCGATGCTGTTTCTGGCGCATGTTGCCGCCGCTGATACAGCCTCGCTGACGCGCGATGCAGTCGCCGAGTGGCGGGCGGGTGAGGCTGCGCCGACGAGAGCACCGGCTGTTGCTGGAAAAGCCATGACGCTATGCGTGCGTTTGCGAACGTCGGATATCCCGAAGGTTGGTGAGTTGCTGGGTTGGAAAGGACGCGGCGGGCGGGCGGCTGTGCGGCTCTACTGCGGCCAGTCTGCCGGGAAGCAGTCGTTGCTGGCCGAATTGGCGACGGATGCGAGGGACCGTGCGCTGCAACTCGCGATGCCGCGTGAGGCGTTGGGCACTGAGACCAGCCATGTCATCGTATTGCGCTACGCTGGACACAAGCTGGACTTGTTCGCGGACGGTGTGCTGGTGGATGAGGAATGGCCGCTCGGCGCGCTGCTGCCGGCGGATGGCCCAATGAAGATCGGCCCGGCGGTGGAACATGTTGCGTTGTGGAATCGCGTGCTCAGCGATGACGAGGTTCTTACACTTTCTGGTGGGCGCACAGATTTGTTGGCTCGCGAACTGCACATGCTCGGCCCGCAGCGGCCGGTCGGCCAGTATTGGCGCCCGCGCGGCTTCAACGTGAATGTCGGCGACTGCATGCCGTTCTTTCACGAGGGACGGTTTCACCTGTTCTACCTCTTCGACCGCCGCCATCACCAAAGCAAGTGGCGGCTCGGTGCGCATCAATGGGCGCACGTTTCGACGCCCGACCTCGTTCGTTGGGAACATCACCCGATGGCCGTGGCGATCACACAGGAGATGGAGGGGTCCATCTGCACCGGTTCGACGTTTTTCCGCGACGGCACTTACCACGCGTTCTACGCAGTGCGGATGAGCGACGGCTCGCCCGCGCAGTTGTGCGCGGCAACGAGCGCAGACGGCGTCCATTTCACCAAGAACCCGCCGCTCGCGACGCTGAAGGCGCCTTATGCGCCGGGGCCGGGCCGTGATCCGGTCTTGTTTCGCGACGAGACGACGAAGCTGTTTCACATGCTGGTGACGACCGAACTGGCCAATCCGCCGCTGGCCGGCCGCGGCGGCTGTCTCGCGCAGCTCGTCTCGCGCGACCTCAAGCAATGGGAACAGCGCGAGCCGTTCATCGTGCCGGGTTATCCCGACCAGCCGGAGTGCCCGGACTATTTCGAGTGGCACGGCTGGTATTATCTCGTCTTCAGCAACCACGGCGTCGCGCGCTATCGCATGTCGCGGCAGCCGCTCGGGCCGTGGTTGCGGCCGAAAATGGACGTCTTTGACGGTCCGCAGGCGCGCGTGATGAAAACGGCGGCGTTCACCGGCGACCGCAGGCTCGGGGCGGCTTTTTTGCCCGCCGGCGGTTACGGTGGCGAAGTGGTGTTCCGCGAGATCATCCAGCACGCCGACGGCACGCTCGGCACGAAATGGCCTGCGGAGATGATTCCGGCCGCTGGTCCGTCCTCCGCTGCGCGTACGGTCAAGCTCAGCGCCCCGCAAGGTCTGGAGGCTGCCTCACTCGGCAACGTGCCGCGCGATTTCCTGCTTCGCGCGCGAGTGCGGCCGGTGGCCAATGCCTCCTATTTCGGTCTGCGCCTTCGCGCCGCCGACAAGATGCGGGGCGGCACAGAACTGCGCTTCGAGCCACGCCGCGAAAAAGCCGGCCTGCGCGCTGCCGACACCAGTTCGTCCGATGAGAGCGAACAAACCTCCATCTACGATGTGACCGGCCTTGATCAACCGTTTGTCTTCGAACTGATTGTGAAGGGCGATATTGCCGACCTGTGCGTGGATGGACGCCGGACTCTCGTCACTCGTATCGGAGCGAGTCATGACGCGGGTTTGTTCCTGTTTGCGCAAAACGCCGAGGTTGTCTTTGAGGCGATCGAGATCCGTCCACTCAACTAACTGTAAACCGTATCCTGATATAATTATGAAGAAAGAAAACCTGCTGCAAAAAGAAGCCAAGATGATGAAACTGGAGAAGCTGATTGCCCAGCGCGAGGGCATCTCCAGCAAAACGTTCCCCGTCCCCGTCAAGGAACTGCTCAAACGATATGAGCAGCTTTACACGGGAGCGATCAGCGACGTGCTGCGCGAGTTCTGCCTGCTCGACCAGGCATTGCCGGGCCACCTGCGTCCATTGCGTGACAGCGATGTCGTGGCCGGCATCGCGTTCACCGTCAAGAGCGCGCCGAATGTGAAGATCACCGGCGAGATGACGTTCCGCACGCAGATGCTCGACGAGATGGGCGAGGACACGTTCGTGGTATGGGACACCTCCAACGATGAGAAGGCCACGCTCTGGGGCGGCGTCATGACCGCGACCGCCTACGGCAAGGGCGTGAAGGCGGCGTGCATTGACGGCGGCATTCGCGACACGAAGCAAGTCCTGGAGAAGCCGTTCCCGGTTTATTACAAGCACCGCATCCCGAACGGCTCACTCGGCCGCTGCCTCATCACGCACTACCAGGTGCCGATCAGGATCGGCGACGTGGTGATCAAGCCCGGCGACGTGATTTTCGCCGATTGCGACGGCGTCGTCTGCGTTCCGCGTGACATCGCCTACGACGTGCTGGTTCGCGCCGAGGAGATTCGCGCCAACGAGAAGAAGATCTTCGGCTGGGTCGCCGAAGGTCAAAGCATCCACCAGATCACAAAGAAGGGCGGGTATTTCTAAAACGTTGGCCAAACTACCTGTGGTTCGCGCCATGAAACGAGTCTGCGTCTATTGCGGTTCATCGTTCGGCAATTCGCCCGGCTATGCGGCTTTGGCCGAGTCCTTCGGCGCGGCGTGCGCGCGGCGCGGGCTGACCGTCGTCTATGGCGGGGGCGGCGTCGGGCTGATGGGCACAATGGCGGACGCGGCGCTGGTGGCAGGCGGCAAGGTCATTGGCGTCATCCCTGACTCCATGATCGCGGAGGAGCGGGCGCATCACGGGCTGACAGAGTTGATCGCGGTGAAGACGATGCACGAGCGGAAACAGCGAATGGCGCAACTGGCTGATGCGTTCGTGGCGTTGCCAGGTGGCATTGGCACGCTGGAGGAGGTCATTGAGATGCTTGCCTGGCTGCAGCTCGGTCTTCACCTCAAGCCGGTGGGTTTGCTCAATGCGAACGGCTTTTACGACCAGTTCCTGGACTTTCTCAAGCACATCAGCTCCGAAGGTTTCGTCAAGCCGGCCCATCTTGCGATGCTCTCGGTCGCCCGTGACGCAGATTCGTTGCTGGATATGCTGGCATCGACCCGCCATGTGCGCCTGCCCAAACCTGTCGAGCGCACTGAGTCGCGGTGCAACAAGGCCACTCATACGCCAGACTCCAGTTCCCGCGCGCATGGTGACTGAATCCAAAGAACACCTGTGAGAACTGCCGCCACATCACCCGCGTTGGATGGGTCGCCATCAGGCGACCGGACGGTCGTGGAGAACATGCCCGGCCTCGTGGCATTCTGGATGTTCGGTGAGGAAGGGGGCCGGCCGCGCATTTCCAGCGGCACGAAGGAGAAACATCCGCTCACTGAAGTGGGCGGTCCCATCGCGCACGTCGCAGGCGGGCCTTTTTCCGGTTACTCGGCGGAACTGAACGGGAAACAGTTCCTCCACATTCGCCATGCTGAGACGGGAGACCTCAACATCTCCGGCAAGGACGCGCAGGTCTCGATGTTCGCCGTCGTGCGACTCATTGACCTCGATGTGAGCCGCACCGTCGCGGGGATGTGGTGCGAGGGCAAAGGCGAGCACGACGACGGCGGCACGCGCCAATACGCGATGCTCCTGAACATGCCGACTTATGGCGGTGGACGCCGGCTCGTGCCGCACATTTCCAACGAGGGCGGCGTCACGCGCCGGGCTGACGGCAGCGCGTTTCCGTGGTGCTGCGATTATGCCGTGACGGCACACGAGGTGCCTGAGGAACAATGGGTGACCCTGGGCTTCACCTACGATTCGAAATACATCCGCGCCTACATCAACGGCGTGCTCGACGCGCGTCCGCTTGCCCCGGTGAAGGACAAGCGCGCTGACCGCTATTTCACGCACGAAGGCCCCGGCGGCAGGGATCGCGGTATGAATCCGTATTATCATGGGCGCGGCATTTTCTGCTACGACCCTGTGCTCCATGCGAAAACCAAACCGATGGGCGGCTCGGATTTCTGTGTCGGCGCGCGTTATGCCGCCGGCTCGCAGTTCCCTGAAGGCTCGACGACCCGGGGCCGCCTCGGTGGTCTCGCCGTTTTCAACCGCGCGCTCACTGATACCGAGATGAAAACGCTGCACGACGCGGCAAACATCGGGACCTTGAAATAGCATGAGACGAAACGATAAAGAGATCGCCGACCGGCGGCAGATGGACGAGATCATTCGCGGCAGTCTTGTGTGCCACGTGGCGATGGCGAAGGACAATGCGCCCTATATCGTGCCGATGTCGTTTGGCTACGACGGCGCGGCTATCTATCTGCACACGGCGCCGGAGGGAAAGAAGATCGAGTGTTTTCTGGCCAACCCGCAGGTTTGTTTTGAGTTTGAGCGCAACGTGGAACTGCGCCGTAATCCGCAGATCGCCTGCAAGTGGAGCTTCAACTTCGAAAGCGTGATTGGCTACGGCGCCATCAGCGAACTGGTCGAACCGGCACAGAGGGAGCATGCGCTCAACGAGATCATGCGCCAGTATTCCGGCAAGACCTGGCCGTTTGAGGCCACATCGATGGCAAAGGTGCGCATGTGGAAGATCACCATCACCTCGATGACAGGAAAGCAGTCCAAGCCAAAGACCGAAGTTTGATGATATGAATATCTCGCGAAAGCTGTCTGTTGCTGCCGCGCTTGCTTTGTTTGCCGCCATGACAACGGAGGCTGCGGATGCGGCGTCCGACCCTGTGACCTACTACGTGGACAGCGTCGGCGGGCGCAACGCCAACGCAGGCACTTCGCCCGAGACGGCTTGGCAGGACTTTGCCAATATCAACGGTCGCACGCTGGGCGCGGGCGAGCGGTTATTGATCAAACGCGGCAGTGTCATCAATCAGGAGTTGCGGCTTGGCGCGAAAGGCACCGCCGAGCGTTGGGCGGAGATCGGCGCTTACGGTGAGGGTGCGCGGCCCATCATCCGGCGCAACTGGCACATTGGCGACCGTTGCGTGCTCATCAAGGACCCGGATTTTCTGCGCATTCGGAGCCTGACAGTGAGCCACGCAGGCAAGGGCCTCGTCGTTTCGTATGCAACGCCCGGCCACGGCGGGTTGTTGATAGAAGATTGTGTTGCGCACCACATCGAGGGGCTTTACCGGCCGAACAGCAGCGGCATTCCGGAGTGGCGCGATTACGACCCGCCGAAGGACGATGCCCTCGGCGGTCATTCCGCGGGCATCGCGGTGGTCGGCGCGACGGCCCGCGACATTGCCGTCCGAGACTGCGAGATGTTCCAGACCTCCTGGGGATTCTTTGTCAAAGGCGAGCGCGTGACACTCGACCGTCTCTACTGCCACGATAGTTACGCCTTCAATACGTCGCCGCATCCGGCGCTGGTCTCGGTGAAGGACACTGTGATGCAGAACTGCATCTTCGATGCGTCCGGCTACCATGCGTTTGCGGGCACGATGGGCATCATGCTCGTGCATCCGCAGAACCTGACGATCCGCAACTGCACATTCCGCAACCAGCCCGATTCAAAGAGCCACGACGAAGGCGGGATTGATTTCGAGGCGGGCGGCGATGGGTGCGTCATCGAGAACTGCACGTTCCAGAACAACGCCGGCGCAGCCATCGAGGTGCTGGGTTTGCGCTCGCCGCAGCCGAAGAATGTGGAGATTCGCGGTTCGCGCTTCATCCGGAACAACTGGGCGAAAAAACTCGGTCCCTCGGAGATTTTCATCTGGGGCAGCGCGAAGCCCGACCCGAAGGTCTGTTGCAGCACGGGGAAGATTTTGAACAACGGCTTCGTCTTGCTGCCGGGCGTGGAGTTTTACACGAACAAGGCCGCTGCGTTGACGCAGTGGACGCTTCAGGACAACACCGCCTACTCGTCGGTAAAGGCTTTGGAAAAAGCCCTGCCGCTCAATAACCCACCCGTAGTCAAGGCGGGGCCCGACATCATCTTCGACCGCGCCACCGTGCGTCTGGGCGGTTCCGTGACCGACGACGGCAAACCCGCCAAGCGTCGGCTCATGACGCGCTGGGAGCTTCTCGAAGGACCGGGCGCGGTGAAATTCAAACAACCGGCCTCTGCCAGGTGCGACGCGATCTTCTCGGTGGCCGGCGATTATCTTCTGCGCTTGGTGGGCGACGACGGCGAATTGTGGACGAGTGACACGATGACAGTCCACGTCGTGCCGCGCGGCGTCACGGTGGCCAAGGCGTGGGAGTTCAATACGCCGTTGGACAAGGAAGGCTGGACCGAGGCAGACCTCGGCACGCGCGAACGCGAGGAGCGTCACCCGCAGTGGTCCTGCAAATCCTATCCCGTGAAATACGTTGCCGGCGGCTACTACATCGCTGCAATCGAGAACGCGCCCGCCGCGCGGTTGCTTTCGCCGGACAACCTGAAGATTGCCACAGCGCGCACAAAAGCCATCCGATTGCGGCAGCAGAATCACACCTCCGCGTCGCGCATGACTCTGCGTTTCATCACCGCTGCCGACGGCACATGGAGCGATGCGAAGTCGCGCAGCTTCGAAGTAACGCCGAACGACGAGGCCCCGCGCGACTACATCGTGGACATGTCACAGGTCCCCGGATGGAGCGGCACGCTGCGGCAGTTGCGGCTCGACCTGACGGCGGGCACTCCAGCGACGGGAACGTGCCGCATTGACTACATCCGGATGGAAGGATCCCGATGATGCGAATGGGACCGCTGCGTTGGTTCATCCCTGGACTGGTGTTACTGTCCTTTCGCTTCGTTGCCATCGCCACGGGGGCTGAGGAAAAGCAATCGCTCGAAGCCGATTTGCTCATTGTGGGTGGCAACGAGTCCGCATGCGCAGCGGCGGTGCAAGCAGCGCGACTTGGCGTCAGACGTATCGTGCTGGTTAACGACATTGACTGGCTTGGGGGCCAGTTCAGCGCGGAAGGCGTCGGGCCGGTGGATGAACGCACTACGCTGCACGGCAAGTCAGCGAACTTTCCGCGATCAGGGTTGTTTCTCGAAATGATCGAACAAATCCGCGCGCACAACACCCGGACCTACGGCGTCGCGGCTCCTGGAAACTGTTGGTCTGCCACAGAAACGATTGAGCCGGCAGCAGCGGCACGGCTTTTTGAAGAGTTCCTGGCGCCTTACACGGACAAGGGAATCGGCCAGATCAGAATCCAGCGCGGCTGGCAAGCCTCCAGGGTCGCCCTGACTGGCCAGCGCGTAACGGGAGTTGTGTTTGAGCGCGCGAACAAGCCGGCTGAAAGGCTTGTTGTCATGGCGCGATTGACGATGGATTCGTCTGATTGGGGCGACGTGATCCGGCTCAGTGGCGCTCGATACAGCGCGGGGCCGGACTTGCGCGCGCGGTTTGGTGAGCCGAGCGCGCCCGAGAGGCTCGAAGCCGACGGGCATCAGGAAATGAACCCCATCACCTGGGCCATCACGCTACGCGAGGCTGGCCGCGACGCGCGCATCCCGCAACCGTCGAACTACGACGACAGGGCTTTCGCGAACCCCGGCCGGCTCTGGGTGGACAGCGACATGAGCACGGGCATTTACTCGCAGGCCGGTTTGAGCATCTACACCCAGCGGCGGCTTGTTGACCGCTGGCATTTTGGTTTCCCGCGCGGAACGGAGAAAGTTCAACTCAACTCAACCTTACAGGATTACCCATTGTGCCAGTTGCCGCAGCGCGTCGTGGATGCGCTCGAAGCCAGCGAGCGGGGAGCGTCGCGCAAGAACATCGCGGCGATGACGCCTGCGCAGCGACAGATCATTTTTGATGACGCGAAGCAACACGCGCTGAAATTTCTCCACTACCTCCAGACCAAGGCTCATGATCAGGCCGGAGATTGTCCGCAGAGCTTCCGATACATGGAGTTGTCGGGCGAATTCGGGACAGCCGACAGGCTGCCTCCAAAACCCTATGTGCGCGAAGGCTTGAGGCTGGAGGCGCTTTGCATGTTGCTCGAACACGACATCCGCGCCGCGACGCAGGAGCCGCACTGGGCCAGGTTCATGCCGGACGACGCGGTTTTCGGATTTCAGTTCCACATAGATTTTCATCCCACACGACGGGAATACCTCGACGGTGGGCGCGATGGAGCGTGGCGTCCGGTTCACACGGCCAGCCGCAACTGGCACACGAACACCGACCGGGCCATGTTCCCGTTGCGCGGTCTCGTGTCGGTGAATCGCGACGGCTTGCTTGGAGCCTCCAAAAACATCGGCGTCAGCAGCATGGTCCAGGCGGCGTTGCGGCTGCACGGACAAATGATGCTCTGTGGTCAAGCGAGCGCAACTGTCGCTTGGGTGTGCTTGCGCGATGGGGTGGAGCCCCGGGCCGTGGCGGCAGATGCCCGGCGGGTTCGGGAGATTCAGCGAACGCTGGTGCGTGGCCGGTCAGGGCCGGGCGTCTTGCTCTGGCCGTATCATGACCTGCCGCCAAAGCATCCGGCATTTGAAGCCGCCAACCTGATGTCCGTCGCGGGCATCTGGCGCCCTGACAGCAACACGGTCTCGTTCGAGCCTGATAAACCGGTTTCGTCCGCGGAATGGCGCGCGATCATCGAACGCGTGCCTGCGTCATCGATGCAGGCGCTTGTTGGGAAACTTCCCACCACGCGCGCGGAAGCGGTGTGCGCACTCGCATCAGCCGTGGATTTCGACAGGTTGCCTGTGCGTCATACAATAGCCGCGCGGAACGACGTGCCGCCGCCGACCATCGGCCTCGACGGGAAGGTGCTCTCGCAACTGCGTCGCCAGCCGCCGACGGATTCGCTGACGATGCTGCGCAGCAAGGCCGAGAAACGGCTGACTGAACCGCTGGTGGCCGTCACCGACAAGAAGGTCGCCTCACCGAGCGGCAATTCGCACGACTACGTCAGTCTCGGCCGTTACTGGTGGCCGAACCCGAAGACGGCGAGCGGCCTGCCCTACGTTCAGCGCGATGGCGAGGTGAATCCGGAGAACGACGCCTACGACCGGCACCGGTTCGAGCGGATGACCGAGGCGGTGGAGCAGTTGTCGCTCGCGTGGTTCCTGACGGGCGAGCCTCGTTTTGCGGAGCGCGCGGCGCGGCAACTGCGCGTTTGGTTTCTCGACGACGCCACGCGCATGACGCCGCATCTCAAACACGCGCAGCTCATCAAAGGCATCAACGACGGCCGCGGCGTCGGCCTCATTGACGTGCGCGGGCTGACATCAGTCGTGGATAGCGAGGCGTTGCTGCGCGGCGCGGGCGCGTGGCGGGCTGAGGATCACGAGCGGCTGACGGCGTGGTTCCGCGACTATTTCAAGTGGCTGACCACGAGCAAACATGGGCAGGACGAGGCCGCGGCGGGCA
>JBAZIR010000091.1:0-16933 GCA_041651735.1 Verrucomicrobiia bacterium | reverse complement strand
ACAATCTCCTCAACGCCGGCTGCGTCAAGCCGCCGCAATGCGGCAAACAGGTTCGCTGCCGCCTCGCGCAGATCGCCGGCCGTACTGAGCGTTTCGACGGCCGAAAAACCGTGAGAAGGCGGCGCGGAACGGAACGCCAGCAACCCGACGCGACGGCCGGGGGGCAGGGGCATGATGGCGCGCAAGTCGAGGACTCGCAGCGGTGTGCGCGGCGCATAGTGGCGGAGTAACATGCCCGGCGATTCCGGCGTCGCAACCGGGCCGTTGGCAACCATCACCTCGCGACCCAGACACTCGCAAAGTTCTTCCAGCGTGATCGGCCCCGGCCGCAGCAATCGCGGGCCGGTTTCGCCCAGCGCAACAATGGTGGATTCGATGCCAAGTTGGGTTGGGCCGCCGTCCACAATCAAGTCCACCCGGTTGCCGAGTTCCTCTTCGACCGCTTGTGCGGTGGTCGGACTGAGTTGGCCAAAGCGGTTTGCGCTTGGCGCGGCCAGCGGCAGGCCGACGGCGGTGATCAGTGCGTGCGCCACCGGATGTGCCGGCATCCGCACCGCCACGGTTGGCAACCCCGATGTGACGATGTCGGGTATGTCCTCGCGTTTTAGCAACACGAGCGTCAGCGGGCCGGGCCAGAACCGTTCCATCAGCCGTCTCGCCTCCGGCGGCACCGACGCGACGTAGCGATCCAGCCAGTCTGCCGAGCCGAGATGGACGATGAGCGGGTCGAAGTGCGGTCGTTCTTTCGCCTCGAAGATGCGCGCCACGGCCCGCGCGTCGGTTGCTACTGCGCCAAGTCCGTAGACCGTCTCGGTCGGAAATGCCACCAGTCCGCCAGCGCGCAGTATCGCCGCCGCGCGCGTTACTGCGGGCGTTGGTTCGGTCGAAGCGGCATGGGTTTTGAGAATCATGGCAAATCGGCGGCGCTCATACCGGAACAGTCCATTGAAAGCAAGCCTGTCCGCGCCGCAATTGCCGTTGACTTGCGCTGCTGTGCTTGGACAATCGTGTCGTGTTCAAGATGACTGTGTTTTGCGATTTTTCATGGGTGACTTGTGATTTACAACTGGTGATTCGGAGGTTTTGATATGGAAACGCCCCTGGTTTTTGACAGCGCCGATTTCCAACTCGTCGGTATGTTGCACCGGCCGGAACAGCCGCCGGCAATCAAAACTCCGGCATCCAGAATCCCAAAACCAGCCGTCCTTTTCCTTCACGGCTTCACCGGCCAGAAGACAGAAGCGCACCGGCTGTTCGTAAAGGCCGCCCGAGCCCTGGCCCGCGCCGGCTTCATCGCATTGCGGTTTGATTTTCGCGGCAGCGGCGACAGCGGCGGCGAGTTCGAACAAGTCACCGTCAGCGGCTGGCGACAGGATGCGCGCGCAGCGCTCGGCGTGCTGCTGCGCCAGGCGGGCGTGGACGTGGGCCGCGTGGGAGTGATTGGAATGTCCATGGGCGGCGCGGTGGCGTGTCACCTTGCGGCTGGCGAGCCGCGCGTGCGCTCGCTGGCACTCTGGTCCGCCGTAGCCAACGGCGCGGACATCGTGGAAGTCGTCGCTTCGCCTGACAGCCTGAAGCATCTGACGAAACATGGTTGGGCTGACCGGATGGGCAACAAGGTCAGTGCGAAGTTCGTCGAGCAGTTCAAAGCCATGAGCCCACCCGCGGATCTGAAAAGGTCACGGTGCCCGGTTTTCATCGCGCACGGTGCCGCTGACGAGACCGTGCCGGTGGCGCAGGCGGATCAATTCGAGGCTGCCGCGCGCGCGAAGCGCGGCCGCCTCGTCGAGAAGCTCATCATCCCGTTCGCCAATCACACCTACGCCAACGTCGCGCTCGAAGCGCGGCTGATCAAAGCCACGGTCGCGTGGTTTCGGCGGACGCTGTGAACCCGCTGCCGTAGAACGGATGTCCACATTCGTGTTCCGCAACGGCCTTGGGGGGACGGGCCAGGAAGCCCGTTCACCCCGCGCAGCCGCGCCTCACACCCCGCGCACTGACTTGCCGCGTTTGCCGGTGGTCAGGGCGCGATTGACAGCGTTCAGATACGCTTTCGCGCTGGCTTCAACCACGTCGGTGCTCGCGCCGCGGCCGACAATCGGATCGCTGCCGCTGAACACGGCCTTCAAGGTCACCTCGCCGACGGCATCCTTGCCGCTGGTGGTGGCGCGGAGCTGGTAGTCGAGCAACTTGCCGCGTTTGCCAGTAATGAGGTCAATCGCCCTGAGCACGGCGTCCACGGGACCGTCGCCGGTGCTGGCTTTCAGAAGCACGTCTTTGCCCTTGCGGAGCTTGACCGTGGCCATCGGCACGCCGCCCGTGCCGCCAACGAAACTGAGGTGCTCCAGCACGTAGGTCTCGCGCACAACACTCGCCTCGCTCTCAACGAGCGCAATGAGGTCGTCGTCATAGACGAACTTCTTCGCGTCGCCGATCTTCTTGAAACCGACGAAGACGCGATTGATCTCGTCGTCGCCGAGTTTGAAGCCGAGGTGGATGAGTCGGCGAGTGAGCGCGTTGCGGCCGCTGTGTTTGGTGAGCGGCAGTTCCGTCTCGCCCCAGCCGATTTTCTGCGGGTCCATGATCTCGTAGGTCTCGCGCTTCTTAAGAATGCCGTCCTGATGGATGCCTGCGGAGTGCGCGAAAGCGTTCTCGCCGACGATGGCTTTGTTGCGCTGGATGATGAAGCTGGTGTGGCGGCTGACGAGTTTCGAGGTCTTCACGATCTCTCTCGCGTCAATGTCGATGCGCACGTCTTTGAAGTAATCACTGCGCGTCTTGATCGCCATGACGGCTTCTTCGAGGCTGGCGTTGCCGGCCCGCTCGCCGATGCCGTTGATGGTGCATTCGACCTGCCTCGCGCCATTGGCGACGCCGGCGAGGCTGTTGGCGACGGCGAGGCCGAGGTCGTTGTGGCAATGCACGCTGATAATGGCGCGATCGCCGACGCGCTGGGTCAGGTGCCGGATGGCAGCGCCAAACTGCTCGGGCATGGCATAGCCGACGGTGTCCGGGATGTTCACGGTGGTCGCCCCGGCCTCGATGACGGCAAGGGTGACTTCGGTGAGGAAGTTCAACTCGGTGCGCGCGGCGTCTTCCGGCGAGAACTCGATGTTGGCGCAGAGCTGGCGGGCTCGTTTGACGCCCTCGACGGCGAGGCGGAGAATTTCCGATTGCGCCTTGCCGAATTTGAACTCGCGGTGGATGGGCGACGTGGCGAGGAAGACGTGGATGCGGCCGAATTTTCCGGCGGGCTTGACGGCCTTGCCGGCAGCCTCGATGTCCTTCGGCACACAACGGGAAAGGCCGCAGATGACGGGGCCTTTGCCACCGGGCGACGTGCCGGCGATCTCAGTGCTGATGCGGCTCACACTTTCAAAGTCGCCTTCGCTGATGACGGGAAAGCCCGCCTCGATGATGTCCACGCGCAGCTTCGCAAGCTGGCGGGCGATCTCCATTTTTTGGCGGATGTTCATGGACGCGCCCGGGCATTGCTCGCCGTCGCGGAGCGTCGTGTCGAAGATATAGACCTTGTTTGACATGTGTTTAACCAACCTTTCCGTCTTTGCCTTGCGGCTCTTGCTTATCCTGTGCCTGTCTTCTTGTCACCAAACAAAAAACCCACCGGCCTTGCGGCCGATGGGTTGATCGAAGATGTCTCTGCACTACGCCGAGACACAACCCACCGACCGCCACTGCAGTAGCAGCAGCCCCAGATCGGTAAGTTGCAAGGCGTTCATCACGGGCGAACTTTAATCCGTCGGCGCGGGCGCGTCAATGACTTTCCCGATGTGGTCAAGTTCTTACGTTCGTTCTGCGCGCTTTCCAGCACCGTAACGACGGCTCAGTTTGGCAGATTCCTGCCGGTGGCAGTGACGGTCAGTTTGCCGTGCTTGACGCCCTTGGCGGCGATGAGTTGATCGGCGATGGACTTGATGGCGGCGGCCTTGCCGCGGACCAGCAACACCTCCATGCAGTTGTCGTGGTCGAGGTGGACGTGGACCGTGGAAATGATGATGTGTTCGTGATCGTGCTGGATGTCCGTCAGCAGTGCCTGAAGGTGGCGCTTGTGGTGGTCGTAGAGCAGCGTGATCGTGCCGGCGATTTCCTGGTTGCCATGTTGCTGGTGATGCTCGACGAGCTGGGCTCGGATCATATCGGCGATGGCCAGTGACCGATTGGTGTAGCCCTTCTCGCGTGTCATCGCGTCGAGACTTTGGAGAAGTTGTTTGTTCAGCGACACGCTGAACCGGGAGGCGCCTTCGTGGCATGGTTTCATAGTGTTACGATTAGATGCTCTGTGTAACACAACGCGAGAGGCAGTCAAGCGCGGTGCATCCAGCGCGGTGCATCCTGAATGTGGGAGGGGCCTCAGTGCCCCGACTCTCTTAGCTGCTAGCAATGTCCCGGTCGGGGCGCTAAGGCCCCTCCCACATTCAGTGCGCCTTCCAACGACAGCCGCGCGGCGTCAGGTCACTTCCAGTTTTTCGAAACCTTCCTCGATGAAGGTGGTGTTTTGGATGCGGGCGAGGCGGGTGTAGAGGCCGTCCTGAGCCATGAGTTCGTCATGGGTGCCGCGCTCGATGATCCGGCCGTGGCAGAGGACGAGAATCTGGTCGGCTCTGCGGATGGTGCTGAGGCGATGGGCGATGACGAAGCTGGTGCGGTGGGCCATGAGGTGGTCGAGGGCTTCCTGGATGAGTCTCTCCGTGGCGGTGTCCACGCTGGCAGTGGCCTCGTCGAGGATGAGGAGCGGCGTGTTCTTCAACAGCGCGCGGGCGATGCTGATGCGCTGCTTCTCGCCGACGCTCAGCTTTACGCCGCGCTCGCCGACGCGGGAATCGTAGCCCTCCGGCAGGCGGCAGATGAACTCGTGACAGTTGGCGGCGCGCGCCGCGTCCTGCAACTCCGCGTCGGTCGCGTCGAGTTTTCCATAGAGGATGTTCTCGCGCACGGTGCCGTTGAAGAGGAACGGCTCCTGGCTGACGATGCTGATCTGGGCGCGGAGCGATTCGAGGCTCGCAGCGGCGACGTCCTGGCCGTCAAGGGTGATGCGGCCCGCGGAGGTTTCATAGAAGGCCGGCAGGAGGTTGACCAGTGTGGACTTGCCTGCGCCCGTGGGGCCAACGAGTGCGATGACTTCGCCGGGGTGCGCGTGAAGAGAAATGTCATGCAGCACCGGCAGGCCAGCCTGGTAACGAAACTGGACGTTCTCAAAAACCACCTCGCCGCGCACGGGTGTCTTTACCGTCTGTGTGCGGCGCGGATCGCGGCCTTCCGGCGCGGTGTCGAGAATGTCGAAGACACGCTCGCCAGCGGCGCGGGCGGATTGCAGCATCTGGTTCAAGCCATGCAGCCGGCCGATGGGTTCGTAGAAGAGCGCGAGGTAAAGGATGAAGCCCATCAACTCGCCGATCGTCATCTGGCCGGCGATAACCTGACGTCCGCCTACCCAGAGCACGAGGCCGGTGCCGAGCGCGGCGACGAAACTCATCGCGGGCGAGTAGGTCGCCCACGCGCGCATGATGCGGAGCATGCTGCGGCGCAGATCGCCGGCACGCGCGGCGAAGCGGTTGTTCTCGTGGCTCTCACGGCCGAAAGCCTTGATCTGCCGGATGCCCTGGAGGTTGTCCATGAGCAGGGCGTTGATCGCGCTAGCGGCTTCGCGTTGCGCGCGATAGCGACCGTGAGCGGTGAACGTATACCACAGCGCGCCGCCGGCCAGCAGGGGCAGTGGAATCAACGCCACTGCCGCGAGCGCCGGATTCATGGCGAACAGAATCACCAGCACGCCGAACACGCTCAGGATGGAGACGGTGCCTTGCTCGGTGCCGTCAATCAGCAGGCGCTCGACGTTGTTCACATCCTCGACGACGCGGGTCATCAAATCGCCTGAGGCGCGCTGGTCGAAGTAGTTTACCGGCAGTTGCTGGAGCCGGTTGTAGAGCTGGTTGCGCATGTCGAAGATGACGTTTTGCTCCAGCGTGTTGTTGATGCGGATGCGCAGGCTGTTGAAAACGTCGCGCAGCAGGAACGCCGCCAGCAGCGCCAGCATGACCGGTGCGAGCATTTCCTGTCGCTTGTTCGCGATGATCTCGTCGATCACGAACTGCGTCAGCTTGGGGAAAGCGAATGCAAAGGCCAGCGAGAGGACCGCACATGCCACCGTGCCCACTGCCATCCATTTGTAGGGACGCAAGTAAACGGCAACGCGGCGGACGATTTCCCACGACGAACGGCTCTTCGCCGTCATCGTCGGATCACCGCTCGCGGAACGGGGCATGCCTGGTTTTCTCACTGCGCAAGTTAAGCAAGCAGCCGTGGAAAATCACATTCTTTTCCGGTGGGGAGGGAATCAACTCGAACCTTCGCGGCACGCGTCAGCGAAAGTCAGCATCCAGCGAACGCGCCTGTCCCGGCTTCAGGCTCACGTCAACCACCGTTCCGCCATATCGCGCTTTGCACACGGTGCCGTTAACGCTGCGGATGGTGGCGCCGGTGAGTTGGCCGTCCTTCCACGTGATGTCCACCTCGAAGCCGCCGCGGGCGCGCAAGCCCTTGACGCCGCCGGTCGGCCACGCCTTGGGAAGCGCGGGCAGGATATGGATGAGGAACGTGCCGTCGGGATTGCGGATATGGCTTTGCAGCAGCATTTCGGCGATGCCGGCGCTCGCGCCGAAGTTACCGTCAATCTGGAACGGCGGGTGGGCATCGAAGAGGTTCGGATACATGCCGCCCTGGCCCTTCACGGTGCCGATGGGCTGGAGGAGATTGCGAAGGATCAACAACGCATGGTCGCCGTCGAGGAAGCGCGCCCAGAGGTTCACTTTCCAGCCCATGCTCCAACCGGTGGCGGCGTCGCCACGGTAGATGAGCGATTGCCGCGCCGCATCGAAGTACTTCTTGTCCTGCCACGTAATGTCGTCACCGGGGTAAACACCCCACAAGTGCGAGACGTGCCGGTGCGTGTTTTTCGGGTCGTCCTTGTCTTCGAGCCATTCCTGGAGCTGGCGATGCTGGCCGACCTGGTTCGGCGCGATGCGCGGGCGCAGTTCCTTGAGCTTGGCGGCAAACTTCGCGTCCGCGTCGAGAATCTTCGCAGCTTCGATGCACGCGCCGAAAAGCGATCGGATGATCTGGTGATCCATCGCCGGTCCCATGACCAAGCCGCCTTGCTCCGGAGAGTTCGATGGGCCGCTGACGAGCCACCGGGTCTGCGGGTCCTCCACGAGGAAGTCGGCGTAGAACTGCGCGGCTCCTCTCATAAGAGGGAAGGCGGTCTTCTCCAGGAACTGCCGGTCTTGTGTGAAGAGGAAGTGCTCCCAAAGGTGCAGCGCCATCCAGCCGCTGCCGGTGATCCAGATGCCATGGTTGGCGGCGTTGATCGGCGCCGCGCCGCGCCAGAGGTCGAAGTTGTGATGCACCACCCAGCCGCGGGCATTGTAGTGTTCCTTCGCGACGATGCGGCCCGTTTCGGCGAGGTCGGCCAGCGCGGCGAACAGCGGCTCGTGGCACTCGCCCAGCGCGCCGACCTCGGCGGGCCAGTAGTTCATCTCGGTGTTGATGTTGCAGGTGTATTTGCTGTCCCACGGCGGGCGGAGCTTGTCGTTCCAGATGCCCTGCAGGTTCGCTGGCTGGCCGCCCGCGCGGCTGGAGCCGATGAGCATGTAGCGGCCGTATTGGAACGCGAGCGCCGCGAGGTGCGGGTCGTTGCCGGCGGCAAACTCCTTGATGCGCTCGTCGGTCGGTTTGCTCGCGGCGGGTGTGCGGCCAAGGTCGAGGCTGACACGCCCGAACAATGCGCGATGGTCGGCGACGTGCGCCGGCAGCAACTGCTCCCACGATTTGCCCGAGGATTTGTTCAGCAGTGCCACGCAGCGCGACGCTGGGTCGGCGGAGAGATCGTGGTAGTTCTTGTAGTTTGTCGCGACGACCAGACGGATGATCAGCGCGCTGGCCCCGGAGACGCGCACGGTGTCCTGCCCGGCAGCGATGGTGCCGCCATCGGCCGAGAGAACAGCGCGGCTCTCGAATCGAATCCCGTCCGGCTCGACTTGGCCGCGCAAGACAAGCGTCCGGCCGTCGGCGCTGGTCTTCGCGTCCTTGTGCTGACTGTTGAGCCGCACGATGCAGTTGAGCTTGCCCGGCTTGTCGGCCTCGATCTTGACGCAAAGCGCGCGGTCGGGATACGAAGCGAACACCGTTCGCCGGTACGTGACATCGCCACACGTGTATTCCGTCACTGCCAGCGCCTTGTCGAGGTCGAGCCATCGGCGGTAGTCGGCGGCCTTGTCGTGGCCGTCGAACTCGATCCAGAGGTCGCCACAAGGTTGATATGCCATTTGGCGCAGCGGCTCGCTCATGAACTCCCGCATCGCGAGGTCTTCAGCTTCCTTTTGTTTGGCGCGAGCGGTTTTGAGTTGGCCTTGTAGTTCGAGCGCGCGGCCCTCGAACAGCAACCGTCGCATTTCCGGCAGCGCCTTCGCCGCGCCTTGGTGCGCGTAAGAACGTGGCTGGCCGGTCCAGACGGTGTGTTCATTGAACTGGATGTGCTCGGCCGGCACGCCGCCATGGATCATCGCGCCGACGTGGCCGTTGCCGACCGGCAGCGCCTCCTCCCATTTCGCCGCAGGCTGGCGATACCACAAGCAAAACGGCGCGTCCGGCGCGATGGCACTGCCCGTCAACTCGGCAGTGGGCGCAGACTGAACGGAGGCGGCGAGCCCTATGGTTCCCCATGCGACAGCCGCAACAAACAGTTTGGTTTTCATTCCGTGCTTTGGTCCAACATCTCTTCCCTCGCCGCGGCGCGGCGCGTGTAGATGCCCCAAACGATCCAAACGACAACGAAGAGCGCGACCGCGCCGAACAAGTAGGCGACAGTCATTCCGAGATTTTCTTTGCGAAAGCCCGCGCCGATCAACGTCGTCGGCACGGCTTCGGGGATCAGCCCGATGACGGTGCCGAGGAAAAACTCGCGTCGTCGGATCGGCGAGAGCGCGAGCACGGTGTTGGTCACGATGCCGGGAAGCGGGAGTTGGCGGAAGAGGATGACGGCGGGAACCGTATTGTGTTTGAGTTTGGCGGCGAGCTTCTGCCATTTGGGATGTTTGTGCAGGAGAGAGTCGCGCAGACCCAACTGCCGCACCGCAAAGAACACGGCGCTGTAGCCAATCATGGTTCCGATGCAGGTCCAGACCATGCCGCCCCAGAAAGCGAATAACGCCCCGCCGATGAAGTGAAAGAGAAGTCGTGAGAGACCTGCGCCGACCAGCACCGCGACCGTCACGATGAACACCACCGGCGCCCAAGGCCCGCAATCCTGGATAAATCGCTTGAGGATCGGCAGGTTCTCCGAGATGAAGTGGCGGACCTGCGGCAGCGAGGTCAACAGCAAAAGTCCCGCCAGCACGGCAAAGAGAATCGCAGCTTTACGGAAGGCGCTGCGCTCGATTCTCGCGATTTCCTCGCGTTCCGCGGCTGTGCCGGCGTCTGCAGCCAGTTTATTATCAGGTTCCACCATCAATGTCCTTGAGGTGGGGCAGTGTAACCGACCCCGCTCGCAGGTTCAACAAAAGCCGCTGCCACGGGCAGACCCGGCGATTTCAGCAAAATTTCAACAAAATTCCGCTTGCGCAGATGGTAATGGTTGCCTATATGCTGGCGGTAGTTGGTACCAGCGGCAGGCATCACCGTGATGGTGGGCAGCCGCAGCAGGGGCGATCTGGACGCGGTGAGCTTGAAGCTGTTCCTTCAGGACCGCGTGAGACGCCCGATGTATAAGATGGCAGGAGAGCAAACAACGCATGAACGAAGCAGTTCAGGAGGTGGCTTATAGCCACCTTCGTTAGAATAAACAACCGCATCCGGGCCCGTGAGGTGCGGTTGATCGATAAAGACGGGAACCATTTGGGCGTCATGCCGTTGCGCGATGCGCTGGCACTTGCCCAACAACGTGGCCTCGATGTTGTCGAGGTTTCACCCAACGCGAATCCGTCGGTCTGCAAGTTGCTCGAATACGGAAAGTTTCGTTACGAGCAGACGAAGCAAGAACGCGAAGCGAGAAAGCACTCGACTTCATGGCGGATCAAACAGGTGAAGTTTCACGTCAACATCAGCGAGCACGACTATCAGATCAAGGTCCACCATGTGACGGGCTTCCTGGAGAAGCACATGAAGACGAAGGTGTCGCTGATGTTCCGCGGACGCGAGATGGCGCACCAGGAACTGGGCATGCAGATCATGCAGCGGCTGGCGAAAGAAGTGCAGACGCATGGCGTGGTCGAGTCGGCGCCGAAGATGATTGGCCGGAGCATTCACATGGTCATCAGTCCGTTGAGCGGCAAGGTTAAGCCGCATTCGGGACCCGGTGAAGCCAGCGCCGCACAACCGGAGAGTGGTGGACGGGTGATGGCCGTTGAGGTCAAGGCAGCGCCGGTTCCCACGCCGCCGCCCGCGTCGGTCAGCAGTCCGGGGCCGGCTGGCCGCGCGCCGCTGTCATCGGTGGAAATAGCTTTTAATCGGGCCCAGAGTCAGAAAACGTCGTAACGAACGCGAGATTCGCAGCCGCGGCAAAGCGAACAGGCTGAGCGGGCTGCGGATTTCGTTTTGAAAGAGAGAATACAGTGCCAAGATTCAAACCACCTAAAACGAAGAAGTCCGTGGCGAAGCGGTTCAAGATCAGCGCCAACGGAAAAGTCTTGCGGTCTCACGCCGGCAAGCGCCACTTGGCGGGCAGCAAGAACGCCAAACGCCTGCGCAGGCTTGGCCAGCAGGTCGTCATTGATCACACCGATACACACCGCGTGTTGCAGGCCATGCCTTATTCACATCGCGGTTAAGGAGAACACATACCATGCCACGCGCAACCAACGCACCCGCTTCCCGGCAACGCCGCAAGCGTCGTATCAAGATGGCCAGCGGTTACCGCGGCCGGCGCAGCAAGCTGTTCCGCTACGCCAAGGAATCCGTCAACCACGGCCTCGTCTATGCTTTTCGCGACCGCAAGGCCAAGAAACGCTCCTTCCGCGGCCTGTGGATCATCCGGCTCAACGCCGCCTGCCGCAGCCAGGACATCACCTACAGCAGCTTCATGAACGGCTTGAAGAAGGCCAAAGTTGCTCTCGACCGCAAGGTTCTTGCCGACATCGCCGTGCGCGATGGCGGCGCGTTTGCCAAGCTTGTGGAACTGGCAAAGAAGAGCCTAAAAGCTGCGCCCGCCGCGGCCTAGCAGTCAAACTTGATCTGAGGCGAGGCGGGCGGGTCACACCGTCCGCCTCGTTCATGATGAGCGAACTCCGCCAACAACTGGACCAGATCAAGGCCGACGGCCTCGCGGAAATCGCCGCCGCCGCTGACCTTCCTGCGCTCGAAGCTGTCCGCGTCAAATACCTCGGCCGCAAAGGCGCCGTGCAGACGGCGTTTGAGAAACTGCCGACATTGCCGAAGGAGGAACGGCCCGCGTTCGGCGCGCTTGCCAACCAGACGCGCGATGCGCTGACAACGGCGTTGCAGGAGCGCAAAGCCTCGTTCGAAAGCGACGGCGGTCCGCGTGGACCGAAGCTCGACCTGACGTTGCCGGGCCGCGCGCCCGTGATCGGCCGGCCGCATCCGATCACTCAAGTCACCGATGAGATCGTGCGCATCTTCCGGCGGATGGGTTTCTCCGTGGCGGACGGGCCGGATATTGAGACGGAGTATTACAATTTCGACGCGCTCAACACGCCCGCTGACCACCCGGCGCGCGACGTCCAGGATACCTTCTACATCGAGCGTGAGAAAGGCGTTCTGCTGCGGACGCATACCTCGCCCGTGCAGGTTCATGTGATGGAGAAGCAGCCACCGCCCGTGCGTGTCGTCGTGCCGGGCCGCTGCTACAGACGCGACGAAATTGACGCAACGCACCACGCCAACTTTCACCAGGTTGAGGGCCTTTACGTGGACCGTAACGTCTCCGTGGCGAACCTGATGGGCGACTGCGAATTTTTCTTCAAGCAACTGCTCGGTCCGGAGACGCGTGTCCGGTTCCGGCCGCACTTCTTCCCGTTCACTGAACCGAGCTACGAGATTGACCTGAACTCGCCGGCGTTGCGAATGGCCGGCAGGGAATGGCTGGAGATCGCCGGCTGTGGCATGGTCAACCCGCGCGTGTTCGAGTCGGTCAGCTACGATCCCGAACAATGGACCGGTTACGCGTTCGGCATGGGCGTCGAGCGCATCGCAATGATCCTCTACGGCATTGATGACATCCGGCTCTTTTACGAAAACGACTTGCGCTTCCTGCGGCAGTTCTGAGCGGCGCCACGCGCGGCTGTTCATGCGGCAGCGGGACCGCGCCAACAGAGAATGAGAACGCTGTGAAACTGAACGATTTCGTCGGTCGCATTTACGAACATCGTTTTCGCGGCGCGCAGGACCGGAAGCACGCGGTCTGGGCGGTGATCTGCAAGCAGGCGCTCCAACCGTGGATTCCCAAGACCGCCCGCGTGCTGGACCTCGGTGGCGGCTACGGTGAATTTGTGCGGCACATCGAGGCGGGCCGGAAATACGTCGTGGACATCAATCCCGCAACAACGGAAATCGTGCGGTCTCACGCCGAGGTGTTGCTGGGCGCGCTGGACAGCTTCGAGGCCAGGCTCGCGGGCAACGTGGACGTGATCTTTTGCAGCAATTTCCTCGAGCATCTGCCGACCAAGGATGTCCTGCTGGAGACGGTGGAATGCTGCCGTCGAATTCTCGCGCCCGGCGGACGGCTGATCGTGCTCGGACCCAACATCCGGTTTCTGGCCGGCGAATACTGGGACTTCCTCGATCATCACCTGCCGCTCTCGGACCGGACCGTGGATGAACTGTTGGCCGTCACCGGCTTTTGCGTCATTCATCGCCGGGCGGCGTTCCTGCCCTATACGTTCCGGCAACGACTGCCGGCGTTTCCTTGGCTGGTGTCGCTCTATTTGGGCCTGCCGCCGGCGCAATGGCTGTTGGGCAAACAGTATTTCTTCGTCGCCGAGAAAACCGCGTGAGCGCCGGCCACACAACGACGGGCCGCAGGTGGTTGCTGGCGGTGCTGCTGCTGGCGTTGGTCACGGGCAGCTACAACGTCGGCACGTCCCTCGGTCCCAGCTTCCGCGAATGCCAGACGGCGATGGTCACACGCAACCTTTGGCTCGACGGGCCAATCGGGCTGTTCTACTCGCGGATTGACTGGTTCGGCAACGCGCCCGGCTACATGCTGCTGGAGTTTCCGCTCTACAACGCCGTGGTCGCCGTATTCTACGCCGTAGCCGGGTCGCGCGACTGGCTGGGCCACATCGTATCCGTGTTGTGTTCGCTCGGCATGGTCGCGCTGTTCTACGGAATCGTCCGTCGGCTTGAGGGCGAGCAGACGGCGCTGGTGGCGGCGGCGTTGATGGCGTTGACGCCGTTGCAGCAATGTCTCGGCCAAGCCGTCCTGCCCGAACCGATGCTGATGCTCTGCCTGCTCGCGTCGCTTTATGCGATGGTGCGTTACGTCGAAGGCAGTGCCGGTGGCTGGCTGGCTTTGGCGTCGGTGCTGGCGTGTGCGGCGACGCTGGTGAAGTCGCCGGCCGGACTGTCGTTGTTTGGACCGCTGCTGTTTCTTGCATGGACGCGGTTCGGCTGGAGTGCGTTGCGCCGACCGTCGCTGTGGCTGGCGGCGGCGTTCGCGCTGGGCGTTTATTTCTTCTGGCAGTGGCATGCCGACCATGTGAACGCGCAGCATTATCCTTACATCCTCAGCACAAGTCCGGAACAGCGACAGTGGATCTTCGGGCCTCTGGCGATGCGGTGGGACTGGCATTTTTATGCGCGGATCGCAGGCCGGTTGCTGGTGTACCTCTCGCCGATCATCGTGCTGGCGGCGGCGATGGCGCTGTTCAAGAAACCGGCAAACCCGCGAGCATGGCTCTGGCATGCGTGGCTGGCCGCGAACGCGTGCTATGTGCTGTTGTGTGCCAACCTCCACTTCCGTCACAAGCATTACCAGATCGTGTTTGTGCCGATCTTCGCCGTGCTGGCAGCGCGGACGGTGGTCGCGTGGTGGCCGCGACGGCGGGCGGTGGTGGTGACAGGCATCGTGCTGCTGCTGGCTTGCGACGCTTGGATAGGCTGGCGGATGTGGCGCGAACAACGGGATCCCCTTGTCGAGCGGGCGTGCCTGGCGCTTCGGGAGATTTCTGCGCCGCGAGACTTGGTTGTCGTGGCGGCGTTTGGCGGCCCCGGTGGTTTGGCGGGCAACCACCACAACAATCCGGTCTGGCTTTATCACGCCGACCGTCGGGGTTGGAACGCGCCGTTGTATGAGCGGTTTGACATGGCTGCAGTGGAACAATACCGGCATCAGGGCGCACGTTGGTTGTTGCTGAATCTGTTGACGCAGCGTGATGACACAACGAACAGCTTGGATGACCGGCTGTCACGGTTGGCAAAGGAGTTGGCCAGCCACTACCGTTGTGTGCGCACTGCTACTGGGGAGTTTGCCGTTTTCGATTTGTGCGGCTTCTGAACGGTTGGCGGAACCGTGCGGGCTAGAAGCGGTGATTGCGGAACAACAACGCCCACATATACCAGCGCAGATAATTGCGGGCGACCTTGAAGACCTTGAAGGAAGACCTGCCTTTCGTGCGCGCCCGCCAGGTGGTGGGCACTTCGCAAATCTTGTGGTTCTTCAGGAATGCCTTGACGATGATTTCCAATGACGATGCAAAACCCGCTTCCTCGATCGTCATCTCTGTCAGCACGTTGCGCCGATACATCTTGAAGGCATTGCTCGCGTCGCACGTCGGCAACCCAATGAATCGGTGAAGTGACCAGCCCACAAAACGTGAGAACCACGACTGAAACGCCGGCCCGCCGTGTTTGCAGCCTCCCGGCATGTAGCGGCTGCCGCAGCACACGTCGAACCCTGCCTCGATCTTCTCCAGCATCGCCGGCACGGTCATGGGGTCGTCGCAAAGATCGGCCATCATCGTGACCACCACGGGAGTCGTGGCGGCGCGCCAGCCGGTCAAGAGCGTCTGGCTGATGCCGCGGACGCCGGTGTTCTGAACGAGCCGGATGTTGGGAAATTCGCGCGCGAGGCGTTCGATGACGCTGGAGGTGTTGTCCCGCGAATGGTCGTTCACCACGATGACCTGATGCGGCAGGGTCAACTTCTTCTCGATATCGCGAAGAGTCTCCTCAATGACCGTTTCTTCATTATAAGCCGGGATGACGATGGTCAGCTCCATACAATGCCGCCGAAATTATCAAACGCTTGCAGCAGGAGCAAGAAACGTTCTGGTGCCTTGTAAGGAGTTTTTGTGAGAGCCATTCGGTTTGACTTTTCGCTTTGCCGGAGCGTTAAGTCTCCCACACTTATGGCGCAGCCAGCGGACAGACGTCTCATGCAAACATGCCGGGCCTTCGCGAGCTTCACAGCCCGTTTCGCGCCGCCCGGGTCCTTCAGCCGGTAATGGAACCCAAAGTCTCCATCGTTACGCCGTCGTTCAACCAGGCGCGCTACATCGAGCAGTGCATACGCAGCGTGTGGGATCAGGATTGTCCGAACGTCGAGCACGTCATCTTTGACGGTGGTTCCAAGGACGGTACGCTGGACATTCTCCGCCGCTGCGAGTCCCGCGGCGTGCGCTGGACCAGCGAGCCGGACAAGGGCCAGAGCGACGCGATCAACAAAGGGTTCCGCGCCGCCACGGGCGACATCATTGGTTGGATCAATTCGGACGATTGGTATGCGCGCGGGGCATTCCGCATTGTGCTCGACTATTTTCGCGACCACCCGGAGGCACAGTGGGTGTATGGCAACAATCTCTTTACGGACTGCAAGGGACGCGTGATCCGTCGCGTGCGGACGATGCCCTACCGCTGGGACTGGTTGCTTTACTCCGGCCTGCTGATTCCGCAGCCGGGAGTTTTTATGCGCCGTCGCGTGATTGAGGATTGCGGCCTGCTCAATACGGAGTTGCACAGCGTGATGGACTACGAATGGTGGCTGCGGATTGCGCAGAAACATCCGCCGCATTTCATTGATCGCTACCTCGCTTGTTTCCGGCTCCACGAGGCCAGCAAGACCGGCGCGGGTGAGGACAAACCCCTCTGGCGTCGCGAACGGGCGCAGACTATGCAGCTTTGCTCGACACAGTCGGGCCGGCCGCTGAAAAGCGCACTTGGCCGGTGGCTGGTCTGCGCGGGCAAACACGCTGCCCGAGCGGCCCGCGTGCTGCGGCAGCCGCGGCCCTGCGGACTGCACTGCGCGCCGCGCGTTGTCGTCACCATCAACCTCATTGCGCCCTACCGCGTGCCACTGTTTAACGCGCTGAACGATCACCACGACATCGAGCCGCAAGTGTGGGCGCTCGCCGCGGCCGAGAACCGCGAGTGGCAGGTGGCCGAGGCGGATATGAAATTCCCGCATCGCGTTCTGCGCGGTGCGACATTGGAGCTGGCGGGGCAGGGCATGGAGAAACAGCGGTTTGTGCATTTCAATACCGACCTGCTGAAAAACCTCTGGCGCGAACGGCCTGACGTGGTCGTGGCGGCGGAATTTTCGCCGGCCAGCGTGCAGGCCGCATGTTACTGCGCGTTGAGTGGCGCAAGGTTGGTCTCCTGGAGCGAGACGACGCCGCTGTTCGAGACGCACGTCGGTCCGGCGCAACGAGCGGCCCGCCGCTGGATTTTGCAGCGCGCCGCGGCGTGTGTCGCCACCAGCAGTGGCTCGCGCGAGAAGTATCGGCTCTACGGCGTGCCTGATGAAAATATTTTCGTCTCCCTCCAGACGGCGGACGTGAACGGCATTGCGCGTCGTTGCGAGGTCGTGCGCGCCCAGCGCGACACGCTGCGCCGGGATCTCGGCTGGTCGGCGGACGATGTCGGCGTGCTTTATGTCGGCAGTCTTATCCAACGCAAGGGGTTGGAT
>JBAZIR010000090.1:0-16991 GCA_041651735.1 Verrucomicrobiia bacterium | reverse complement strand
ACGATGTGAGCGTGGCTGACGCCCGCCGCCTGCTGCGAGGTTTTACGGAACGCCCCGGATGGAATCTGCTTTCCGCCGTCAAGAGCCGGAAGCTCTACAGCGTGTTCCACAACACGGTTTCGCCGACAATTTTCTCAGGCATCCACGCCCTTGCGAAATACTGCCACCCGGGTCTCTTTGGAGACACGGACCCGGAAAAGAATTTGCGCGAGTTCTATGACCGTTTCATGCCCATTGCCTATGATGGAACCTGGATGTGCAGTCTCGAATAGGATGCCGCGTGAGAAATGCTGAAAGACCTTCTCCGGCGAGCGGCCGGACGCATACGGTTCGCGATGGAAGTGCTTGTTGAACACCCGTAGAATCAGCGACTATATTCAGCCGTGAAAATCAAGATATGGGGCTGTCGAGGTTCGATTGCAACGCCGGGGCCGACAACATTGCGCTACGGCGGCAACACGACGTGCGTGGAAATACGGACTGCCGAGGGCGAGGCAGCGCGTCAGACCGTTGTCGTGGACGCGGGTTCCGGTGTGCGCCTGCTCGGCAAGGCGTTGCTACGCGAGAAGAAGATATCCAACATCCGCTTCTTCTTCACCCACTCACATTGGGATCATCTGGTCGGCTTCCCGTTCTTCGATCCGGCATATTTTCCAGACTACCACATCACTTTCTGTGGCGGCCCGCACGCGCAGGATTCCATCAAGCGGTATCTCAGCCGCCAGATGGAAGCGCCCTTCTTTCCCGTGGACTTCAACCTGCTGAAGGCGCGGTTCGATTTTCGCTGTGAACAGCATCATCAAGACCCAGGCCCCTGCCACCTCGACGGGATGGACGTCTCGTCTGCGCCGATGAATCATCCCAACGGCGGCTTCGGTTTCAAGTTTGCCGGGAAGGGAAAATCCTTCGTCTTCTTCCCTGACAACGAGCTGGGTTTCCAGCACGAGGGCGGACTGAACCGCGCGGGCTACGTTGAGTTTTGCCGCGGCGCCGATCTCCTCATCCATGACGCGCAATACACCGATGCGGAATACAAGATCACCCGTGGATGGGGTCACTCCACCTATGCCGACACCGTGGACCTGGCGGTTGCCGCCGGCGTCAAACGCCTTGGTCTCTTTCACCACGACCCCGAACGCACGGACGACGATCTCGACCGGCAGGTCGGGTTCTGCAGCGAACGCATCCGCGCAGCCCGCAGCAACGTCGAGTGTTTCGCCTGTGCTGAAGGAACGACGTTCGAACTGTAGCCGGGCAACATTCGCGGCTCGTCTTCGACGTTTTCAGGTTGTCCTCGCTTTCGACGTGGCGGGTGTGTATTCCACAGGAAACCGAAATGAACAGGTGGATATCGCTGCTTTTTCTTGTCATCGCTGCCGGCGTTGCGTGGGCGGAGCCGCCCAAAGGCGCAGAGTGGGAACCGGTCTTTGCCGACGAGTTCAATGGCGCCACGGCCGATCTCGACAAGAACTGGGATTTTCAGAACGGTCCCAGCGGTCACATCCTTTGCAGCCGATGGCGCGAGAACGTCATCGTTGAGAACGGTCTCTGCCGCCTGCTCAACAAAAAGGAGAAGCGCGGCGGCCAGGATTGGACCTCCGGCAGCCTGTGGACCACGCGGCAGTTTCGCTACGGTTACTTCGAGTGCCGCTACCGCTATGGCGCGGCGACGGGACTGAACAATTCGTTCTGGATCATGAATCGCCTGCCGGGCGGCGCGCCGGGCCGGTTCGAACTGGACATCAACGAAGGCCATTGGCCTGACCGGGTGAACATGAACATCCACAACTGGTCCGGCAAGCACTGGGCCAGGAGCCAGAAGTGGCGTGCCGAAGGTTGCGACCTCGCCAAGGAGTTTCACGTTTACGGCTTCGAGTGGAATGAGAAGGAACTGGTCTGGTATTTCGACGGCAGGGAGATTCGCCGTGAAACCCATACCATTGCCCGCGGCCCGGCGCCGGTCTGGCTCAGCTCGGCGATCATCAAGTGGGCCGGTGAGGTCACCGACAGGATCGATGGCACGAGCATGGACGTGGACTACGTGCGCGTCTATCAGCGGCGCGATGCAAAGCCGGCGGACGCCGGTCTCGATTTCAACGCCATGCTCCGGCCCGTGCCGGCGGCGGCGAAGTTCAGCGATCCCGATTACTACATCTGGTGCGGCACGATGGTGAAAGGCGACGACGGCAAGTGCCACCTCTTCTACTCACGCTGGCCGCGCAAGCTGGGCCACTACGCGTGGGTGACACACTCGGAGGTTGCGCACGCCGTGGGTGACACGCCACTCGGGCCGTTCAAGCACAAGGACGTGGCGTTGCCCGCGCGCGGCAAGGAATTCTGGGACGGCCTCTGCACGCACAATCCCAACGTCCACAAGTTCGGCAGGAAATACTACCTCTACTATATGGGCAACACGGGCGACGGCGCGGCGATGAAGACGTTGAACTGGACGCACCGCAACAATCAACGCGTTGGCGTTGCCGTTGCGGACTCGCCTGACGGGCCGTGGAAACGGTCTGACAAGCCGCTCGTTGCGCCCACGCCGGGTTTCATGGACGCGCTCTGCTGCACCAACCCGTCCGTCACCGCGCGGCCCGGCGGCGGTTACCTCATGATCTACAAGGCCGTCGCCGACAAGAACAAGCTGCCGTTCGGCGGGCCGGTGCTCCACTGCGTAGCCACGAGCGATTCGCCGACCGGCCCGTTCAAGAAATATCCAAACCCGGTGTTTGCCAAGGAAGGTGTGGCCTTCGCGGCTGAAGACCCGTTCATCTGGTCGGCGGACAGCCGCTACTGGGCGATCGTGAAAGACAACGCGGGCCACTTCACCGGCGCGGGCAAATCCACCGCGTTGTTCGTATCCGATGACGGCTTCGACTGGAAGCTGGCGAGCCATCCGCTCGTGGCAACGACAGAGATTGCGTGGGAAGGCGGCCAGAAGCAGAAGCTCAACTCGCTGGAGCGTCCGCAGCTTTATTTCGAAGATGGCCGGCCGGTGGCGCTGATGTTTGCGTGCGATGAGGACAAGAAGCGCGAGCATTCCTTCAACGTGCGAATACCGTTGGAGCCGGCCCGCTGACAGCTCGCGATGCAACCGCCATCCTATTCCGCCGGCCATGACGCGCCGTTTCCCTATCGGCTGCGCGAAAGCTCCCGCGCCCGCTGCGTGGGATTGCGCGTGACCCTGCAACACGGGCTGGAGGTGGTTCTGCCGAAAGGCTGCGACCCAACGGTGGTGCCGGACATGCTGCGGCGCAAGCAACGCTGGATTCGCGCCGCGCTCGACCGTCTGGCGGCGCACCTGAAACTTTTCGGCCCGCCGCAGCCGTGGCAGTTGCCGGCGCAGATCGAACTCCCGGCCATCGGACGCGTTTGGCGGGTGGAAGCCGTTGAGACAGCCTCGCGGTGTGTGACGGCGCGCGATGCCGGCGCGGACTGCCTGCGAATCACCGGCTGCATCGGCAACGAGAAAGCCTGCCGCACGGTGCTGGCCCGCTGGCTCTCGGCACAGGCGCGTACCCATCTGCCGCTGCTATTGCGTGCCATCAGCCAGCGAACGGGGCTTTACTGCCAGCGCATGAGCGTGCGGCAACAGCGGACGCGCTGGGGAAGCTGCTCGCGGCATAAGACGATCTCGCTCAACGCGAAGCTGCTGTTTCTGCCGCCGGAGCTTGCGGACTACGTGCTTGTCCACGAACTCTGCCATCTGGCCGAGATGAACCACTCCCGGCGATTCTGGGCGCTCGTGGCCGAACACCATCCCGATTACCGGCACGCTAACCGCCAGCTTCGCGACATGTGGAAGCACCTGCCACACTGGGCGAGGTGAACGAAGGTGAAAGTGCCCGACAGTGGACGAGCCAGGAAACGTTGGCGCGGTATCGGTGTTTCATTCATGTTGGAGTGTAATCGCGTGCTAATCCACGGAGCGTTCTATGAATTTGATTCGATGGCAGATGATTCTTGGGCTGGCAGTTTCTCTGACGACGGTGCCGGCCCTGCGCGCACAGCAACCCGCTCCGCGGATCGGCTACGTTTATCCCGCCGGTGGCCAACAAGGAACGACCTTCCAAGTGGTCATCGGCGGCCAGAGACTGAAGGGCCTCAATGAAGTGTTTGTTTCCGGCGGCGGCGTTCAGGCCATCATGCTCGAACGCGCCCGGCCGCTGACACCACAGGAGTTTACTGAGTATCTGGAACTGAAGGCAAAGGTGGATGCGCTGGAGGCAAAACGCGCGGCTTCGTCACAAGCCGGAAAACCCGCCGCACCGCGTGGCGAAAAAGGGAAAACGCAGCCTGCCGCAAACGCGCCGGGTGGAACTGCGTGGACGCCCGAGGATGGAAAGCTCTTGTCGGAAACCAAACAGAAACTCGCGGCTCTTGTCCGAAAACCGGGCGGCGCAGTCCGAAAAGCTCCCACGCCCGCGCTGGCGGACATCCTTGTCGCGCAGATAACGGTGGCCCCGGATGCGGAACCCGGTCCGCGCGAGATCAGGGTGGCCGGACAATCGGGCATATCCAATCCGCTCGCGTTTCTTGTCGGCCAGGTACCGGAGTTTTCCGAGGTGGCGTCGGAGACGATCACTCAGGTCAAGAGCGTCATCCAAAAATCCGGCGAGCGCCCGCAGACCAGCAACCCCAAGACGGAGATGACCGTCACGTTGCCCGCGACCATCAACGGCCAGGTCCTTCCGGGCGAGGTCAACCGCTACCGGTTCGCGGCCAAGAAAGGTCAGCGGCTCGTCATTGCGGTCAGCGCGCGGCAACTGATCCCTTACATCTCCGACGCCGTGCCCGGCTGGTTTCAGGCCACGCTCTCACTCCGCAACGCGCAAGGCAAGGAACTGGCCTACGCCGATTCGTTCCGTTTCAATCCCGACCCGGTGCTTTCTTTCGAGGTTCCCGATGACGGCGAATACGTCATTGTGATCAAGGATTCGCTCTACCGCGGCCGCGAGGATTTCGTCTATCGCATCACCGTCGGCGAATTGCCGTTCGTGACGGGCATCTTCCCGCTCGGCGGCCCCGTCGGCGCGCAAACGACCGTTGAAGTGATGGGCTGGAATCTGCCCTCCTCCAAACTCGTCGTGGAGGGCAAGGACAAGGCGCCGGGCGTCCGTCAGCTTTCTGTGAGCAAGGATGCGTATATTTCCAACGTCGTGCCATTCGCCATGGACACGCTGCCGGAGCGTCTGGAGGAGGAACCCAACAACACGCCGGAGACCGCGCAGCGCATCACGCTGCCCGTCATCATCAACGGACGGATTGATTCGCCGGAAGACACCGATGTGTTCTGCTTTGAGGGCCGCGCTGGTGATGCGGTGGTCGCCGAGGTCATAGCGCGCCGCTTGAACTCACCGCTGGATTCCGCCCTCAAACTCACGGACGTCTCCGGCAACCAGATCGCGTTCAGTGATGATTACGCGGACAAGGGCGAGGGGTTGATGACGCATCAGGCTGACTCGTATGTGAAAGCCACCCTGCCGGCCAACGGCGTTTACTTTCTCCACCTCAACGACGCACAACACAAGGGGGGTATGGAACACGCCTATCGTTTGCGCATCAGCGCGCCGCAGCCTGATTTTGGTTTGCGTGTCGTGCCGGCCAGCGTGAGCGCGCGCGCCGGCAAGGCCATCCCGCTTACCGTGTATGCGCTGCGCAAGGACGGTTTCGCCGGCGACATCGCGCTTTCGGTGAAGGACGTGCCGGAAGGATTCAATCTCAGTGCCGCCACCGTGTCGGCCACGCAAACGGTGGCGCGGTTGACGCTCACCATCCAGTCGACGATTAGCGCGCTTCCGACCGCCCTCAAACTCGAGGGCCGGGCGACGATCCAAGGCCGTGAGGTTTCCCATCTGGCGCTGCCCGCGGAAGACATGATGCAGGCGTTCGAATACCGCCATCTTGTTCCCGCCACCGAACTGAAACTCGCGATGACGGGCAGCTATAGGATCGCCGGACCGCCGAAGATCCTCAGTGACCTGCCCGTCAGGATTCCCGTCGGCGGCATGGCCAAGGTGCGCATTGCCGCCGCCACAATTGCATTCTCAAACAGAACCCGCTTCGAGTTGGCCAACGCTCCAGAGGGCATCACCATCAAGAAGGTCTCGCCCTCCCGCGATGGTGGAGAAATTCTGCTTCAGTGCGGCGCGGGAGTGAAGCCCGGCCAGAAGGGCAGCCTGACTGTCACCGCCTCAACTGGGAAGCCCGCGCCTCCAAACAAAACCAAGGCACCATCGGGACAGCATCCGACCACCACGCTGCCGGCCATCCCGTTTGAAATTACGCAAAAGTGACACAGTAATTCCACTTGTTGGCCAGCCAGCAGGTCACCGCAAGACTCGCGCAGAGGAGATTGTCACGCCGTCTCAGGCAGGAACGTGGGCAGATTCACGCCGCGGAAAGGCTGGAACGCTCCGCGAACCTGGCTGAAGTGCAGCTCGCAGTTCCGGCCGCCCCACGCGTAAGCCGTCTGCACCAGCGGCGAGCAATCCACCGGCACCAGAAACACCGGTGTCCGGCCGCGATACCGGTCGAGTTCTGTCCACAGCAGCGACGCCGCTTCTTGCGGTCCCCGCGCGAAGCCCGGCCCGACCATGTTGCAGCCCAAACTCGCCGAGGAAGCGCAAAAACCGTCGATCCGCCCGCCCTTTCCTTCAACGACTGACGCATGCCAGAAGCCGGCCTGATTCTTTATGAAGTAACGGTAGTCCTTCTTGCGCTGGATGCCTGTCAGCTCCAGCTCCAGTTGCCCGATGGCCGGCACGTCATCGAGCCGCGCCCGGCGGACGCGTTTGACACCGGGCGGACGGCCCTTCAACCCGTTCTTCGGCACCGGGAGATACATGTCTTGATAAGCGTTGCGCGGCACGAAACCCGCCCGTGTGTAGAGCGAGAACGAATCGAGGTTCATGGCACTGCTGACCAGCCGCACGGGTTTCCCTTCGCGATCCGCGAAACGGATGATCCAGTCCAACAGCGCGCGCGCCACGCCGCAGCCCCCGTAGCTCGGATGCGAGTTCATGATGCCCAGCGAAACGTGCGTCTCGCGCGGATGATAGAAGCACGAGCCGATGAGCCGGCCGTTCGGATGAATGGCCACGATACCGCAGCCGGGGTCCAGCGCCTCGTAGACGTTGAAGAACACCTCGGTAAGCGCCGGCGCGCCGCTGAAGACCGCCGAACGGCCGTGGGTTTGATACCAGTGGTTGGTGGAGAAATGAATCAGTTCGCTGACTACAACGCGGTCCGCCTTGGTCATCTTCCGGATTTGCACAGTTGCCATGAGTCGCTCCAATCAGCGCAGTTTTCAGCGCCGGCTGAGCGTGCGAAACTATCGCGCCGTTGTCAACTCAGTCTGTCAGCCATCGCGCCGGCCGGTCACTGCCGCTGCTCAGGCGTCACCTTCAGCGTTACGGCGTTGCCGTCGCGTTGCACAACGATCTCCACCGGCTGGCCGATCTTCACACCGTCGAGCGCGTAGGTGTAATCGTAGATGTTCCGGATTTGCTTGCCGCCGAATTTCACGATCACGTCGCCGGGCCGCAGGCCGCCTTTGTCCGCCGGGCTGCCGGGGCGCGTGCCGCTGAGCTTCACGCCAGGCCGGTCGCCTTCGCTGTAATCGGGAATGGTGCCGAGATAGGCGCGCAATCGTTCGCGGCCCACGCCCATCGGCGAACGCTCAACGACCTTCTCGAAGCGCGGACGGTCGGGGCGCGTTGCCAGGTCTTCGACAACGCGCCTCACCAGCTCCAGCACATCGGCTTCGCCCGGGACATTGATCTTGTCGGCGGTGTCGGTGGTGCGGTGGTAGTCGCGATGCGAACCCGTGAAGAAGTTCAGCGCCGGCACACCCGCCTGGTAGAACAGGGATGAATCCGTCGGCAGATACGGGTCATTGTTGAGCGTCACGCAGAGAGGCAGGCCGGCGGCAAATCGTTCGAACATCCGCGGCCAGACAGCGGATGAGCCGGCGCCCTGCACGGCGAGCCGCTGCTCCGTCAGCCGTCCGATCATGTCCATGTTCACCATCGCGACGATGTTCGACATCGGCACGGGCGGTTTCTTGCAGAACGCCGACGAGCCGAGGTCGCCAAGTTCTTCGCCACTGAAGCACGTGAAAAGAACGTCGCGCCGCAGTGATTTCGCGCGCTTGGCGAAATACCGCGCCAGTTCCAGCACGCCGACGGTGCCGCTGGCGTTGTCGTCGGCGCCGGGATGAATCTCCTCCAAGCCCGCGCCGAGCGAGTTCTCGCCGCCGTAGCCGAGGTGGTCGTAGTGCGCGCCGACGACGACGGTTTCGTTCAATCGGTCGCGCGAGGCAGCGCGGACCCAGGCAAGGACGTTGTGGCCGGTGGCGGTCTGCTTTCGCAGCCCCACGCACATCTTCACGCGCACGCCGGTCATCATGAAACCGCCCTGCGTCTCCAGCTTGTCGAGCGCGTCCTGCGTCGTCTTCAGGTCCTTGCCGGCGGCGGCGAACATTCGCTCCGCCAGTTTGCGCGTGATCTGCGCCGCAACGATCCCGCTGTCGGCGATGTTGCCGTCGCCGGTGCGCGAGATGAGCTGGTCGCGCGGCAGCGAGCTCGGTCCGGTCGCCACCAGCAACGCCTTCGCGCCGCGCTCGCGCGCTATCATCGCCTTCATCCGCAGCGGCGCGAAGTGGCGGAGCCGCTCCCGCTCCTTTTCCGGCGCCATCTCCGGCTGAAAACGCAGCACGAGCACGATCTTGTCCTTCACGTCAAGGTGCGCGAACGAATCGTAGCCCTGCGTGACGATGCCGTAGCCGGCGAAGACGACCTCGCCTTCGACCTCGCCGTTGGCCGAGAGCGCCAATGGCACGAAATCCGCATCCACCGCGCCGGCGGCCTTCTCCTTGCCGAGTGTCGCCTCGAAAAAGTTGTTCGAGCCGAGGCCGACGCCAGACTGAAACTCGAACGGCTGCGACGTCAAGTCACGCAGGCCGCTCGCGCGGAAGTCTTTCTCGATGAACGCCGCCGCCTCGTGTTCGCCGCGCGTGGCGGTTTTACGGCCTTCGAGCGCAGGTGAAGCGAGATACTCAATGCTCTTGAGGATGGACTTGGAACCAAAAGGGGACGCACGGCGGGTGGTGGATGCCGCAACGAGGGAAGCCTTGGGCTCGCTGAGGGAGGTCCACGGTTCCACGAAATCGGCAATGAAAAGCTGCGACTTGCCGCCCGCGCGTGTCGAGGTCCACATCAGCTTCCGTCCGTCGGACGAGAAGACCGGAAGACTGTCGAAACCGTCACGGTAGGTGAGCCGCGTCAGTTGCGAGCCGTCGGGACGGACGAGGTAAATCTCGAAGTTTCCGAAGCCACCGTCCTTGTTCGAGCAAAACACGATCCATTTGCCGCCCGGATGAAAATACGGCGACCAGCTCATCGCGCCAAGCCTCGTGACTTGTCGTTTGTCGCTGCCGTCGGGGCGGACCATCATGATCTCCGCCTTTGTGTCGTCCGGCGTGAAATGGCGGTAGACGATCCACTTGCCGTCCGGCGAAAAGAACGGGCCGCCGTCGTAGCCGGGGTCCACCGTGACCCGGTGCTGGTTCCTGCCGTCGGCGTCCATGACGTAGATCTCGCGGTCGCCGTCGCGCGACGAGCAGAAACAGATGCGCTTGCTGTCGGGCGAAAAACTCGCTTCCGCGTCGTAGCCTTTGGCGTCGGTGAGCCGGCGCAGGTCGGCGCCGTCGGGTTTGCAGTCGAAGATGTCGTAAGTGTCGTCAAAGTCCCACGAATAGCGCCGCTCCTTGCCGCTCTTCAGGAATTCGATCTCCTCGCGCTGCCGCTTGAGCGCATCGGGGTTGAGGTGCGTCGAGGCGAACAGCACGCGCTTGCCGTCGGGCCGGAAGAACGCGCAGGTGGTCTTGCCGACACCGGGACTGAGCCGTCGCAGGTCGCCATTGCGGAGATCCATCGTGAAGATCTGGTAGAACGGATTCTCCGCCTCGCCTGGCTTCAACGGCGCGCGCGTGCTCTGGAAGACGATGCGGTTGCCATCCGGCGAAAAATAGCCCTCGCCGCTACGCGAGCCGTCGAAGGTGAGTTGCTTGATGCGGCGCAGATGATGCGCTTCGCGATCCGCGTCGCCCGCGAAGGCGAGCACGGCGGCAGTTAGCGTCAGGAGAACGACGGCAAATCGGCAGCGTTGCATGGTTGCAAGACTAATAGGCCGGCGGCGTGGTTGCGGCAAGCCTGATGAAAAGGCTGTCCCAACGACGATGGGCACCGTTATGGCAGCCGCGCCTGTCAACACAGGTCATTCCGTCTTCTTCTTCGCGTCTGCCGCGCCGGGCGATTGAGGCGAAGGCGGAGCAGCCGGCTTCGGCAGCAGGGACTCGGCAATGATCTCATACCACGCGACATTCAATTTCGGCTGGAGCCGGAAACCGCGATCGGCCAGCGGCACTTCTCCGAGCCGGCGGCCGGTCAGGTCGAGCGCAAATACTTTCCGGTCGCGCTGGCTCGGCGCGAGCGAGCGCAGCGTGACCTCGCCTGCCACGGGTTCCAGCCGCGGCTCGCCCGACGGGTCGGCGCGGCCGGTGGCAGTCAGCAGGACACGCTGGCTTTTCGAGAGTGGCTCGCCATCGAGGCTGGTGAGCGCGACGGCGGCAAAGGCGCCATCGGGAAGTGTGAGCCGCAGGTCGCGGGTCTCGACCGGTTTGCGGCCGAAAAAGCCGATGATGGCCTGTGTGCGCGGCGTGTCGATTTTCACCTGGCCGCTTTGCCAGTCGTGGGTAATCTCGCCGGTGTCGGAGATGCGGGGATTGATCGTGGCAAGGCCGGGCACGGTGCCACTGCCAAGAATCAGCCAGCCCAGTACGTTGGTGAACGTCGCCTCGCAGAGAAACCGCGTCATGCCAATGCTGGCGATGGCGGCAACGGCTTCGTCCCCGCCTTTCGTCGGCACGGACGGATCGAGACGAAACAGCATCCTGCTTCTGGCCAGCGTGGCGTCGCCGCGTTGGAACATCAGCGCGCACGCCGGCGCCCAGGCCCATGTGACGGCGTCCAGCGGCGCGGCGGGCGAGGCAGCGGCGCGGGGGTCGTGGGCGACACAGACGCCAGCCCAGCCTTGGAAACCGGCCATGGCGGCAGTCCAAAGTGGCAGTTCGGTGCGAAATGGATTGGCGGCAACAGCAGACCATGCGCCGATGAGCAACGGCCGATTGATCGGCGCTCCGAAACTCATCGGGCCGAAGATCGTCTGCGCACCTTTCACCATCGGCTCGCCGCGTTCCCACGCGGCGGTCTGGGAGAAGAAGTCCGACGTTTGTCGCGCAACGATGTCACCGGCGGTTTGCACCGGGCCGGCGGCGGCGAGGGGCACACGCGGTTCGCGACGGCGCAGGTCAGCAGCGGCTTGGGGTGGACCAACAACCTCCATGAGCGCGATGCCGGTGTCGTCACGCGGCGCGAGCCGGGTGATGCGGTTGGAGTGCGCGCACAGGTCGGTGTCGCCGGGCAACAGGAGGTCGAGGTAGATGCCCTGGTTGCGCAGACAATCGGTGAACTGCTCAAAATCATCGCGCGCCTTGGCGTTGTCCGCCACAGGCAGGGAAAGACGGACGGTGTTGAAGCCTTGCTGGACGAGGCGCTGCGCGAGGGAGATGGCGTTGTCGCCAACGGGCAACGGCTGGCCTGGCGGCCAGTTGAGACCCCAGAGGCGAATGGCCTGACCGTTCTGAAACTCGAATCGTTCCTGCGCTGTTTTCAGAAAGCCGTGAATTCCCGCGGGCCGGCCCGTGCCAGTGGGGCGTTCCATCAGCGCGCTGACGTCGGCGGCGCTGCCCGGTTCGATCACCGCGGACGCCGGCAGTTGGATGCTGAAACTGGCCGTGGATGACTGTCCAAAAGCGAAGGCAACGCAGCAAACAAGCCATGTGAATAGAAGCGGGATGTAAGGCATGGACATTGTTCACGCATCATACCGTGTCGGCGGCGACTGGCAAGACGGGGGTTGGGCAGCGTGTCTTTTTCAGGCTGGCAACTGTGTTCCTGGAGATTCCGAACGGCGCAAACTCTTTCCAACCACGTCGTTCCGGCTGAAATGGGTTGTCTTTCATGCTCAGCCCGGTATCTTTTCACCCAACTCAAGAACGCCATGTTTCCAGATATCAATACTCAGGACTGGCGCGCGGTGGAGCGCGAAATGGAAGGCATCTTTCGCCGGCTCTTCGCGGACGGGGACTTTGCCCCCATCCACCAGACTTTTGTAGATATCGAGCAGCTTTTCCTGGGACACTTCCCCGGCTACCAGCCGTGCGACATGAGGTATCACGACTCGGAGCACACGCTTCAGGCTACGGTGGCCATGGGTCGGTTGCTGGACGGCATGGACAAGGCCCCCGACGGGCTGGCATTGACGACACATGGTTTCACGCTCGGCATGCACGCGGTGTTGATGCACGATACGGGTTACCTCAAACAACGCGGTGACATCGAGGGCACCGGCGCAAAATACACGCTCACCCATGTGAACCGCAGCGCGGAGTTCGCCAACCGCTACCTGCGCAGCCGCGGCTGCCCGTCGCGCGATCGGGAGGCCGTGGGGCACATGATCCAGTCCACGGGTTTCTTCGTGGACACGACCAAGATCCCGTTTCATTCTGAAATGGAACAGATGCTGGCATTCGGGTTGGGCACGGCGGACCTGCTGGGTCAGATGGCCGCGCCGAATTACCTAAACGAACTCGACAATCTGTTTGAGGAATTTCAAGAGTGCGTGCAACGGCAGGGAACGGCGGCCGAAGTGCTGGCCGTCTATCACAGCCCCGAGGACATGCGCGCCCGGACGCCGCAATTCTTCCGCGGCCACGTCATGCGGATGCTTGCCACACAGTGGGGTGGGGTCTATCGGTTCCTGGAACACCCGCTCGGTTCCGGAAAAAATCCGTATCTCGAAGCCGTCGCCAAAAACATCCGCAAGGTCGACCCGGGCTTCAAACTTTAGTCGCAGCGCGCTCGTGCCATCGCTGTTGGCGCACAGCGGATGGCCTGTCGCCGAGGCCAATTTTCCGAAATCAGTTATGAAACCGATGCTTCTCGTTTTGTTTGCTTCCGCTGCGCTGGTGCTCGCCGCCGAGCCGCCGCCATTCGGGCCGGGCGCGTGGAAGGGCGCCACGCTGGACGAAACAGTCCGCAACGTCTGGCCCCAATCCGTTTGCTGGCGGCACGGCCAGAACACCGGCATGAACTGCACCTTCGCCACGCCGCAGGATTGGTCGAAGTTCTCCGCCATCGCATTCTGGCTGCATTCGGAGAAGGCCACCGGATCGAGATTCGTCATCACGTTCCCTTCCGAGAATTCCAAATCCCAGGGACCGGATTACTACAGTTGCCAGTTCACGCTCGACTGGACCGGCTGGAAACGGTTCGTCCTGCCGTTCAAGGAACTCAGCGCAGCGCGCCAGCCGCTCGGCTGGAACCACATCGGGGGCATCCGGCTCACCGCGTCAGGCTACGGCAACACACCGGACCCAATGGCCGTGGTGCGGCTCGACGGCGTGGAGTTGCTCGCCACGGTCGGCGTCCGCCAATGGATGACGGATGCGGAACTGTTTGCAAGCCTCAATCTCGATCTGCCGGCGCTGGCCGCAGTGAAGAAGAACTTCAAGGCCGGCCACATCACCGCCGCGAAGGCCGCGCTCGCCAAATACCTGCGCCAGCGCACTACGCCGCGCTGGCTCTTCGACTGGCGCCAGCCGGCGTTTCGCGACCCGAAGAGCCGCGCACGCAGCGTCGCCGCCGCGGACAAGATTCTCCAGCACAAGTTCGATTACCCGAAAGGGCCGGGGCAGAAAGGCACGCTCGACTTCGGCGCGAAGATTGACTGGACCGCCAACCCGACCGATGGCGAGGCGCGCACGCATCTCTGGAACGAGTCCATCAACCGGCATTTTCACTTCAGGACGCTCGCGGACACCTACTGGGAAACCGGCCAGGACAAATACGCGAAGGAGATCGCCGACGAAATCCTCGACTGGACTGCGTCAAACCCCGCCCCGATGCTCTCCAACGGCAACCACATGCCGAACGGTTGCGAGGCGTGGCAAACATTGACCACCGGCATCCGGCTCGCGGATACGTGGCCGCACGCGCTCTATCGCTGCCTTGGCTCACCGGCGTTCAGTGATGATGCGATCTGTGCGATGTTCAAATCCGTTTACGAGCAGGCACGCCATCTCAGGCGCTGGGTGTCTCTGGGCAACTGGCTCACGGCCGAATCCAACGGTCTCTACACCGCCGGCGTGCTGTTCCCGGAATTCCGCCAGGCGCGCGAGTGGCGTCGCGTCGCGCTGGAGCGGCTCTACAAACAACTCGACGACGAGGTCTATCCCGACGGCATGGAATACGAACTCGCCGCCGGCTACAACTGCTGGGTCCTTCGCGAGTTCGCCAACATCCTGGAGCTGGCCGACCTCAACGGCCTGCGCGGCGAAGTGCCTGCTGACTTCCTCGCCAAGATGGAGAAGATGTTCAACTACCTCCTCTACGCCTCCATGCCCAGCGGCCAAATCCCCGGCCTCAACGACTCCGGCAACGCCGACATCCGCAAAGAGCTGGCCGCCGGCTTCAAACTCTTCCCGCAACGGCAGGACTTCCAATTCGTCGCCACCGGCGGCAAAAGCGGCCGCGCGCCGGCGGAGACCTCGCACGCCTTCCCCTATGTCGGCCACTATGTCATGCGTTCCGGCTGGGACAAGGACGCGACGTATCTGCTGTTCGATGCCGGCCCGTTCGGTTTCGGCCACCAGCACGAGGACAAGCTCCACTTCGTCCTCTGGTCGCACGGCCGGCAGCTGGTGCTCGATCCCGGCAACTTCGCCTACGACAAATCCCGTTGGCGCCGCTACGTTCTTGGCACCGCCAGCCACAACACCGTCCTGGTGGACGGCAAGGACCAGCATCGCAAAGGCAGGACAGAAACCTACTTCTGGCCGCGGCCGTGGACCCAGCCCGCGCCACCCACCGACGACACCCGCTGGTTCTCGACACCGGAGGCTGACTGCGCCGTTGGCGCCTATGCGAACGGCTACGAGCCGGGCAACTCCCTCGCCGTCACACACCAGCGGCGCATCGTCTTCGTAAAGCAGGAAAAGATTTTCGTTGTCATGGACACGCTCACGCCGCGCGACAACCGCGAGCACCGTTATGAGGCCCTCTTCCACCTCGACGCTGCCAACGCCGTCGTGGACGAGACAACGAAGACCGTGCGCACCGACAACACCGATGCCAACCTCGCCGTTGTGCCGCTGGCTGGCGACGGTCTCAGCGTGCAGATCGTCAAAGGCAAGGAAGACGAGCCGGTGCAAGGATGGGCCGGCCACCCCTGGCGCGCCATCCCCACCGCCATCTATGCCAAGTCAGGCAAAGGCGTTGTCACGTTCCTCTTCGTCCTCGCTCCGTCTGCCAAAGGCGCACAAGCGTCCATCCGCAGAGTCGAGCGAGCCGGCGCGGACGCCGCCACCCCCGTCGCGCGCATCGTCTTCACCGATGATCACTCGTTGGAGTTGTCGCAATCGGGGACAGAAGTGGCGCTGGTCCGAAAGAAGGCGGACGGACGGACGGATGGGGCGATACGCTTCGGCGACAAACAGTAGGAATGTTTCGGCGGCTCTGCTTCCCTGCGTGCAATTGGCGGGGAAGTTACGTTATGGTGCGCGGCGAAACGCATTGGCGCGGCCGGTGTTGAACTCGGAGAACTGCACGTGAATTTGCGATTGGCTTGGTTAATCCTGGCTGCGGTCTGGCTGCCGAACTGCCAGCTCCGCGGCGACGACATTCAGAACAGCCGTATCGTGGTCCGGATCATCGGCCACCAGGGCATGTGGCTTGGTGTGGATGTGCTGGAACGCGCCAGCGGGCGGCTTATCGCGCCGCTGCGCTTATCGTCGAACGACGCGATCTACGCGGACCGCGCGACAGTGGAGAAGCGCGAGGAAGGCGGCGTGGCGGTGCAGACGCTGCGGTTCGTGAACCTGCGCGCCCGCCTTGGCACGGGAATGACGCTCGGGGAGCGCGATGTCATCAGCGTGACGGTGCGCGGCGAGGATCCGTATCCGCAGGTGGCGTTCGACCTGACGGTGGGGTCGTTTACCAAGGAGGAGTGGGAACGGTTCTTCGGCGGACCGACCCCCTTTCATTTTCTGACGATTGCGATGCCGGAGGCGGAGGTGTGGCATCAGCGCGGCTGGCTGATGGCGACGCCGAAGAGTGATCCGTTCGTGCTGCAACAGGACGTGGCCCTCGGCGGGTCGGTCGCGAGCGCGTTCTCGCGGAACTGGAGCTATGTGTGCGCGCTCGGCGGCTCACCGATGCCGGCGATCGGGCTGTGGGCGCCCGCCGCGAAGCACTACGCCGGTCTCGTTTTCCAGGGCGCACGGGTGACGGACAATTCGGAGCGCGAGGTCAGCACGGCCTACTGCTGGAAGCAGGGCAAAGACGGGCAGTTTGTCGCGCTCTGTTATCCGCACGACGTAAATAGTTACCGAAAACTTGTTTATCCGGAGCGGGGCCACCACACGGCCTCACGCGCGGATTTGTTCTGGAGTCTCGACCTGCCGGCCGCGTCGGACCCAAACCGCAGCCTGCATGAGCTTTTTCAGGAACGCTACGCGAAACACGCGCCCCGCGTGCCGCGCACGCCCAACGTCGGCTACATGCCCGGCGCGACGCGTCTGAACGACTGGCCGGCGCTGCCGCCGCCGCGGTTGCTGACGCGCCACGAGAAGGACGGCACGTATGAGGTCGCCGGCACGGTAGAGATCGGCGGTTGGAACTGGTATGCCGAGTCGCCGGTGGAGGCGGCTTACTCACGTCACGATGCGAAGGCGTTCGCGGCGCTGAGGGAGGACCTCGATTATCTGATGTCGCACGCGAAGACGTTCCAGGCCGGCGGCGAACAATGTGTCTTCTGGGAGAAACCGATCGAGGGACGCTGGAACGACAAGTGGGGCGGCGAGCCGGTGC
>JBAZIR010000089.1:0-17043 GCA_041651735.1 Verrucomicrobiia bacterium | reverse complement strand
GCGTCGCCAACCGTAATCGTGCCGCGACCAAGGCTGGCACCAGTGGAAACCTGAAGGCCGTCGTTGAGGCAGCTCAGCGGCGGTTTCAATCCCGCGTGGCTCTCGACGCGCAGTTCATCGAACTCCGCGCCCAGCAACTCACGGGCGCGGATGCCCATTTTTGCGCCGATGATTGAGTAAGTGCCGAGATGCCGGTGCAGTTCGTTCGTCAGGAGCGTTGCCTTCCATTCCTCCAAGCCATGGGCGGCCATGATTCTCTCCAACCACGGGCGCACATCGGCCTGCATCTGTTCGGCCCGCGTCGGAAAACTCTGAAGCACGACGGCGGGCCGGGCATCGAGCCCGTGGTCATGCGCCATCGCGCCGATGGTGAACAGAAGCAAAGCCGCCGCAGTCGCGCGCAGCCGCCTTCCGTCAAAACCGGACTTTGAACCCGCCCATGCCATTGATGCCGGGCATCGGGTAACCTGTTCTTTGTTCATAATAGATATCCGTCAGATTCTCACCCGCCACGAAGATTTGTCCATCCAGTTTCCACGCCGGCACCTGAAAGTCGTAACTCAATCTGGCGTTCACAAGCATGTAAGAACCGACCTGGCTCGTGCTGACCGAGGACGCCGTGTTGCGCGCCCACGAGGTCACATATTGTGTATCCACAAAGACCGAGTCCAGGCTGATGCGAAAATGCTTGAGGAAACGATAGGTCACGCCGCTGCTGGCGCTCCACGACGGACTGTATGGCAGGCCGGTCGGATCGGTGTTCATGTAGGTGAAACCGGCAAAGAGCGCCAGATCGTTGATCGGAGTGACGGTGACGGTGCTCTCCACGCCCTTCGTCTTGGAACTGCCAAAGTTCTTCCAAGTCACCGACGGAAACGGCGGCGCAAACACAATCCGGTCGCTGCTCTCGTCTAGGAAAAGGTTGCAGTCAAGCTTGACGAACTTGTTGAAGTTCTGGCTCACGCCGATCTCGTAATGATCCACCGTTTCCGCCGTCAGTTGTTGCCAGTTCTTGCCACGTGGGAACATCGCTCCCGCCACAAAAATGCCCGGATAGTTCACACCGCGCCCGTAGTTGGCATGGAACTCCGTGTCCTTCATGTGCAGCAAGACACCTGCCTGAGGCGCCAGTTCGTCCCTGAACTCGTCGTGAACCATGTAGCGCAATCCTGTGGAGGGTTTCACGTAAATGTCTTCGTCTATGTCGAATTGGTGGCTCAGGGCGAAATGCGGCGACGCGATCCAGAAGGTCTCGCGGCCGAAATCCGTGACCGTGGTGGGCGGCGTCACGGTGTGAGCTTTGCCGCTCAGATAGTCCAGATCGCAACCGCCCAGGATCTCGCCGCCCTCCCACAAACGAAAAGTCTCCCGCGCCTTGATGCCGTAGTTGTCATAGCGCGTGAATGTGTCGCTGTCATTCTTCCCGGTCGCCGAGTTGTATTGCCCCGTCCAATCCATCGCACCCTTGTCCCAATAAAACTTCAAGTACCCCTCCGCCGCCTCATAGCGATGCGTGGCAGAAACGATGCCGAAGTAATCCGTCACATCGAAACAACCGTTTCGCCTCACGGGTGGAATCACGGTGCCGGGGTCCTGAACGCTGCTGAGCGAGCTCTCAAACAACAACCCGACGTTCCAGTGTTCATTGATGTCGTAGCCGATGCGTCCGAAGTAATCCTGCACCTGGCCGTCGGCATTATCCCGGTGGCCGTCCGAAGTCCTGAAACTTTGGACAACGTAATAGTCAAGGGGGCCGGATTTGCCGCCATGCTCGGCCACCTCCACCCACGTGTCGAACGAACCATAGGCCGTTTGGAGACTCGTCGTATGACCCTCGGTCTCCATCCGTTTCGGCACGATATTCACCGCGCCATACGTGGCGTTGCCAAACAACACCGGCTGCGCGCCTTTGTAAACGTCAATCCGGTCTGCGATGTCCACGTTCATCATGTCCATCAACGGGTGCGTCCAAACGCTGGCCATTTTCGGAACCCCGTCCACGAACATCCCGATCTCCGCGCCGGGCCGCGAGCCACCATGGCCGCGGATGAAGATGGCACCGCCTTCGCCGCCGCCAAAGCTGCCGATGGGATTGAAACGGGACACGACAACCCCTGGCACCATCCGCAACGCCGACGGGAGATCCTGGGCATTGAGGTCTTCTACCTGCTGCTGCGTCACCGAGGTCACCTGGCCACCGATCGGATCGGTGCGATTGCCTTGAATGATGGGAGTCGCGACAACAACAACTTCTTTCATCTTCGCGGCGGCAGTCGCGCCAGCCGGCGGCGCGTTGGTAATCGCGCCGGTTTCGGCACGCGCGAGAGTGACAGTTGCAAGAGTCAGACAGGTGATCAGCAGGTTGAGTGGCTTCATGTTCACGCTTGTGATATTACGATAATATAAATTCGTAATACTACTACCGATACACGTCAACCATTTTTTCGACCAGTCCATGCCGACAGGCGAAGTCCTTGCGGCTTGAGGTCACAAATACCGGGTTGGAACGTTGCTGAAAGCCGTGATCGCCGACGCGCCGCAACGCCTGTCATGAACAGACATGGGCGTTCCCATCAGGACGAGGTCGTTGGAAGTGTTTGCCGCAGAAATGGAGAAAGGATCTGTGCGGCTCCCTCACCCATCAGAAGGTTATTACGCGCCCGACCGACTGAGTTTGAAACGGATGGGCACTTGGATGAAAGAGGCGATGGCTGTGTCGCCCCGCATCGCCGGCTCAAACCGCCAGCCGTGCACGGCGCGAATCGCGCTTTCATCCAATTCCGCATGGCCACTGCTGGCCACCAGTTCAACGCGACCCACGCGGCCGTCTGTCAGCACTTCCACGCGCAGCAATGTGACACCCTCCCACCCGCGAGCTTTGGCCAGAAACGGATACGCCGGCAACGGCGTCTGGCGGTAGGCAGGCAACGCAAACGAACCGCCAGTGCCGTTTGAGACGCCGCCATGCGAACCGGAGGCATCACCTTGCGATCCAGAAGCGCCGCCCTGCGAACCTGCTGTCGCCAACATCCCCGACGAATCGGCCGCATCATCCGGGGAGCCTGACGGCACATTGCCTGCGCCTGCCAGCTTTGAAGGCACCCAAAGTCCCCACGAGGAAGCGGTCGCCGACGCTTCGACAGCCTGCGGCAGAGGTACCGCAATCGGCGGTGCCGGTGTGGAGGCAAGCGCCGGCATGAAATGCGGACGAGCGCCAGGCAGTGGCCTTGACTGGGGCCGTATTGGCAATGGTGGCAGTTCCAGCGCCTCCATTGGATCAACCAGCTTGGGCGGCAACAAGAGCACCCACCGCGATGCGGGAGCCGAAGTCACAACGAAACGTGGCAATGGGACGACAACCGACGGTGCGGGTGCGGCCGCAAGCGCCGGCATGAAATGCGGGCGCGCACGAGGCAACGGTTTTGATTTGGATAGTGGCGGTGGCGGCGGCGGTGGTGACAATTCCGACGCCGACATGGCGCCTAGCGAGATAAGTCTGGCAGGGATGACCTTCTGCTCAACCGGCGAATGAGGAAACCATGACACAGGCATGAACAGCCACAGCGCGCACACATGGAGCATCAGCGAGGTGGCCCAGAACACGAACGACGGCACGCCGTTAACGCGCCCGGCCGGCTTGCGATACGAGACCGCTGTTGACCGTGCGCCAGTGACAACGCCAAAGCGTGCGTGCGTCAACAGGCCTCCGCTCAACTGGTGTTCATAAATTGTAGATGCAATCTGCATGGCCGAGCGTCACTTCTGGACTTTTGTCAAAGTATTACAATGGTATATAGGCGTAATATTTTCGCCCTCCAATCACTTTTTACCGCTCTTTTCATCATGGGTTCGTTCTTCATTCGGATAAGCTCTCAACCTTGCCGTGTTTCGCGCCGCAGCAACCCGATGAAGAACGGTCCGCCAAGCAATGCCGTCAAGACACCCACCGGCAACTCCAACGGCGGCATGATTGTCCGGCATAGCGTGTCGCAGACAACGAGAAACGCGCCGCCGAGCAGCGCCGAACATGGCATCAGCACCCGATGGTCGGACCCGAATAACAACCGCGCCGCATGTGGCACGATGATGCCGATGAACCCGATCGGCCCGCTCACCGCCACGACCGCCGACGTGACGAGCGATGCGCCGAGAAACACCATCTGCTTCAACCGGCGCACGTTGACACCCCGACTGTGGGCGAGGGCTTCGCCGGTGGCCAGCAGGTTCAGGGGGCGTGCCTGCGCCAGCAGCAGGAGGCTGCCGGCCACGAAGAATCCCGCCGCGCGCCAGACCGGCTTGAAATCCGTCACCGCCAGGCTGCCCATCGTCCAGCGCATGATCTCATGAGAGTCCACGAAATCCGTCCGCCAATACCAAAGGAACAACATGACCGCAGACAGGAAGAAACTGACGATGACTCCCGCCAGAATCAGTGTCGCCGCCGGCAACTGGCCGCGCGCGTGCGCGATCCAGTAGACCAGCGCCACGCTAAGCAGGCATCCGGCAAACGCCGCCACCGGCAATGGGGCCATGCCAAACTTCGCCCCGAGCGCGCCGATCACCGTAGTCTCAACCCCAAACTTGATGGCGAGTGCCGCGCCGAGCGATGCACCCGAGGCCAAACCGAGTGTATAGGGTTCCGCCAGTGGGTTGCGGAGCATTGCCTGGAACGCCACGCCCGCCAGCGCCAACCCCGCGCCGGTGACCACGGCCAGCGCGATGCGCGGCAGCCTCGCCGACATCAGGATTTGCCTGTCGTTGTTGCCGTCTGAACCAAACAACGCCTCGTGGACGTCCAGCCGCGTCGGTCCGATCCACGGACAGATGCCAAGCGCGAGCATGAAAAGGGCCAGGGAAATCGCCAGCGGCACGGCCAGTTTCCGCGCGTTGTAGAGCGATGCAATGCCGTGGGTGTCAGGCGCGTTCATCTTCAAGTTGTGGCAACAGGGCTTCCACGCGGCACAGCGGCACTTCATAGATATCCGCCATACGTTCTTTCGTGAGCACCGCCTGCGGCGTGCTGTCATGCACGACGCGGCCGGCCTTCAAGACCACCAGCCGGCGACAAGACAGCGCGGCCAGGTTGACGTCGTGGAGCGTAATGACGATCGTCATATGCCGCTCGCGGTTGAGCCGGCGCAGCAGGCTGATGATCTGTGCCTGGTATCTGATGTCGAGCATCGCGGTCGGCTCGTCGAGCAGCAAGATCTCCGGTGTCTGCGCCAGTGCGGAAGCGATGAGTGCCCGCTGGCGCTCGCCGCCGCTGATCTCGCTCAGCGTGCGCCCGGCAAATTGCGCGGTGTCCGTGAGCAGCATCGCCTCGCGCGCGATGGTCTGATCATGTTCCGTCTCGAAATCGAACGGTCCGAGAAACGGATGCCGTCCCATCAGCACGCGCTCAGCGACGGTGAAGCCGAACGTGTCCGGCGACTCCTGCGGCACCACGGCGATGGAGCGAGCGACCTCACGGGGCGCCAGCGTCCGGAGGTCTGCGCCGTTAAGCCGCACCGTTCCGGCGGCTGATTGGAGGTGACCGTAGAGCAGTTTCAGGAGCGTGGACTTGCCGGAACCGTTCGGGCCGAGCAAACCGACAAACTCGCCGGCGGCAACGGCCAGATTGATTTCGTGGAGCACGGCGCGGCGGCCGTAGGCAAACGTAACATCGGACAGTTCGAGGGTCGGCGTGTTCATCGCAGCAACTCCGCCAGCACACGCGCAGTATCCACCAACCGGGGGCCAGGAATCAGCGCATGGTCGCTGAGCAGCGTGTTGACGCGCCCGCTCGCCACTGCGGGCACGCCGCTGAACCGGTTCCACTCCTGCTTGCGTCCCCCCACTTCGTTGGCGGATGCACGGTCGCCCATCGCTTCGCCGACCATCTCGATGATGACTTCCGGTTTTCGCGCCAAAACGGTTTCGAGATTGATCCGCGGCCAGGGTTGGTTCACGTCAGCCAGCACGTTGGTCCCACCCGCGCAGTTCAGGAGATCGTCAAGAAATCCTCCGGGACCGACCGACAGTAATTCCTGAAAACTGCCACGGGCCCGGCCGATAACCAGCAACGCGCGGCGCGGCGGACGGTGGGAGGCGGCGCGAATGGCCTGCAACTCACCGCGGATGCTTCCGGCGAGCGCGCGAGCTTCCTTGTCGTGACCCGTGACGCGGCCGAGTTGCTCGATGGCGTTGAGGATGTCGCCGACCGAGTTCGTCTTCAGTTCCAGCGTGGCGAACTTTGCCGTGGCACAATGCTCGCGCATCCGCAGAGCGTAGTCGGCTGTCACCACCAGATCAGGCTTGAGCGAGAGCAGTTTTTCGTAGCTGACGTCGGTATAACCACCGATCTTCTCTCGCTGTCTGGCTTCCGGAGGGAAGAAACAACAACCCGTGACACCCACCACCTGCCCACCCGCGCCGATGGCGAACAGCATCTCGGTGAACGCTGGCGCCGTCGAGACGATCCGCTGCGGCGGCGCGGCGAACGCCGCCGCAGCAGCAAAGAAGACCGTCAGTATGAGCAAACGTTTCATCGGACAAGGTTGAACTGTCGGAAGCTTGTTTCCATCGTCAGAATTTCATGGTGAAGCCGGCCTGGACATTGATCGGCAGGGCCGGATTGTAGGCGCGTGTCGCAAGCCCGTTTGAGCTCGGGAAGGTCTCGTAGCGGTCGTCGAGCATGTTGTTGATCGCGACATAAACCTGGCCCCACTTGCAGGGAATCCACGTCAGACGCGTGTTAAGAACAGTGTATCGGTTGGCTTCGAAAGTGTTGTTCAGATCGTTGAGAATGGTCTGGTCACGCCCGTAGACGACATCCACCGACCATCGGAACCAAGGCACCGGGATCCATGCTGCGCCGCCGGCGATGAGATGTTGCGGCACAAGGGGAATGGAGTTCCCGTCGTAGGCTCCACCGGCAAACTGGGAATCCTGAAAGGTGTAGTTCAGGTAAAATGACATCCACTTCACCGGGGAAGACTGGAGGCCAAGTTCAATGCCGTTGCGCTTCTCGTCATAGTTCTGGTTCTGGTAGGTGAACGGATTCAGTTCGATGGCATCCTGAATATCACTGTGGTAGAGGGCGATGCTGCCGCTGAACTCCTTCCATCGTGCCCACCGGAAACCGACTTCGTAGTTCGTCGCATCAATGGGCTTGATGTCTGCGTTCGAGCGATACAAAGGGTCCACGGAGATGAGGTCGTTGCCGATCGGCAGTTTGTACGAGCGCGATATGTTGAAGTAAGCGTTCTCCGTCTTGGTGAATGAATACACGGCGCCACCGCTCGGACTGAAGCCACTATAGTTGAGTGACTCCGTCGTCCGGCTGAAGGAGTTCCAGTCAAACAGGCTCAAATCATAGCTGCGGGTGTCGTAGCGCACGCCGGCTTGCAGGCGGAGCTTCTCGGTCACGTCGATGGCATCCTGCGCAAACACGCCTGCGGTGGCATGATTGACGTAATCCGATATGCCGTCCGGGTTGCTGTTGAAATTGTAGCACGTCATGTTCTGGTGAATGAACTCACCGCCCAGCGTTGCGACGTTCTGGCCGCCAAGCGCATCGGTGGTGTGGTTCATCTGCAACGTCACGCCCCAACTCGGTTGGCTGATCTTGTAGTTGCCAGACGGCCAGCTCGGAAAAGAGAGGTCCTCCGTGTAACTCTGGATGTAAGGCTTGATGTGCGCGGAGAAGCCGGAATCGAACGAGTTCTTCCAGTCAAGGCTCAGGCGCGTGATCTCGTTGTCCATTTGGGTCGCGAAACCGGCCTGGTCTGGATTGTCGTGATACTGCTGTGGGGTGAGATTGCCGGGATTGCGAACCCGATCCCTGTGGTAATACACGCCCGCGTCGAAATCGCCCCAAGCGGTCGTTACGCCGGCGTTGCCTTGGGCGGTTTCCTTGTAGAAAGCGCTGAAGTCGCGAGCGCCGTCGGCTTGTTCGTAAGTGGCGGAGCCGTAAACTCGGCTGGGCCCCCAAGGTGTGCCGCCGTCAGCATGGCCGCGCCAGTAACCGAGATTGCCGGCCGCCGCGTCGAGGTTGGCAAACGACTTCTTCGCGTCGTGTTTGGTAATGATGTTGATGACGCCGCCAATGGCGCCTTCGCCGTAGATAGTAGAACCACCGCCACGAATGATCTCGATGCGATCGATGTCCTGCGGGGGGATGGCAGCCCAGAGGGCGTTGGCGGTGCTGTCGCCGGGACTGTTCATACGAACGCCATCCACGAGCACAAGCACACCGGTGCGGTCGCCATAGCCGCGCATGTTTGGCTTTGCGTCGATGCCGAAGCCGACCGTATCGGTATTCTGGATGCCGACCTGGTGCGTAAGGATTTCCGGCACGCTCAATTCGCTGGATTGCTCGATCTGGTCACTGGTGATCACGGTTACATTCGCGGGGGTTTTTGTGACAGGCAGACTCTCGCCGGGCAACCGTCCGGACGTTACAGTCACCTCCGGCAACTGCGGCGTGCCCGATGGTTCTTGTTGTGCGGCGGTGGCGACGGCTGTGAAACAGATGACAATACTGATGACCTTTTGCATTAGCTGACGACTCCTTTTCGAGGGATCAGCCAGCCGGCAGATGTGATGCACTCGCTCCAACAATCCCCTACAACAAAAAACCTTCAATGCCCGGTGAGGCAGTTGAAGGTCGGAACTGAGAGTGAGGCCGGAAGCCGCTCCCCCATCCTTCCTTCGTGCGAAGAAGTTTGTGCCCGACATCACTCGATGTGCGGACAGATGAGCGCGCGTTGTTTGGTTTCCTGACTTCTGGCATCGAACCTTGATCTCGCCTTCCCATCCCGCCGAGGCGGAACAGTGGCATTTGAGATTTTGTAGCCAGTCACAGTGGCGCAACCGTGCCGGATTCTCACCGGCTTCCCGCGTTGGCCCGAAACAGTCGGGCCACCAACGCGCGGCGGTAACTACGGTTCAAAGAACTGGGTGCATCCTAAGACCGCGCGGGCGCAGCCATCAAGAACATTGTTGCCACAAAGAAGAAAGAGAACCGCACGACCGCTCGCTGTCGCGTTCTTGCACTCCGGGACTCGCATGTCTACGGGACCTTACACCGTCGCGCTAAACGGTGTTCATGAGGTCCTATCGCAAGCCTTGCCGAACGCAGTACAACCGCCTACTGTTTCCCTCGAACAACGCCGCCGATGCGCGATCGAAGATACTCTCTGCGCACGGCGGCACTTTTGAGCGCACCTGGAATCGAGAACTGACATGCACGAATGGGCTTTGGCTGAGGCGGTCGTCACGTCCGCCACAGAGACAGCACGGCAACAGAAACTGGCCGTGGTGGATGAGATCGTTTTGAACATCGGCGAACTGCAGGCCATTGACAACGAGATGTTCGCCTCGCTGGTGCAAGACCAGCTTTCGAACGCGGCTGCGGAACTCAGAAGCGCGAAGGTTCGCACCGTGCGGGGCGCAGCGGCGTTTGAGTGTCAGGCCTGCAAGAAGGAATTCTCCGAGCAAGACGCCAAGGTCGGCGAAGAGGAACGCGAAGCCATCCATTTCGTGCCAGAAATGGCGCATGTCTATATGCGTTGCCCGGCATGCGGCAGCCCGGACTTCTCCATCGTGCGGGGCCGGGGCGTTTTCATCCAGGAGATCACAGGCCGGCCATGATTGATCCTCGAAGTTCTGTCATCGAGAAACGTATCTCCGGCGTGAAGCGAATCATCGCCGTCACCGGCTGGAAGGGCGGCATTGGCAAGAGTTCCATCGCCTCGGTGCTGGCGCTGTTGCTGGCGCGCAAAGGCCATCGCACCGCCCTGCTCGATCTGGACTTCACCGGCGCCTCGGACCACATCATCCTCGGCATCAACGACGCCCATTACACCGAGGAGACGGGCATCAACCCGCCGCTGGCACACGGGATTACGTTCATGTCCATGTCGTTCTTCTCACAAGGCCGCGCCGTGCCGTTGCGAGGCAACGATGTCTCACAGGCAGCGCTGGAATTGCTGGCGGTGACACAATGGGGCGAGCAGGATTGCCTGATCGTGGACATGCCACCGGGCATTGGCGACGCCTCGCTGGATATGGCGCGCTGGATCAAACGCGCGGAGCTGCTGGCGGTGACCACGCCGGCGGTGCTGGCCGTGGAAACGTTGCGAAGGTCGCTGGCGCTGTTTGAGCGGCTCAACGTGCCGCTGCTCGGTATCGTCGAGAACCTGAGCGCAGGGGCTCCCAGCTCCTTCAGCACTCACGCGAAGTTCCTTGGCGCCATCCAGGCCGATCCCGGCTTGGAAACCGCCACCGGCCATCCGGAAAAGATCCTGAAGACTAGTTTTGCAGAAGATCTGGGGAAGGTTGCTGCTGCAATCGGCTGCCGTTCTTGATGGATTGCGGCACCCTTCAACACGTTGACACCGCGCCGCCAACGATGATCTTTGGACGCGCCCTGCCCGGGCCGTTTGCATATTCGGATTTTTTTGAAACAACTGTTTGAATAGGATGTTGCATAACCGTCTAATGAGTGCCAGAAATCTGGACAGCGAAACACGAGGCTGCTCACGCGGCACGGGTTTCTGCGGCGGCGCGGGCGAAAGGAAGTCATGGCCAAGAATCGAGTGATGGGCAAAATCATCTGGACGCTGGTCCTTCTGCTGTTGGCCGGAGGCGCAGGATACGGCGCGTGGTATTGGTGGCTGCGCGCCGACAACACGCCGCAGTATCAGACGACGACGATCACGCGCGGCGAACTGACGCAGGCAGTGACCGCAACAGGCCAGCTCAATCCCGTCGTCAATGTCCAAGTCGGTTGCCAGATTTCAGGCATGATTGCGAAGTTGCTTGTGGACTACAACTCGGTCGTCAAGGAAGGCCAGATCGTCGCACAACTCGACCCTGCCACGTATGACGCCGCCGTCCACCAAGCTGAAGGCGACCTGGCGAATGCACGGGCTACGCTGGAGCTGGCGCAGGTGCAAGCAGCAAGGCAAAAGGGCCTGCGTGCCAAAGACCTCGTCCCTCAAGCCGATCTGGACACGGCGACGGCGACGCTTCACCAAGCCGAGGCCAGCGTGAAGCAGAAGGAAGCCTCGTTGGAACGGACAAAAGTGGACCTCGCGCGCTGCACGATCTTCTCGCCGGTGGACGGAATCGTCATCTCGCGCAACGTGGACGTCGGCCAGACCGTCGCCGCGAGCCTGAACGCGCCGACCTTGTTCGTCATCGCCAACGACCTGACCAAGATGCAGATAGACGCCAACGTCGCCGAGGCTGACATCGGCAACGTTGAGGTTGGCCAGGATGTGAACTTCACAGTGGACGCGTTCCCATTCCGTACGTTCCGCGGCAAGGTAACGCAAATCCGCAACTCGCCAATCACCGTCCAGAACGTCGTCAGCTATGACACCGTGATCGCGGTGAACAACAGCGACATGAAACTGCGTCCCGGCATGACGGCCAACGTCTCGATCATTGTCGCCCAGCGCGACAACGTGCTGAAGGTTCCCAACGCTGCGTTGCGTTTCCGGCTGACAACCGCGACGGACGCAGCTTCAAAGAACGGCGGATCTGCGGCCACCGCGGCCGCTGGCAGTGAGGGTGGAAAAGCGCGCAGCGGCGGCGGGTCGGGCCGGCGCAAAGGCGAGCGTTCAATGACGCGAACGATTTACATTCTCCCTGCCGGCACGACGGACGACAACCCGCAGCCGGCACAGATCAAGATCGGCATCAGCGACGGCGTGAACACCGAGGTGCTCGAAGGTTTGAAGGAAGGCGACAACGTGGTCACGGCGCGCGCGGTTTCACAACGAGGCGCAACATCGGCATCCAGTCCGTTTGGTGGGATGCGGCGATTCTAGGCGGATTGAATGAACGCGGTTATCAAACTGGACAACATCCGCAAAACCTACCACACCGGCGAGGTGGATGTGCAGGCGGTGCGTGGCGTTTCGCTGGAGATTCATTCGGGTGAGTTCGTCGCCATCATGGGCGCGAGCGGCTCCGGCAAGTCCACGCTGATGAACATCCTCGGCTGCCTCGACCGGCCCACGAGCGGGCGCTACTGCATCGACGGCATCGACGTATCACAGCTCAGCACCAACGAGTTGGCCGACATCCGGAACCAGAAGATCGGCTTCGTGTTCCAGGGCTTCAACCTCCTCTCGCGCACGTCGGCGCTGGAAAACGTCGAACTACCCATGCTCTACGCCCGGCAGCACATGCGCAGCCACGAGTTGCGTGAGAAGGCCTTGCACGCGCTCGACATCGTCAGCCTCTCCGACCGCGCCGGCCATCATCCGAGCCAGCTCTCCGGCGGCCAGCAACAACGCGTTGCCATCGCCCGCGCGCTGGTGAACCAGCCTGCGCTCGTGCTCGCCGACGAGCCGACGGGCAATCTCGACAGCCGCACCAGCATCGAGATCATGGACGTGTTTCAACAACTCAACAGCCGCGGCATCACCATCGTCATGGTCACGCACGAGACGGATATCGCCCACTACACCAAACGCAACATCGTCATGAGCGACGGCCACGTGGTGTCCGACGCACCCGTCACTGATCGGATTTTCGCCGAACCGGAATTACAGCGGCTGCAAGCACAGCTCGATCCGGCGCTGCAAACGCCATGAGAATCCTCGTCACCATCAAAACCGCGTTGCGGGCGCTGCGGCGCAACAAAATGCGCTCGGTGCTCACCGCGCTCGGCATTATCATCGGCGTCGGCGCGGTCATCACGATGGTCGGCATCGGCAACGGCGCCAAGTCGCAGATCGAGGCGCAGATCGCGAGCCTCGGACAGAATGTGATCCTCATTTTCTCCGGCAGCATCACACGCACGGGTGTGCATAGCGGTCACGGTGGCGCAGGCACACTCACTGTGGAGGACGCCGAGGCCATACGGCGTGAGATTCCCGGCGTCAGCGCCGTCAGTCCGGAACTGCGCTCCGCCACGCAGGTCGCGGCAGGCAACCAGAACTGGCTGCCACAGATTCTCGGTGAAGGGCCGGATTACTTCGAGATCCGTCAGTGGCCATTGGTAGAGGGTGCGCCGTTCACCCCGCTGGACGTGCGCGGCTCCACCAAGGTGGCCATCATTGGCAAGACCACCGCCCAGCAGCTTTTCGGCGACGAAAGCCCAATCGGCCAGATTGTGCGGATCAAGAACGTACCGTTCACCATCGTCGGCCTGCTGTCGTCAAAGGGTCTCTCGGTGATGGGCAGCGACCAGGACGACGTGATTGTCGTGCCCTATACCAGCGCGATGAAACGTGTTCTCGGCGTGACGACGCTGCGCTCCATCATGGTGCAGGCTGCCGACCCGAAGTTGCTGCCCGTGGTGCAACAACAGATCACCGAACTGCTGCGCCAGCGCCACCGCATCCAGCCCGGCCGCGACGACGACTTCACCGTGCGCGGCCAGCAGGACATCGCCGAGATGGCAACCGCACAATCCAAGACGATGACCGTCCTGCTCGGCGCCATCGCCAGCGTTTCGCTGATCGTCGGAGGCATCGGTATCATGAACATCATGCTCGTCAGCGTCACCGAGCGCACGCGAGAGATCGGCATCCGCATGGCCGTTGGCGCCCATGGGCGCGACATCCTGTTGCAGTTCCTGACCGAGGCGATCACGCTCAGTTCCATCGGTGGCGTGATCGGCATCGCGATGGGCGTTGGCGCTTCCAAGGCGCTTTCGGCCATCGCTGGCTGGCCAACGCTCATCTCCATCACGCCCATCGTTGCGGCATTTCTCTTCAGTGCCGCTGTGGGAATTTTCTTCGGCTTCTACCCCGCCCGCAAAGCCTCGAAACTCGACCCGATAGACGCGCTGCGATACGAGTGAGGCATCTCGCGCAGCCAACGCCGCTACCGCATCGCGGACGGCAGGCGGGACATATCCACTCCCACGCCTTTGCCGGGCGCAGGCTTGGCAAGCCGCCCGTCGAAGGGTTGCTTGAATTCGACCTTCATCCATCGCGAGGCTTTGTCCTGTCCAGTGGCGCGCTGATAGTCCGCAAAAGTCTTCGGTGAGTAGAACTTCTGGTCGAGGCGGATGAAATGAGCGTCGTAGAGGTTATGGTCGGCCCGCCAGCGCACATTCTTCCAGACATTGATCTCCGGCGGCGGCGTGCCGGCTACGATGGAGTCGCGCAACGTGACCGCGCCACCCGTGGCGAGGATGTGGAGTCCTGTCAGCGTCAGATGCCGGCCTTCAAACACTGAACCTGCGGTCACGCGAACTTCGTTGGTGCCAGTAACACGGTGAATAAGAACGTTGTCGAGACTCAACGTGCAAACCTTGTTCGTGTTCGGATTGCCTGTGACCACAAGCGTGCGCCACGCAGACGATAAGACGACACTGTTGCTGACCGAGTGCTCATTCGTATCGAGGAAGTAGAGGTCGTGGCCGAGACAGTCCTTGATGAACACGCGGTTGTAGTGGCTGACGCTGTCGCCCACGTCGCAAATGCCGGTGGAATTGCCGATGGAGACGAGGCCATTGACGCGAATCTGGCAGTCGTCGTGCGCGCTGACGCCGTCGTCGCCGCACTCAATCGCCTTGACGTTCTCGAACAGGATGTCGCGCGAGTAACCGTGGATGTTAAAACCATCGTTGTGGACGTGCGTGGAGGTCACGTTGCGGACAACCAGATGTGAGCAACACCCATTCAAGGAGACGCCATTCTGCCGGATCGGCGCTTCGATATAATAATCAGCCAGTGTCTTCGCCGGATCAATTTTGATGTAGAACGCGCCCTTTACATGCCGCGTGTCCCACGGCTTGCCACCCTTGCTTTTCCGAGTGATGGGCGCATCGGAAACGTATGTCCATTCACCGGGCGCAAGATCCTCGACTCTCTTCAACGGCTGCCTGAGACCCTTGCTGGAACGGCCCATGTGGTTCATCTTGCCGTCGCACACGAAATACCAGCGTCCAAGATTGGCGGGGTCCACGCGGAGCAGACTGCGGTTGAGGTAAAGTCCCGGGGACACCATCTTCCAATCAGCCAGCTTCAGTGGTTCGCCGCCATCGAGCGTCGCTCCGTGGCCATCGAGTGTGATCGGCCTGCCTGGCTCGCCGCACTTGTTGTGAAACGCAGCCGACTCCTTGTAGTGCCCGGGCGCGAGATGAATCGCGTCTCCCGGCCCCGCGATGGCAATGGCCCGCGCAATGGTCTTGAAAGGTCCACTCATCGACGCATCGTCGCCTTTGGCCGGATCCACGCGCAGATCGCGGCTGAATACAGGCCTCTTCTTGAACGCCTCGTCGGTTTCCTTCTCGCACGTCTCATTGAACACGCCGTTGTCGAGGCGAACGTAAAGGCTCTTCCACGCCTGCTCGGCCAGACGGCGGTCCTTGCGCTGCTCCATGAATTCCTGCAACACACGCTCGCCGTCAGCGCCACACTTCAGCAACGCGTTGCCTACAGGACGATAGCCCCAGTCCGCGTCGGCCCGCGCGCAACCGTCGCCGAGTTTGGCGTAAAGGTTCTTCAACGCCTCGATCATCTGTGGCCGCAACGGCTCGATTTCTTTTTCGTGCCGCCGCGCCGCGATCATGGCCACCGATGTGGCCGCGCGGTCGGAAACGACGACGTTGTCCTGCTTCATCGCCTCGATGAGTGTCTCGACCGCCTTCGGACTGCGTGTGACGTTCCCCAGCGCCTGCGCGGCAGCGAACCGGACGTAGCGGTCCCCGTCGTTCAGCCCCCTCGCGAACGTCGGCACCAGTTCCCCGTTCGCCATCGAGCCGAGTGCGCGCATCGCAACGACGCGCACCGCGGGGTTGCCGTGCTTGACGGCAGCTTTGGCCAGTTCAGCGCGCGGCAGCGGCTGGATCTTCGACAACGCGGGCACGACCGTCTCCATGAGCGGGTGTGTGGGGAAGCGTTGAACCGCCGCGAGCAGTTTTGCGGTGCTTTCCGGCCGGTTCAACTCGCGCAACGCCTGCGCGGCGACGCAACGAACACCGTTCTCCTGGTCGGCAAGCCCGGCCTCGATGAGCGGCACGGCCTGCGCATCTTTGGTCTTCGCCAACGCCAGCAGCGCCATGCGGCGAACAAGCAGGTTCGAATCCTTCGCCAGCGGCGCAATGTTCTCAAACGTCGTCTTCGTCTTGCCGCGCGCAATCTGCGCCAGCACGCGCAGCCGCGCGAAGTCGTCCTTGTCGCGCAGCGCGTCGAGCGGCTGTTCGGGAACGTTGCAGCATTCGAGATACTGCCAGTCGTCACCCACCGCGAGCATCATCGGCACGTCGCGCTTGTGGAACGGCTGCCATCGTTCCGCGAACGGACTGGAGGTCATCGCAGCCACCGCCGTTTTCGAATCGCGCGCCAACCAGAGAGAATCTTCGACCGTCTTCAACTGCGCCGGTCCGTGGCATCCACCCCAGACGACGAACTGGTCCACCACCCCGTCGCGCACCCACGTGTCGAGATCGAACAGGATGTGCCCTGCACTGATCGTTGAGCCGACCGCCGTCCAGAACTGCGGCAGGCGCGGCTGATTGGGGTTGAGACAAACGCCGAGTTTCTTGCCGCGCCTGGCCAGTTCCGTCTTCAGTTCGCGCAGGTAGGCGGTGACGGATTCCCCGCGCAACGCCTGCCAGTCGTAGCGTGTGGCGGTTCGTGTGAACGGCTGTGTGCGCACATCGATGCCGGCCCGGCGCTTGAATTCCTTCACGACGGGTTCGCTAAAGCCGAATTCATCAGGAAAGCGCAAGCTGAAGTTCTCGACATAGGTCAGGAGCGCCATGCCGTCGTAGCCGTCGCGGTCCACAAACTTCAGGTGCAGGTCTGTCAGTGCCTTGCGCGCCTCCGGGTAGGCGAACTCAATCGGCCCACCCTGCCGCAGCACGCCGTGTTTGTCCACAGGCACCCACTCGGGATGCCGCTGCCGCAGACGCGACTCGCTATTGTGCGGAAAATCGCCGAAACATGGCGTGTCGGCTGCGCTGCCCCAGTCGAACATAGTGCCGACGCCCCAAATTTCCATCTCGCGCTTGTGTGCCGCCTTGACCGCAAGGCGGTCCACATCCACGTGCTTGTCGAGCCGCTGGAGGTATTTCCAGAACGACGCGTA
>JBAZIR010000088.1:0-17094 GCA_041651735.1 Verrucomicrobiia bacterium | reverse complement strand
GGCGAATTCACCGCAGAGACGCTACGCTGACGCCATGAGCGCATTTCCCGTCAGCCAGGAAAAGGAAACCCAACTTCTCGAGCGCATGGGCACGCTCGGCGTGCGCGAAGCCGACATTGAGGAGACCTTCATCCACAGCGGCGGCCACGGAGGGCAGAACGTCAACAAATGCGCCACCTGCGTGCAATTGATCCACCGTCCCACGCGGCTCCAGGTCAAATGCCAGACCACGCGCCAGCAGGGCCTCAACCGCTTTCTCGCCCGCCGGCTCCTGCTCGACAAGATCGAAGCGCTCCAGAAGGGCTATGTGGACGCGGACCGCGCCGCCGCCGAGAAGATCCGCCGCCAGAAACGCCGGCGCAGCCGCCGGTCCAAACAGCGCATGCTCGCCGACAAATCCCACCAAGCCGCCAAGAAAGAATCCCGCCGCCCGGTCGCAGCAGAGTAGCGGTGGATGTTCTGGCTAGACTAGTATGACAGATGAGCGGCTTTTGCCCTTGTTCCATTCTCCGTGTTATGCGACGAATCCGTCGTTCAATTGAACAGTGTCAGGCATCACTCTGCATCCTGAATGAAGCCAATCGCACCGGAAATAGTTGAGCGGGCTGTCCAGATTCTGGGCACCGAAGGAATCTCGGAAGACGACATAGAGGCTCAGATAGCCGTTCTCGTCTCAGACCCGATGGAGGCACGCAGACTCATCGATTGGATACCCGAAGCATTCGGTATCGTACTGGTTGCTCACCTCGGAGATCTGGTTCTGCCAAAACAATTCAGCGCATTGAACGCCAAAGGCAAGGAGCAACTCTTCCCGTTTACCAGCGAACCGATTTTCCTTCTCGCACTCCAAATGGCCCAGGTCGCGTATCACAACGGCCCCTCCAAATCCTTCCAGAACGTCGCGTTCCGAAGCTCGACGGTGCGCTCCGCAGACAATTTGTTGAGTGCAGGGGGGTCACTTGATGGAGCTGTGTGCAGCGGTCCCGCTCTTATTGGCATCCCTGCTGAGGTTTATTCGGCACATACGAAACCCTTTTGGCGGAGGCTTTTTTCATGGTAGCTACTGAGCGCCCATTCTCGATCACCGCAATCCCGACTCTGCGCTGTAGCGAACCCGCCCATCGCACCGTCGTTGCAGGAAGACGCCACAGCGGGTCAGGCCGTTGAACAAGGAATCACGGTTCCAGTGCGAGCTTTCGACAATCCACCCGGTCGCGGCTCACAAGGCGAATCCGTTGAATCGATCTTTCGTGGCGATGGTGACTCAGCCAAGGCGAGGCGCAAGCAATGCGATGAGTTGACGTTGATCCGCGGGGCGGACCGCTTCGTTGTGGGCGAACCAGCGGCTTACTGCGCTTTCTCGAATGTCACCTCGTAGGTCTGGTTCTGGGCGGCTTGAAAATAGGTGCCGGTCAGCAGGCGGGCGGATTTGTCGAGCGTGAGCTTGTAGAGGCAACCGGGATAGCCGGCGTCGCGCAGTTCCATGAACAACCTCAGCACGCCGCCATCGCGTGATGCCTCGGCGCGCGCCACGTGGATTGGGCGCGGGTTGAGGTAGCCGGCTTCCACCTTGCCGTCGGCGGTAATGCTCTTGATCTCGATCATGTAATCGCCGTCGGTCCTAGCCCAACGGCCCACGAGCGGTTGGTAACCCGCAGTGGTCGCGGCGGCGGGCGCGCTGGCGGTCTCGCGAGAAGGCTCGGTGGGCTGGCCGCAGGAAACGGCGAGAGCCATTGCGGCCAGAGCCAACATCGTGGCGGTCTTGTTTGCGAAAGTATTGTTCATGGTGGCTCGCGGCATTGTTGTGCCATTCACGGGCTAGCGGGCGACGGTAGCAACCGGCTGATGATAGAACGAGTTCCAATAGGCGCGGTCAGTGGCGTAAACGTCAATCGGATCGTTCGGACCGAGGTTCTTCGGCAGAATGCCAAACCGCTGCATTTCGCGGATGTAATGCTCATTCGGACGGAAGCCGGGCATGTCGAACCGCTTGCCGGCCATCAACCGGTCGTGCGCGTTGCGGAGCGCGCCGAGCATTTCGCGATAGAGCGGGTCGTTGGTGTCCGCGAACACGGGTTTGCCACAGAGCTGCAGGCCGCCGGCTGCTTTTGCCAGCGGGGCGCGGATGATGAGGGATTTCTCCGGCCGCGAAATGTTTTCAATCGGTTCGAGGCGGTGGCCGTGCACAGCCCCCATGATGAGCGTCGTGAACTCCTTGCCGCGGCGGTCGTGATCTTTGCCGCGATGGCACTCGCCGCAGCGTTTCATCATCGTCCCATACGGCACATGCACGGGGTAGGAGCCGCAGCCGAGCGAGGCGTAGGTGCCGGGATAGGTGGCGCTGGTTTCGATCCAAAGCCGCAGTGTCTTCCGCTCCAGGTCGCTGAGCTTCGCGCCGTGATGGCTGCCGTCGGCGAGTTTCAGCAACCGGCTCGCAGCGCTGCCATAGGAATAGGGCGCGCGGTTGGCAAACGGCTCGTTGCGCGCGTCGGAGATCAGCCCACGCATCGTGATGGTCCAGTAGCTGATGCAATACATCGCCGTCTTGTCACCGGTGAGGTCCACTTTCGCTTCACGCCGGTCGGTGTTGTGGCATTGCACACAGTGCCGGTCCAGGATCGGCTGGATGTCGCGCGGAAAATCGATCACCGACGGCACGTCGCGAATGGGCTGCACCGGGCTGGGCGGCCGTTTCATCGCCAGCAACGACGCGCGCACCGGCAGCGCCGCGCTCTGGCGGTTTTCGTGGCAGCCGACGCAGCCGACGGTCTCGCCGGGCTGGACGGTAACGAAGCTGTGCATCCGTTTCACCGCCATGTCGTTCTTGTCGAGCGCGACAACGAATAGCGACCGCATCGCCGGCACTTCCAGAAACGCCGAGCCGTCTGCCTCCACCGGCGCTTCGCTGACGACTTCCGCCAGCGTGAACGAACCGCCGATGGTGAGCGGTTCCATGCCTCCGGAGAAGTTCACCGGCTTCGGCAATTGTTGGAGCACGAGCAGCTTTTTCACCGTGCCGCGCTCGACGCCCGCCATGTTGCGGCCGTGATAGACGTCCTCCAGGAAAAGCCGACCGGTCGGCGCGCTGAGATCCACGCGCGACGGGATGATCGGCTCGCGCTCCCGGGACTGGACCGGGCGCGGTTCGTGACACTGGAACTGCGCACGCTCGGATTCCGGCAGTTGGTGGATCATCTCCACGTTGCCATCGCCGTCCATCACGAACAGTCCTTTCGGGTTCGCGACGAGGAAACAGTCCTCGCTGAACGCATACGGGTCTTTCCAATCGCCGGTCTTGCTGACCGTGCGCGCGCCGCGCGGGTCGTCCGGGCCGAATCGCGGGTCCACAACCGTGATCGGGCCGAGATGCTCCGGCCGGCCGTGACCCGGCGAGAACGACGCAACGATCTTGACGGTGCCGGGGATCGGCTTCGCGTCCAGCATCGCGATGCCACCAGCCATGTTCCCGTAAAACACCGTCTGGCCCGTGCCGTCGGGATTCGTCGTCCAGAGATGGTGAAAATGCACTTGGCTGCGGTCCACGTATTCCCAGCGCATGTAAATCAAACGGCCGTCAGGCAGCATCCACGGCGTGTTGTCGTGATCGTTGTTGGTGGAGGGCATGCGCCGGCAGCGCGACGAACAGAAGACGATGCTGCCGTCCGGGCAATACGTCGGCTCGATGTCGTCGTCAGTACCGTCCGTGAGCTGGCGCATGCCGCTGCCGTCCACGTTGATCTCGCAGAGGTGAAACGGATGCGTGCCGCCCTTGCGGTAGGCGAAGAGTATCTTCTTGCCGTCGTAGCTGAGCTGCGGATCGCGCACCCCGCCCTTCATGTCCTCGAAAACCGTCGTCACCTTGCCGGTGCGGAGATTCTTCCGGCAGAGCCGCCCGCCTTCGCTGTAGCCCCAATGAACTCCCTCCTCCTTCTTGAAACCGAGCCGCTGCGCGTATTCCGAATCGTCCGCGTAGTTGCCGAACGTCACATACCAGTGATCGCGACCCGGCACGCGCACGGCGAACACAATCTCCTCCACACCCTTCATCGGCCCGTCGAGGAACCGCGAGAGCATCGGTCCCGGAAACGTCTCCGGCATTTGCGCGAGGGCGAGCTTGGCAGAGGGCTTGGCCGCGGGTTTTTGCGCGGCGTTGAGATCGCCAACGAAAGCAAATGACGCGACGACCGTCGAAACCCACGCCGCCGTCCGTAAACCAAAGGTGAGCCGAGTCATATTCGCTCCATTACCAGAAAGCCGCAGCCCTTGCCAGTTCTCAGCTATACGACTTATCGGTCATGCCGGTCTTGCGAAAGCTGGGCGGCTAACAAGCGAGCACGGAGGACGCATCCCAAGGGCAGGTGCTTAACGGCCATCGCTTGGGCATTCTGCCTTATTTCAGTTCGCGAAAGAGATCGGTGATTTCGTTGAAGGGAACTGCGTAGTAACCGCGATAGACTTCGCCGCGCTTGAGTGTTTCGTAGAAACCGCCGGCCGGCCCGTCGTGAGGATCGGCGCGGGAGTTGACATGGAGAATGAAGAGGTCGCTGCTGAAACCGGCCAGCACGCCGGGCTTGGCGGAGCGCAGAATCTCCCGTGCCGCGAGCGCGTTCCGGCCGGCGGGCAATGGCATGTTCTTGCGCGCATCGTCATAACCGGGATATTCGCCGCGCTTCGTCGCAGAGTAATCCCACGCCACCACGATCAAATCCCACGCCACGGGCTGCCGTCCGCCGTTGCGTTTCCCGATCCATTGCCGCAGCGTTTGCGCGCCGAAGCCGGGCTGCTGCCAATCGTCATTGGTCTTGCCGTGGCAGAACCCGCTCCACGTATCCTGCACGGCGGATGCGAACGGCGGCGCGATGGTTTCGTCCGGCTGCGCGCCAACGCGAATCAGGCCGCCGGGAAACTCGAATGACAGTGTCGTCAATCCGGCGCCATGGTCGCGTCCCGCGTAAACGTCGTAGATCGCGATGCGCGCCGGATTGATGGCGCGTTTGAAGAAGCCGGCGAGCCGGCCCAGTTCGTCGGCGGAGAACACCTCGCTCTTCTGTTTGTCGTAAGCGCGCAGCACCAGCGTCGGCACAATCTCGACCCCCGGCGGACAATGTCGCCGCCACAACGCGAAGACCTGTTCGGCGGCGGCAGTTGAAAGCTCATTGTGATAGATGAGATAGAGCCGGTTGGCCGCGTAGTCACCGGCGAGCAAACGGGCTGCGTTTTGGATTTCCTTCTCCGTGGGCTGCGAGGCTGCGGGGAAATCCATACCCCAGTAGCCGCGTTGCGGTTGCGCTGCCAGCGACGCGTGCAGCCAGTAGGATCGCTCCAGTTTCGACGATGACGCGTCGCCAGCCAATGCCCACGAGACGATGACAGACAGGATAAAAACCCACCGTAGAAATGGCCCGAACGGTTGCACGTGGCGGTACTCTATTCCTTCCGCACGCTCATCCGAATGACGACGGAGCGGCTGAACGCCGGCAGCGTTACGGTGTTGCCGGAGAGCTTCGCGCTGCTCCACTGATCCTTCCACGGGTCGTAGGTCTTCGTGCTCGCCGGCTTGATTCCGGCCATCGTCTCCGACAAGTCCAGCTTCACGCCGTTGAGCGTTTCCGGAGCTTTGCCGTCCGCCAGTTCGCTGCGCCAGTCGTTTTGCGAATCGCGGCACCAGACCAACAGCGTGTTCTTGCCCTTGAGCACGTAGACGCGCAGTCGCGGATGCTGAAGCTGCATTGGCTGAAAGTCCTCGGCGGGCGGATCGAGGTCCTTCACGACGGCGGCAAAGCGGGCGAAGTGATGCCAGAGGTTGTTGCGGTCCACGTATTGGTTCCAGTGCCAGCAATGGCCCGGCCCGGCTGCGCCAGCGAAGAACGGCGCGAAGAGCACGTCGTGGAGGATGATGCCGGCAGTGTCCTTCGCGTAGAGCTTGAACGGCCCGGCGTGCCGCGGCTCGACCGCGCCGCTCTCAGCGAGCATGACCGGCCGGCCCGGTTTGTGGCCGAGCAATATCTTCACCGAGTCGGCGGCGAACACATCCACGGGACCGTGGCAGATTTCATACTTCGCGCCGCAGTCGAGATAACGGTGTACCTGTGCAACGTCGTTGCCGGGCATGGTGCTGAGGCGCTGGTAGGGTTTGAGTCCCCAGTCGCTGTCGTAGCTGCCGAGACTCTGCATCGCGAGGTTCTTCGGAAACAGCCGGTGCAGTTCCGCGAGCATTACCTCGCTCCATGCCGCCACGTCGCCGCCCGCCACGCAGTTGACTTCGTTCCACAGCTCCCATCCAAAAATTTCCGGCCGCCCGCCGAACCGTTGCGCATACCACGCCAGCTTCCGTTTGAACTGTGCGCGGCTGCGTTCGCCCTCAATGAAATCGGCCGTGTTGGCCGCTGGACCGCCGTTGGCGATGAGATGAAGCGGTTTCGAGGCCCACTTCTGGTGATACTTGGGATCGAGTGAGCGGAAGTGTTCGAGGCAGAGTTTCAGGCGGATGCCGTATTTGCGGGCGAGCGACAGCAGCGCGTCAATCCGCTTTGCCTTCGCCTCGTCATAGACGCCGCTGTGCTTGTCCTCGACGTCGAAGAAGCCACTGCTGAGCCAGATGCGCGTGTAGTTGCCACCGTTCTTCGAGAGATTTTCAAACCAACGCTCCATGCACGCCAGCCCGCCGGCCTCGTCGTCCGCGCGCGCGTCGGGATGGACCATGTTCAGGCCGATCGGCACATAAGGTTTGCCGTCGGTCAGTTCGAGATAGCGCACGTCGCGCGGGCTGACGCGGACGAAGGGGAGTTCCGCGCCACGGCCAACGGCAGTGGTGAGGAGGGTCATCGTAAGAACGAGGTTGAAGACGAACAACCACGAGGGGTGATTCTGTCGGTGTTGGCGCATCATGGTGGGGGGATTATCCGGCCAGCCGGGCACATCGTCCAGCATTCTCGGCAACAACCCGGCCGTGAGTTCTCGCTCGCTGCATCGTGCGTTGCGAGGCCGCGCTGAGGATGTCCCTTGCGCCTCGCCTCGCTCGCGTGATCCTGATTGCGGGTGGACCCGCAGATCAAAACAGACTTCGCTACCTCGCCAGGATGTAGGCGAGGTCCATGATCTTCTGATCAATCGGTTTCTTCTTTGTGTAGGCGTCTTCCAGTGACGTCAAATGCTGTTGGCCGTTGACGAGGCCAACGAGTTTGTCGGTTTCGCCGGCGAGCAATGCATCCACCGCCGCCGCACCGAGGCGGCTGCCGTTGATGCGGTCCCGGGCGTTCGGAGAACCGCCGCGCTGGACGTGGCCGAGCACGGTGACGCGCACGTCGAGATGGGTGCGGGCGCTGACTTTCTCGGCAAGCGCCACGACACCGCCGGTGACAGGGCCTTCGGCAACGACGACGATGCTGCTGGTCTTGCCGCGCTTTTGCGCGTCGAGCAGCCGTTGGCAGAGTGCGTCCACGTCGGTTGGCACTTCGGGTATGACAATCTCCTCCGCGCCGCCCGCGAGGCCCGCGTAGAGCGCAAGGTAGCCGTTGTTGCGGCCCATAACTTCGATGAACGACGTGCGGTCGTGCGCGGCGGCGGTGTCGCGCAGGCGGTCAATCGCCTCCAGCGCGGTGTTCATCGCGGTGTCGAAGCCGAGCGTGTAATCGGTGCCATAGAGATCGTTGTCGATCGTTGAGGCGCAAATGACGATCGGCATGCGTTCCTGCAGCCAGAGATTGTGCGCGCCCTCGGAAGTGCCGTTGCCGCCGATGCCAATGAGGCCGTCCACGCCCGCCGCGCGCAGATTCGCCGCCGCCCGTGCCCTGCCTTCCTGTGTCTTGAACTCTGGGCAACGTGAGCTTTTCAGCATCGTGCCGCCGCGGCAGATGATGTTGGAAACCGAACGCATGTTCATCGGCAGGAACTTTGCCGCGATCATGCCGGCGTAGCCGCCTTCGATGCCGGTGACTTCGAGACCACGCGTGATGGCCGTGCGGACGATGGCGCGAATGCAGGCATTCATGCCCGGCGCATCGCCCCCGCTGGTATAGACGCCGATTCGTTTCATAGCAGTAAGCGAAGCGTTGCGGCAGGCCACGGCAAAGTCAAGGCTGTGCCGCCTGATTATGCCTGTGCGCTATTCCGCATCCCACCGGATGAACGGAACATGAAATACCGGTTGATGTTGTCGAGCGTCAGCAGGCCCACGAGTTGGTCGCCGTCCATCACCGGCACGGTACGTTGTCCACTGGTCTGCATCACATCATACACTCCCGCCACCTGCGCGTCCGGCCGCGTGCGGCAGAAATCCGGCGTCATCAGATCCGCCGCGCGCCTCGATCCGTCCCGCTGCGCTGCCTCCAGCACCGCGTCGCGCGTCAGCAGTCCCAGGAGCCGGCCGTCGGCCACCACGGGGAAATCATCCTGGCCGCGTTGAAAAATCCACGGCGCGCAGTCGTTCACCGTGCTATCTGGCCCGACGGTCACAAAGACCGGCGTCATGATTTTTCCTACCTCCACATCCTGCAATGTGCCACGCAAGCGGGAGGCTTTCCCCTCGGCACCGGCCGCGAAATAAATCAACACGCCAATGACTGCCAAGAGGAGCCAGTCCGGGTTCCATAGTCCATACACAATGAAAACGCCTGCAATCACCTGTCCGATGGTCGTTGCGATCGTCGTTGCACGCGGATAAGGCAACCACCTTGCCAGCATTGCACGGAGCAAACGGCCGCCGTCCATCGGGTAGGCAGGGATGAGGTTGAATGCAATCATCCATTTGTTCACAAGCAACAAAACTCCAACCAGCCCTCCCCAATCCATTGGCAATCCGGGAATCAATACCAATCCCGGGAAATAAGGCACTCGATCAGGAGCCCAACAGTAAATGACGTAAAGCCCGGCGAAGATCAGCACGTTCACCAGCGGTCCAGCCACGGTGATGGCAATCTCATGCGCCGGCTTCTGCGGAATCGAGCGCAATGCCGCCACGCCGCCGATCGGCAACAAGGTGATGGAACTCACCTTCACGCCGAACCGTTGCGCCACCACGCTGTGGCCCAGTTCATGCAGCAACACACACGTGAAGGTTGCCACGATGAACGCCACACCCCACGCTGCCGCGCCCCAGCCCGCTGCCGCCCGCTCCTCCACGACGACCCAGAGCATCAACAACAGGAACGTAAAATGCACCCGGATGCGGATGCCGAACGCCCTGGCGATGGTCAACGACCATTTCATCGGTTGCCTCTGTTCATGAATTCAATTTACTTCGTTCCGTGCGACTTTTAGACTTCCGGCCGGTGAAATCGGCGTAAAAAGCCGCGACACCATACGGCACGAACCCGACCCGGTCATGGAAAAAATTCTGGTTATAGACGACGCGCAGGACATGCTCTATTCGTTCCGGCGAAACCTCGAATCGCCGGAGCGACAGGTGCTCACCGCTGCTTCACTGGCCGAAGGCATTCAGACCTTTCGCCGGGAGAAGCCCGACGTGACGATCTGCGATATCCGCCTCGGCGGCGAGAGCGGCCTCGATGGACTGACGCAGTTCCGCCAGATTGATCCCAAGGCAATGGTCATTCTCATGACCGCCTACGGCACCTCGCAGACCGCCATCGAAGCGATGAAACGCGGCGCGTTCGATTACATCTTGAAGCCGTTCGACGTGCCGAAGGTGAAAGCACTGATTGACTCCGCGCTCAAAACCGCGCGCGACATGCGGCAGGTCGTCTCCTACGAGCCGCTGCTCCGGTCTGAGGATCACACCGAAGGCATCGTCGGCCGTTCCGAGGCGATGCAGTCCGTCTTCAAACGCATTGGCCAAGTCGCGCACAGCGACGCCACCGTCCTCATCACCGGCGAAAGCGGCACCGGCAAGGAACTCGTCGCCCGTGCCCTTTACCATCACAGCCCGCGCGCCGACAAAGTCTTCATGGCCATCAACTGCGCCGCCATACCGGAGCAGCTCCTGGAAAGCGAACTCTTCGGCCACGAGCGCGGCGCATTCACCGGAGCCAGCCAGCAACGCATCGGCAAGTTCGAGCAATGCGACGGTGGCACGCTCTTCCTCGACGAGATCGGCGATATGCCGCTGCTGACGCAGAGCAAGATCCTGCGCCTCCTGCAAAACGGCGAGTTCCAGCGTGTCGGTGGCTCGCAGACGTTGCGCGCCGACGTGCGCGTCATCGCCGCCACCAACAAACCGTTGGAGCAACTCGTCTCCGCGAAACAATTCCGCGAAGACCTCTTCTATCGGCTCAACGTCGTGCGCGTCCACCTGCCGCCGTTGCGCGAGCGCCGCGAAGACATCCCGGTGCTGACGGACTATTTTCTGCAACGCCTCAGCGAAGCCGGCAAGAGCAGCATCCGTGGTGTCGCGCCCGACACGCTGCGCGCGATGGAAGATTACGCATGGCCCGGCAACGTCCGTGAGCTCGAAAACGTCGTCCATCGCGCCGCCATCATGGCCAAGGGCGATTACGTTCTGCCGAACGATCTGCCCGCCGAAGTAATGCGAACTGTCGCGCCGGCCGCCACTGCACCGGTCGTCGCCGCGCCGGCCGCGCCCGCCCCTGTAACGCCGGAAGCCGCCATCAACGAAGCCGCCCGCGTCCTGTTTGAGAACGCGCACCGGCAGTCCCAACTCAAGATCATCCCCTGGGTCGAGCGCGAACTCATCCGCCGCGCGCTGACGGAAACCAATGGCAACCAGGTTCAGGCGGCCAAACTCCTTGGCATCACCCGGGCCACGCTGCGCAAGCGCATGGAGAAATTCGGCATCAAGAAGGAACTGAGCGTTTCGTAACCCACTGGCGCGACTTGAAGCCACGGATGAACATGGACATGACCGGCAGGGACGGCACGCCACGTCGTTCGCTGTGGTTGAAGGAACAACTGCGCTGCGCTTCTCTTTGTCTTTTCCTCCTTACTCACTCCGCCTTCGCGCAATCACTCGTCCTCGACGAAGCGACGAAGGCGCAGAACTGGACGGGCACCGGCCGCGCGCGCGTCGGCGGCACCGCATTTGTTGCCGTCGGCAACCAATCTGCCATCGCGTTGCGAATGGTTCTGCCGCTGAGCGGAAACGAACCGCGTTGGGCGACGCTGGCGCTGGCGCACACCAACTGGAGCGGCTTCACCACGCTGCGCGTCCGCGCGCTCGCTGAAGGAGCGTTCGAGACGCCGCTGGATCTCGCGCTCATCGACCAGGCCGGCCATCGCTTCGTCGCCTCGTCACCGCTCGCGCTTGGCGCGCCAGGATGGAACGATTTCAACGTGGACCTTTCCAGCGCCGGCCCGCTCGATCTTTCGCGGCTCCGGTCGCTGGCCATCGGCCTCGATCAGCCTCGCGGCATCGACGGCGCGGACTCGCGCCAGGCGCGATTCCATCTCGCCGACATCCGGCTCATGGCGAACGCGTCTCCTGTCGAACCGGTCGAACGCTCCAACCCGCAACCGATCCCGCAGCTTCGTGTCAGCCTCGGCCAGATTTTTCCGCAAAACCTCATTGTTGAGAAGTTCCGCATCGCCGTCGGCACCAACCTGCTCGCGCGACTTGCGCTGCCGCTCGGCGACGACGTGTTGTTCGACTCGTCAGATCGCACGAACTTCGTGCGCGGCATTGAAACCCAGGCTGCGGCGCTGAAGAGCCAGACGAATTGGATCGGCATTTCCTTTTCCCTTTCCGTTCCACCGATCACCACCGGCTCACCGCTCAAACTTCAGGCGTTTCGCAGTTGGCTGACAAACACCTACGCCACCGTTGGCGATCTGAACGGCCGTTGGGACACCAGGCTGAAACGGTTCGACGACGTCGTCTGGCCGGGTGCCGCGCAAGCCGCCGCGTGGCGTGACGCCGTCACGTTCTGGCAGGAGTCGGTGACGCGAACGCTGCGCGAGGCAATGCAGGCGGCCCGTCGCGGAGCGCCGCGCGCTTATTTGCTGATGCGGCTGGAGCGGCTGGCCGGCGAGGCATGGCGCGAACGGTCGCTCGATTACTGCGCCATTCAGCGCACCGTCGGCTGCTCGCACTACTCGCTGGCCGATGGCGGAGGCGATTCGCGCGAGTTCCTCAGCGGTGGCGAGACCCGGACGCTGGTCTCGACTCTCGCCACGCAGATCAACCGGCGGCTTTGGGCGGATTCGTTTGACTGGAGCGCGCCGGAAGGGCGCTGGCTGCGCGGGCCAGCCGCGCGCTGGCTGGACGCCGTCGCATCGCGCAACCTCTGGCTGCAACTGGCCGCCGGCAAGGACGGTGTCAGCCTGCCAGCGGTGGAGCCGGCGGTGGAAGAAACCGTGCGCCAGACCCGGCCACTGTGGCCGGTGTTCGCGGCAACGCGACGCGCGAGTCCAAAGCTGGGCGTGGTGTGCTCGGCGTCATCGCGGCTGATGAACACCGCAGCGGAACGCGAAGAGAACCGGTTCTTCGAGCGATTCTGGGGTGACGGCTGGCAGCCGGCGATGATCTACGAGGAGATGTTCCGCGATTACCCGAAGTCTTTTGCCGATTATAACGTGCTGGCGCTTGGCGGCGCGACCTATCTGCCGAACTGGTTGCAGGACGCGCTGCTGGTATGGGTGGAGAATGGCGGCACGCTGCTCTGCTCCGGGCCGCCGGGGTTGTTCGATCCGTGGGGCCGGCGGTTGGCGCGGCTGATGTGGGAGGCATTCGGTGTGGATGACGCGCGCTTGGAAAACCAAGAAACGGCGTGGCGCTGGCGCGTGGATGTGTCGAGGTTGAAAGCCGGCTGCGTGATCATGGCCTCTGATGACGCGGGCGCGCCGCTGGCGATTCGGACGCAACACGGCCGCGGCGAAATCGTTGTGTCGCTCGTGCCGTTCGGCGAGGTGAAGCCGCTTCGCGATTACTGGCCGTGGAAGCTTCATGAGCGCGTGAAGCGCGAGATCGAATCGCCCGAGCGCAACCTCTACCTCGACTGGCGGCCGACGGAGAATCCGCGGACGTTTTTCTCCGTCGCGATCAATCTCTCGCCTTACATGCCGGTGAAAACGTTCGTCATCGCCAACGACCCATACAGCCGCGTGCTGAACCTCAGCGCCGACGGCGGCGCCCAACCGTTGCCACGCGAGGTGACAGAGCTTTCGACGAGCTTCCCCTTGGAACTGCCGCCCGGCGGCGGGACGGTGCTCATGCTGGAAAGATCCTCCGCGCGCCAGCGGTGATGGCGGTGCGAGGGTTCCACCTCTCTGCGCTTGCCCCATGCCTCAACCACTTATAGAGTCGGGTTCTGGATTATCGGAAACAACGCGTGGTGGACCCAACGAACAACAAACCATCATCTTCAGCAGACACACCTTCGGTGTGCGTAGTCATCCTGAACTACAACGGACGCAAGCTGCTCGGCCGGTTTCTGCCGTTGATTGCGAAGACTGACTACAAACCGCTGGAACTGGTGGTGGTGGACAATGCCTCGTCGGACGACTCGTGCGGCTGGCTGCGCGCGCGCTGGCCGCAAGTGACGCTGCTCCGCTCAGCCAGGAACCTGGCGTGGGCCGGCGGCAACAACATCGGCATCCGCTACGCACTGTCGAAACGCCACCGTTACATCGTGTTGGCCAACAACGACATTCAACCACACCCATCATGGGTTCGCCAGGCGGTGGCCCATGCTCAAGAAACCCCTCAAGACCGCATCATCGGTTTCCATCTTTTCAACCAGGAGGTTTCCCGGGCGGCGTATGAGCAAGCGTGCCAACAACTGGCGCCTGTTGCAGTCCAACCTGTTGATAATGTCACCGGCTGTGCCATGTTCTGCGACGCCGAGGTATTCAGGGATTTGGGATTGTTCGATGAAACCTATTGGATTTACGCCGAGGAAACCGATTTCCAGAAGCGCGCGAAGCTTGCCGGGGTGCAGATGGCAGAAATCAACGTGCCGATCTGGCATCTCGCTGAAGGAACAATGAGCCGGGTCATCTACAAACGTTCTTATTTGCAGATGCGCAATGCGATCCGCATGACCTTCAAGATGGACGGCATTTGGGCAGGGTTGATGGTTGTCAAAACCGTGCTAAACCGGGCGTGCAACCCTTTTCTGCGGTTGGAGAATGTGAGCAGCGACTATACATTGATGCGTTATCGGCCTGGCAAATGGCCAGTGAACACCGCGTTGGCCTTGGCGGCCGTCGGATGGAACTTGATCGCCTTGCCATGCACCCTGCGAGCGGGCTGGCGGGACAAAATGCTCATTGCCCATTACCGGGAACGACTCGCAACCCACTGACTATGTGTGGCATAGCTGGCATTCTTGGATTGGCAGACCGCGAGCGGGCGCAGCGGATGGCGGCGGCCATTGCGCATCGCGGACCTGACGATGAGGGGATTGAGGTTTTTTCAGCGCGACCAGCGGCGGGCGGGCGGCCCGAAGCGTCGGCGGTCTCTTTCGCTTTCCGGCGGCTGAGCATTCTCGACCTGTCGCCGCGCGGCCATCAGCCAATGTTCAACGAGGACCGCTCGGTCTGCATCGTGTTCAACGGCGAGATTTACAACTTCGCTGAATTGCGCAGGGAACTGGAGGGCCGGCACCGATTCTGCAGCGCCACGGACACGGAGGTCATCATCCACGCCTACGAGGAGTGGGGCACTCGCTGCGTTGAGAGGCTTCGCGGCATGTTTGCGTTCGCCATCTGGGACGCGGGCCGCAAGCGGTTGTGGATGGCGCGCGACCGTCTGGGCATCAAACCGCTTTACTGGCATTGTGCCGGCGGGAAACTGGTGTTCGGTTCCGAGATCAAGAGTGTGCTGGCCAGCGGGCTGGTGGAACGCCAGATGGATACAGATGCCCTCAACCGCTATCTCACGTTTGGTTGCGTGCGCGCCCCATGGACGATGATCCATGGCGTCAAAATGCTGCCAGCGGGACATACGCTGACGGTTGAAAATGGCGGCGCACCGGTGATCGAACGCTACTGGCAACTGCCGGCGGAAACCGCGCCGCAGCCCGCGGGCCGGTCAAAGCTCGATCAGCAGCAGGAGGCAGTGACACAGTTGCGGGCGCTGCTGGAGGAATCCGTCCGGTTGCACATGATCAGCGACGTGCCGCTGGGAGCGTTTCTTAGCGGCGGTCTGGATTCGACGATCATCGTAGGACTGATGAGCCGCATGGTGGACCAGCCCATCCGCACGGTCTGTATCGGCTACGGCTCGGAAGGCGCGGCGTTCAACGAACTGAAATACGCGCGGATAGCGGCGGAACATTTTGGCTGCGACCACACGGAGGCGATCGTCGATGGCGCGGATGTGGCGCGAGAGTTCGACAACTTCATCTGGCATCTGGACCGGCCAAGCGTGGACGGCCTGAACAGCTACCACGTCAGCAAGATCACTCGACAGCGTGTGACCGTGGCGCTGTCGGGCGTGGGTGGCGACGAGTTGTTTCTCGGCTATCCGCATACGCTCGCCACCCTCCGCGCCACACAACTGCAGGCGCGATTCCCGGTTCTGAAGCGACTGCCGCGCAACCTTCGGCTGGGCCGATTGCACCGGCTAAGTCCATGGGTGGCGGCTTTGGAACTGGCTCCCTACAGCTTGGAGGAGCTTTACAAACAGACCCGGACGATGTTTGGAGCCGATCAACGCGCTGAGTTGACAGGAACAACAGCGCGGCGATTCTCCTCCTTTGATGAGCTTGCGGCCGACTCCCAAGGCACGGCAGCAAACGCTGACGTGGCCAACATCCTCACAAAGATAGAAATCGAACGCTATATGACGCCCATGTTGCTGCGCGACATGGACGCTATGAGCATGACTCACGCGCTGGAAGTGCGACCGCCTTTTCTCGACCATAAGCTGGTGGAATTCGTCAGTCGCCTGCCCGGAGAGTTCAAGTTGGGCGATGGGAAAGCTGCCAAACCATTGCTGGCCGCCGCCGTCACGGACCTCGTGCCTCCTTCCATTCTGCACCGGCGCAAAGCCTTCTTTCATATGCCGATCAGCGCGTGGATGCAAAACGAGTTGCGTGATCGAGTGGACGACGCCACGAGCGATGAGGCCGTGCGCAAACGCGGTTTGTTCCAGCCCGAAGCGGTGGCTGTCGTGCGTCGTCAATTTGCGGAGCGTCCGAGGAATTGGTCCAAACTCTGGATGCTAACGGTGGCGGAATGGTGGATGCGCCGTTATCTGGACGCGGCGTTTTAGGATGAGCAATGTGAAAGTCGCGATCCTTTCCAACTATGCCACGTGGGCGCTGGAAGGCCGGCCGGGCTATCGACCGGACGTGGGACGTCATCCCTCGCCGTGGGTGGTTAACCTGGCGCACGCGCTGGCCCGGCTCGGCACGATCGAAGTCCACGTCATCACTCAAACCGACGAGATCGATCACGACATGGAGGCCGAAAGCCAGGGCGTGCGGCTGCATTTCCTGCGTTGCCCGCGCCGGCTGCGGGCGGCCACACTGTTTGTATTCGACTGCGAGCGACTGCACCGGGCGCTGCGGCGCATTCAACCCGATCTGGTCCATTCGCACGGCACGGAAGACGTCTATACGATTGCTGCGCTGAAAAGCGGCTATCCCATGGTGATGACGATGCAGGGATTGCAGTTCAAGATTGCCCGGCATGTGAATACGCCGCTGTTCTCGCGGATGCGCCTGATGCAGGTGTGGGAGCAATGGTGTCTGCGCCGTGTCCGCCACATCATCGCCAAGAGCGGGCACGTGGCCGAGTCGGTGGCCCCGCTGGCGCCGCAGGCGCAGATTCATCGCATCCCCAACGCGATGAACCCGGCGTTTTTCGAGGACACCGTCCGCGCCACCCCCAGCGAACCGCAACGGTTGTTGTTTGGCGGCATCATCGCGCCGGTGAAGGGACTGCAATACCTGGTGACCGCTCTGGATCAGCTTCGGATGCGCCGACCGGGCGTGAAGTTAGTGATCGTGGGTGTCCCCGGTCGCGGCAGCGAAGGCTACTATAAGTCCATCCGCGAACAAATCCGCGCGCTGCGTCTGGAGGAGATCGTCGAATTCCGCGGCTTCCAACGTCCGGAAAACATGGCCCTCGAAATAGCCCAGGCCGGCATTGTGGTTGTGCCTTCGTTGCACGAGATGTTCTGCAACATGGTCGCCGAGGCCATGGCAATTGGCCGACCCGTCGTGGCCAGCCACG
>JBAZIR010000087.1:0-17423 GCA_041651735.1 Verrucomicrobiia bacterium | reverse complement strand
TGCCGCTGGCCAGATACGTGCCGGCGAGGTAGCGCTGGTTGTTGGCCACAATCAGTGTATTGCCACCCGTCACGGTCACTGAAGCAGAAGCGTTCGAGGCAAGAACAGGACTGCCGGTAACACCCGGCCCGGTGAGGGTCAGTCTGCCGTCCGTAAGATCAATGATCGTGTTCGCGTTGATGGCAAGCGCATTGGTCAAGATACGCGTGCCGAAACTCGCCAGCACACCGCCAGTCATCGTGAGCGTGCCGGAGCCAAGGGCGGTGTCGCTGGCGAACACGAGCCGGCCGGCCATGCTGATGGTGCCACCGGCGTAGGTGTTGGTGCCGCTGAGCGTCAACTGGCCCGGACCTGCCAGACTGAGCGCGCCAATGCCGGAAATCGTATTGGTGATCGTCACGGCCTGACTGGCGTCAACATTGATGAACCCTCCATTCGCACTGATGATGAAGGGCCGGTCGTCGAAGGTGAACGAGTCGCCAATGCGCAATGCACCGCCACTGCCGAGAGTCACCGCAGCACCTGCCGCGCCGAGGTTGTCGTTGTTGAAGATATAAACGGTGCCATTGGTAATGAACGTGCCGCCAGCGTAGGTGTTGCCGATTGCGTTACTGAGGATCAGGGTTCCGGAACCGGACTTGAACAGTGTGCCGGAGCCGCTGATCTGGTTCGTGTGAATGAGAATGGAACCGTTATCCACATTGAATGTGCCACCCATCACATCAATGAAAGTCGGCCGGTTATTAAGCGCAAAGGTGTTGGTCGTCTCCAGTGTGCCGCCGTTGAGTGTGAGGGTGGCGCCATTGATGAGACCCAGACTTCCGGACACGCCGTCAGCGCTGTCGTTGGTGATATAAAGCGTGCCCGCATTGATGATGGTGCCGCCGCTGTAACTGTTGGTGTTGGCCATGACCAACGTGCCGGTGCCAGCCTTCACCACTGTGACGACGTTCGACAGATTGTTCGGGTTGTCCATGATGACCGCGCTGTTGATCATGGGCAGGGCGGCATTTTGGTGGATGATAAGTTCCACTGCCGAACCACCACCGTCGCCGGCCGTCAGGAAGCCGTTGGCCATCGTCACGCTGCTGGTGCCGCCAACCAGCAAACCGCCACTGAGCAAGGTCAACGTGTTCCCACCGATGTTGAACGCCGCATTGGCCAACAACACCAGCTTCAACGAGTTGATCTGCCTGAAGCCCGTGAGAGTGACGCTGCTATTGGTGGACACATCGTTGCCGGTATCCCAAACGTTTTCGGGAGCATAGGTGTAAGCGGTATAGTTAGAGATCGAATCGCGACTGGTATTATAGCTGGCCCAGTTGGTGCCATTCACCGTGGCCCAGGGGATAATCGTGCCGGCGGCGGGTATCGCCGGGACCGTTGTGAAGCGAACCATGTTCTGCTGATTTACGCCGATATTCGTGCCAACCCGGCTGATGAAATCCAGCACGGCGCCCGTGCTGCGAACCAGCGAACTGAACGTCAACAAGCTAAAGCTGGTATTGGTGGTTGCGCGAGTCATGATGGTGTTGACGCCTCCCACCAGATGCAACGGGCCATTGGTCTGGGTGCAGGCCATCGTGATGCCGTCGTTGGTAAAATTGTAGGTCGCACTGTTCATCCAGATCGGCACGTCATGACCCAACCGATAAGAGTTGTTGGCTGTTGTCGTGTTGCTCACGATCAGTGTCGCGCCGTTGAGAATGATGTTCGTGCTGCCAGCGATGCTGCCCCACAAACCGCCGAGCACCATAGTGACACCTGTGTTCAGAAGCGTGGTGCCGCTGTAAGTGTTGTTGTTGGTCAGCACCAGGGCATTGCCGCCGTAGACAGTGAGAGCCAGTTGCCGGCCGTTGGCGCCGTCTGTAATGACGCCGCCAAAGACACGCGCCGGCAGGTTGCTCAACACGATCGTGTTCACGAGACCCGGCGCGCTGTTGTCCGTAATGATGCCGCCCAAAAACCCCAGGTTGGTGGACACCAGACTGTAACCGTTCAAGTCGAGCGTGCCGCCGCTGATGGTTAAGGTTGGATTCGTGCCAAAGGCGAAGGCGTTGGCCTGTTTGAGAACGCCTTCGCTGATCTGCGTGACGCCTGTGTAGCTGTTGCTGCCCTCCAGCGTCAACATACCCAGACCGTATTTATATAAGTTGCCGCTGCCGCTGATGGAGTTGGTGACGATGAAGACGTTGCTGGCGTCGGCGATGTCAAAACCACCGTTGAAGCTGGACCAGTTCACCACGTGGTTCACAAGGTTGGTCATCGTGACGCCGGTGACCTGCAGGAGGCCGCCGTTAAAGGTGACAGGTGTGTTCACCCCGCCGAGGTTGTAATCGTTGCTGACGCTGAGACGGCCGGCGCCAAGAATAACGCCACCACTGAAACTGTTGCTGCCGGCCAAAACGAGGGTGTTGGTCCCCAGTTTGTAAAGGCCACCGACACCGTCCTCCACGATCCTGCCGTAGAAGGTCGCGTCGTTGGTCTGCACAACCATCAAATGCATCGTGCTGGACAGGGCATTACTCAGAACCAACGTGCTGGCGGCATCGCCGCTGAGCGAATACACCGCCGGGCCGGAACTGAGCAGCGAGTTGGGCAACCGGATGAAGGTGTTGCTGCCCGGCATGCGAACGTTGGCCAGGATGCCGTAGTTGCCGCTGCCCTGACTGAAGGTGAACTGGATGTCGTGGTTCCCTGCGCTCAGCACGATGGAACCTTGAGACCAAGCGCCTGCAGTCAAATTTGAAGTCACGATGATGCCGTCAATCCACAAGAATTGGGGATCATCACCGGCAATCTGGAAAGTGTATGTACCGGTTGTAGGCGCCGTAAATGTGCCGATCCAACGCGCTTCGAAGTTGGCCGCATTCACAACGTCGAATGGTGAGGGGAAGTTGCCGTTCGGATTCGAGCCCTGGCCGTAGTCGAAAGTGGGAATGATCGAGTTGATATTGCCAGCCACAGTGACGTTGAAGGCCGCGAAGTGTTTCTGGGCATTGACGATGTCGTTGATATTGCTTTGTGGCGTGCTGCCCACCCGGTAAAACTCGCCTACGAGACCCGTCCCGCTGACCGCCGTGACGGTAACACCGTGGTCGAGAGTCAACGCGCCGTTGAGGACGGCGTTGGAAAGGATCAACGACCCGGCAGCGACCGTGACGCCATTACTATTATAATAGTCCCGGTCAAGCACCAGTGTGCCACTGCCGGCCTGAATGATACCACCGTTGCCCGTAACCCGGTTGGTGAAAAGCACGGTGTCGCTGCGGTTGAACACCAAGGTTCCGTAGTTGGCGACGGGCCCGTGGCCCACCATGCCGGAAGTGCCACCGTCGCCCAATTGAAGGGTGTTGCCCTCATTGATGGTCGTGATGCCGAGATACGAGTGATTGTTCGTAGTCAGGACAGTGTTGCCCATACTGCCCGGCATGCCGATGGTGACGTTGGTGTAGCCGATGCTGACGTAGTTTGGCGTGCCGCCGATCTCCTGGTTGTTGAAGATCAGCGTGCCGCCGCCGCCGCCCAGCCCGACCCGGCTTGGCCCACCGCTCAGAATGCCCGTGTAATTCACCACCTTGCCCGTGTAGACACCCAGATAACCGTTGGGGAATAACGAAAGATCCACGTCTTCTGCCGTGTCATCCGTCAACGCCAACGTGAAGTTGTTCTCCGTAACGGCCAGTCGAGCCAGCAAGGCGGCGTTGCTGACGGTGTTGGTGGCCATGAAGATGGCATTGCTGTAATACACAGACCGTCCGCTGCCGCCCAATGCCCCGATGGTGCTGATCTGCAACGCCCCGCCGATGAAGGTGTTGCCGGTGTAAGTGTTGACGTTCGTCAGCAACAATGTGCCTGAGCCAATCTTGGTGAAGTTTCCGTTGCCGGAAATGACGTTGGTCGTCGTGAAGAGATTGCTGACGCTGACAATGTCAAAGCCGCCATTGAAGCTGTCCCAGTTCACCACGTGGCTGTCGATGTTGCTCATCGTGGCGCCAGTCACCTGCAACAAGCCGCCGCTGAAAACCAGCGCGCTGGTGGGACCCGCGATGTTCCAGTCATTGGACACGCTCAACACGCCAGCGCGGATGACGGTGGCACCGGTGTAGGTATTGCTGCCGGCAAGCGTCAGAACACCGTTGCCCAGTTTGGTGAGGCCGCCGCCGACGTTGGTGCCGAAGCTGAACGCGCCCAATTGGGCGGCCTCAATCGCACCCCCGCCAACCAACTGCACCGTCAGCCAGTCATTGGAAAGGTAGCCGGAACCCATGCTGGTGATGACGATGTTGGTGACCTGCTGATACGTGGCACTGCCGGGCGTCAGGTCCACGACAGCGACCGCGGTGGCACCCGTGCCACTGCCGCCGACAATCCGGACCGCGGGAGCCCCGATGTAGCCGCTGCCACCATCGGCGATGGCGATGTTGGTCAGGCCATAGCCGGTCGGCGCCAGCAGGCTCTGTCCGATGGTGATGGCATTGGTAAAGGTGTCAATGAAAGCGCCGCCATGGTAAATGGTGGCAGCGGTCAGTCCCTGCAAGAAGTTGGCGCCGTAGGCGCCAATGCCATTGGAGTTGACCTGAAGCAGGCCGCCGTCGAAGTTGAGCAGTGACAGGCCCGAACCCGCGGCAGCGAAGGCGTTGACGATGAGCTTGCCGCCGCTCAAAAGGTTTACCACGCCGGTGCCGCCCGCCGTCCTGTTCACGTTCAAGTAACGGCTGCTGTTCATCGCGAAATTGGCCACGCCGGAGCCGCCGATGGTAATCTGACCGTAACCGAGTTGATCCCAGTTGATCCCGACATCCGCCCCGTTCCCAGCATTGATCTGGCCGCCAAACACGTTCAGGATACCGGCGCCACCCACACTGCGACCGGGGAAAAGATAGGCGCCAACGTAGACTGTCCCGCCATACATGTCGAAAACGCCATAGGAAGCAGGGGTTGGTGAGCCGATGTTGATCCGTCCGTTGACAATCAAGTCGCCGCCCGTGATCTGGTAGTAACCGTAACCACCATTCCGGCCCAATGCGAAGGAGTTGTCACTATCCCACGCAGTCTGTCTAATCATACCGTTTGTTTGATAGAGAGCACCGGCTGTACCCAGGCCGTTGCCCAACAAGATGAAGCCAGCGTTCATCGTGGAACCCACATTCACCACACCACGGCTGCTGGCGGCGTTGCCAATGATCAACGTGTTGGCAGCGCTGCCGAAATAGTTGAAATTGACCGGGCCATAGATGTTCATCACGCCGCCATCCACCACGGAGTTCCAACCAAAGTTATTGGTGCTGCCGGGCATAAAATTCAATTCGCCAGCCCGGAGCATCAATTGGCCGCCTTGAACGTTGGTGCCGTAATAATTCACGGTGGCGCCGTTGACATAGGTGGCATTGTTGGAGCCTTGGGCACTGAAGCTTCCGCGGACATCGTCGCCGTAAATGTTAATGACGCCGGTGCCGTTAAAGCTCACCGACATGTAGGGACCGCCGTAGTTGGTGCCGATGCTGGCATTGACGTCGATGGAGTTAGTCGAATTGTTGATAAAGATCAGTTCGCCCGACTGGCCGTTCGCGCCGCCGACGGTCAGATAACCGTCGTTGCGCGACGCGCCAATGGTCAGACCGCCGGAGTTGGTCGGAACGAAAACGCCGCCGCTTTGGCCGAGGCGCAGTGTCTGGCCGTTGTTGGTGATGACGGACATGCCCGGGCCGTCGGCAATGATCGAGTTGACCGTCACGGTCCGGCTCATCACGTAATACATGCCGTAGTAGTTGGTGGCGTCGGTGCTGGTGAGCCGGATGTTCTGGTTGCTGCTGATGCCACTGAGGGTGTTGGTGATGATGCCACTATTGTTAAAGGACACATAGCTATTGAAGTTGGTGATCTGCAGATTGGCGGTGCCAAACACGTTGGTCACCATGGCCCAGTCGCGGCCATTGACGATGGCCCATCCGCCAAGAACCCCCGCGTTGTTGTTGGTCGTCGTGGTGGTGATCGCGCCCTGCCAATCCTCCGGGATGATGAAATTAACGATGCCGTTGGTGAGCCAATAGTTGTTGTTGGGCATCAAAAGCGGACCACGATAGAGCGCACCGAGATTCAACGTCAGGGCGCCACCATAGTTGCTGGCAATAATGGTGTTGTTGCCGGCATTGAGGACGACACGGGCAAACGATTGGGTGACATCTCCCCCAGCTCGGGGACCGTTGACAATCAACGTGCCACCTGTGGTCGTACCCACGCCGTAGCCACCGAGCGTCAGCACCCCATTGGGAGCCAGGATGCTGCTGGCAGCGCCTGCCGCCGAGTAGTCCAGGATCAACTCACCGCTGACGACAGACATGGAACCGGTGTTCTGGCCGACAAGTGTCAGTGTGCCGTAGCCTTCTTTGATCAAGGCCCCTCCGCCAGTAATGTTGTTGGATACGATGATGTCTCCAAAGCCGCCGAACGTCGTGATCCTGTTGACGTTGGTGATGCCGCCCAGCAGAATGAGCACGCTGCCAGCGTCGGCGTTGATGCGCGAGGGGCTGCCCAGGGTAATCAGACCGCTGTAAACATTCACCCCCGACACGTTGCGCAGCGCGCCATCATTGTCGCTGTAGTTGCCGTAGCTGATGCCGCTGCCATTGATCGTAAGCGGCACCGCAGCCATGGCGATATTACCGGCGAGCTGCAACACCGCCCCACTGTTGACCTTGACGGTATTCGCCGGCGTGCTGGCAATACCCAACGCGGTGCCACTCACGGCCCTGACAGCGCCAGCATTGATGACCATGGACGTGCCGAACACATTGTTGCCACTCAACACCAACGTGCCAAGACCCAGCTTGTTGGTAATACCGTAACCGCTGATGTTATTGGCCACGGTAAAGACGTTGCCATTGTTGTTGATGTCCAAAGAACCGTCGAAAGTGGTCCAGTTGACAACGAGGTTGTTGAAATCGTGGAGGAGAACATCGCGGATTTGAACCGTGCCGCCGCTGAAGGTCAGGCTCGCTCCCACTCCGCCGATCGCGTCTATGCTGGCGATGCTCAAGAGGCCATTACTATTAACAACGGTGCTGGCGGCTCCACCCCCAAAGGAGTTGGCTCCGTTCATCAGCACCATGCCGGACTGGGCACCGCTACCAATCATCAACAGCGCGGAGCTTTGCAGGTTGTTACCGTTGAGAATCAACGATCCCCCGCCACCGCCAAGCCGGTAAACGCTATCGTAGGGCGTGATGACTCCATCATAGGCCACCGCGCCGACCGCGCCGATCCAAAGGTTGGAGAGGCCCGGCGTGGAGAGGTCTATGTTATCGTTGACGTTTGCCGCCGTCAGCGCGACGACTCCAAAGGTGTTGGTGGTGTTCAAATGATTGAGCCCCGCCTGACTGTTCGCGAAGTTGAACTGAACCACTCCGTTCGAGGCAATGCTGATCGAGTTCACCTCCGGTACAGCGTTGGGTGTGGCGAACTGGAGCACGCCGTTGCTGACAATGGTGCCGCCGGTGTAACTATTGCTGCCGTTCAACACCAACATGTTGGCATTGATCTTCGCCACGGCACCCGAACCGGAGATGTCTCCGTTAATGATCATCGATCGGCCGGGGCCTGTGTCAAAGAAGTTGGTTGCCCCTTTCACACTCACCGGGCCATCCCAGATCGTGACACCGCTTCCCGCCGGCCCGTTGTTTTGAAACGTACCGCCGTAGAGTTCCAAGGCATTGGTAAACGAAAGATTGCCATAAATTCCAAAAGTGCCGCCGGTGTAAACTTGAAACACGGTTGAGCCCGCGCCCGCCAACTGCCCGACACCCTGAATGCCAAAGAGACCGCCCTGGATTATGACGAAAGGAATATTGGTGATGTAACCGGAACCCGACATGAATGTCTGGTTGCTGCCCACCTTGTACAAGTTGTAGCCATTGCCCTCGAGCACCCCCAAGATGTCGAAGCGCCCCCCGCCATTCTGGCCGATGGCAGTGTCGCCGGCGAGTGTAACGTTTCTCAAACCCACGTTGACCAGATTGGCGCGGCTGTTGTAAATCGCGCCCGCTTGCGGCCCGATACCCATGCCACTGACCATGACGGTCTGGCTGAGCCCGCTGATGTCGTACCCGTTAAGATCAAGCGCCCCGCCGGAATTGACGGTGACATAAACAGAGCCCGTCGGGCTGCCCAACACTTTGGGACCGCCCAACCTGAGCGTGCCAGAGTTGACGATCGTGCCGCCGGAGTAAATGCTGGCAGGATTGTTGACTTGCACGATGCTCAGCCGGTTGCCATCGACCGGACCCACGATCAGATTGCTCTGGCCGTTCACGGGGGAAATCGCGCGCGAGTAAATCATCAAGCCCGCGCCACCGCCAAACCGGACAGCGCTGGGATTGCTATTGTTCCAAGCCACTGAACCGCTGTAGATGGCGCCACCGGCGGCCGCGCTTCCCAGGAACGCTTCAGCGAGATGATTGCTGAACACGAGGTCGTTGCCGCAGTTAACAAGCATCACCACCGCACCGGTTAGCGAACCGGAAATCTTGGAGTCCAGCCAATTCAAATACACCTGGTTCAAAACACCGGTCGGACCAATGCTGCCACCGGGACCAATGACGAGTGATCCCGAAAAGTTGGTGCCAAGCAGTGAACCGGCCAGGATGATGGTGGGGCCATTGTAGTTGTTGCCGTTGGTCAAAATCAGCGCGCCGATTCCCAATTTCGTCAAACCACCGTCTGGGGCGCCATTGAGACCATTGGTCAACGGTTGTCCCAGCGAGATGATGTAATTACTGGAATCAATGACCGCTCCACCTTCCATCACAGCGAAATCCTTGAAGCCACTCACAGATGCGTCGGAAGAAAACTGCAATGTGCCTCCATTAAAGTAGAGACTGCCAACGCCACTCCCAATGGTCAGACCCGGCACGGTCATCACACCACCGTTCAAGTTGATCGTGCCACTCGCGCCAACACTCAAGGCGAGAATCGGACTCGTGCCCCAAACGAAGTTGCCTCCGTTCATGTTGATGACGCCGTTACTGTTCGCAGCGATAATGCCGCTGCCAACCGTGACCAAACCGCCGGAGACATTGATCGTGCCCACCCCGTTCGTGGCGTTGATCAGACTGGCCATGGTCAATCTGCCGCCGGAAACATTGAGCGTGCTGCCGGCGTTCACGAAATTGGTCAGGTTCGCCACCGCGGTGCCACCAATCGTCCATGTGCCAAAATTGGTCGCGTAGTTGACGTTATGCTCTCCTCCTGACTGCGACACCGTTGCTCCCGTGCGATTGATAAACGTCGGGCTGGAGTTCGTGCCTCCCGTGAGCGTGAACGTTCCGTAGTTGTTCACCCCCCAGTTGGTGAAGAACGCGTAGCCGCCGCTCATGGTAAAGATGCTGTCGCTGGAGTTGCTCAGTGACGATGCAGTGAGTTGACCGCCCAACTGCGCCCATTGGGCGCCGTTGGTCAGAACAATCTCGGAAGCGATATTGGCCGTCCCGGAATTAGTGACGGCGCCGCGGTTCACGAGCACGTGACCCGCAACAAGAGTGCCAGGAGCATCGATCGTCACGAGTGTCGCCGCGCCAACCGCGTTGCTCAGCAACAACACACCATCCGACCCCACCATGAACGAATTGCTTTGAATCCAAAGCCGGACGAAACCACTGGCAGCGTCCAGCGTTGCGTGAGCATTCAAGCTGAAATCGGCCGTGGTAATAAGGATATTGGTCGCATTGGCTGTTTGCTGGATATACAACGCACCGATGCCGGTTCCTGCCGTGGCGTCAAACGTGATGGTGCGAACAGCACCTGTCTGGACGTTGCCCAGATAGGCCCCGAAACCTGGAGGTGGAGGCTGGAGCCTGTCCCAATTAGCGCCGTCAGACCACAAGCCCGAATTGGTGCTGAGCCATTTATAGTAATCGTCGAATTGTGCTTGAGCCGGTGCCCCACAAAATAGCGCCAACAACAAACAAAGCAATCCACCCCTTTGACGGGTTGTCAGAACTCGTCTCCCATTACTGGCTTGCGTGTGCATCAGGTTCTTCCAGCTAGAATAATCCTCGGTTGTGCCCGCTCCGGTCGCGTTTAATCCGCGCCGCGAAAGGTGGGTTACTGCTCGGCGGCAAACCTGCCAAACTCGCGAACAAAGTCACCGACCTAACCCGTCGCACAACCTAATGTGTTTATGCTACTGATTTGTCACGAACGCGTCTAGGACATTCAGCGGCATTTTGTCTCACGCCCGTTACGGCCAGCTGGCGATTTTTATGCTTCTTGTCCTCGCCTGAACATGTCGCTCGATTCAAAGTCAATGTGAATCTAGACGCCCTTGTGCTCCTTCTCGATAAATGTGATATGAAGCCCGCTTCTTTCGGGATCAACAGGTTGAACCGCGGGATGAAACCCCTTCCCGGAATCCGGGAAGAAACCCGGCTCGCAGACATCTGTCTGCCGCGTGTCGATACAGCATAATCCCAATCGCTCATGTCTCAGAACTGATTCTCGTTTCCTGCGCCCGCCAGATTCTCTGCCCAAGCACCGTGGGCGTTTACTGGCATCAGTCTAGAACCAGAAGCGCGGCGCAACAATTGGGGTAATCCCGCTTCGCAAACCGTCCTTTCCCCCGACCTCCGATAGGAAACCTCCCTTAGTGCGTTCCCTGATACCACGCGTCTCTCATCGCACAAGACCACGCAGTGGATTCACGCCCAACGCCTGGATCGAGGGTTGTCGGCAAGCGAACGGGTGTCAGGGCTGAAGCATTCTCCCGACTAGGGCAGGTTCACACAGGCGAGCGAGGATGAAATCGCGTCAATGACAGGAGCGGGCGCAATGCCAAGAACCAGGACGCCGGCAATGAGCAGCACGCAAACCCCGCGCATCGTCCAGTCCAGCGGGATGACCGGCCGGCCGCCCGCATCGCGGAAGCAAGCTTCACGGACGACGCAGAGGTAGTAGTAGATGGCAATGGCCGTGTTGACCACGGCAATGATGACGAGACTGAGATGTCCTTTGGCCAGCGCGGCGGAGAGCAGCGTGAGCTTGCCCATGAAGCCGACAAAGGGCGGCACGCCCGCAAGCGAAAAAATGCCCACAACCAGCGTCACCGCCAGCAACGGCGAGCGGTGGTGCAGACCGGCCAAGTCGTCCATCGAGACATTGGCGCCGTCCGGGGAGACTTTGCAGATCACCACGAAACAGGCCAGCACCATGAACAGGTAGCCGACGATGTAGTAGAGCGCGGCGGCATAGCCGGCGTTGTCGAGTGTCACGAGGCCGATCAGCGCGTAGCCGGCGTGCGCGATGCCGGAGAATCCGAGCAGCCGCTTGAGGTCTTTCTGGATGAGCGCGATGAAGTTGCCGTAGAACATGGACGCCACCGCCAGCAGCGTCAACAGCAGCACCACGGTCTGGTTGTCCGGCGTCGCCAGCGAAACAAACCTCACCAGCACCGCCATGGCGCCCACCTTGGCCAGTGAAGCAATGAAGCTGGCGGTTTCGTTGGACGCACCCTGATAGACATCCGGTGTCCAGAAGTGGAACGGGAACACGGCGAGTTTGAAGAACAGGCCGCAGAAGGTCATGGCGAGGCCGGCAATGGCAAGCGGTGTGTGGACGACGGGCCGCAGCTTCTCGACCATCACCGGCAGCGAGGTCGTGCCAGTGAGGCCAAACAGATAACTCAGGCCGAACAACATGATGCCGTTGGCGGCGATACCGAACATGATGTATTTGATCGCCGACTCCATCTGACTGCGCTGGCCTTTGCGCTCGCGCCGCATCGGCACCAACAGATAGAGCGGGAACGACGACAACTCCAGCGCGACAACGAGCGTGATGATGTCCACGCAACTCATCAGCATGACCAGGCCGCTGACGCTGAGCGTGAGGAAAAGATAATACTCCGCCCGGATATCGTCGCGAATGTCGTCAAGCTTTCCGCTGAGCATCAGCACCAACGCGAAGCCGCAGGCGAACACGAGTTTCAGAATCTGCGAGAACAGATCCACGCGATACGCGCCATCAAAGAGGAGCGCCTGCTGTCCCAAACAGCACGCGCAGGCGGCAATCGTGGCGATCGCGACCATCAACGCCGCAAACCTGGCCTGTCGCGCGCGCGACTCGCCGAGGCTGATAAAGAACAGGACGAGCGCGCCGGCCATCAGGACCAGTTCGGGAAGGAAAGCCATGAGGTTGAAAGAGGTCATGTTTGCTTACCGGAGTACTGCGGCAGCGTGCGCCAACGGACCGTTGGCTTGTTCGAGGAGGTGCTGCACACTGGCGTGCATGACGTGGACGAACGGTTGCGGATGAAGACCGATCCAAAACACGAACACCAGCAGCGGCGCAAGCGTGACAATCTCGCGCAGGTTGAGATCGGCCAGTTGCGAATGGTCAGGATTGCTGACGCGGCCGTAGGCGACCTTCTGCAACATGCGCAGCATGTAAGCCGCCGCAATGACCACGCCCGGCACCGCGCAGAGCACCATGGGCATGGAAACTTTGAAGCCGCCGACCAGGACGAGGAATTCCCCGATGAAGCTGTTGGTGCCTGGAAACGCCAGCGATGACAGGCAGAAGATGCCAAGGAAGCCGGCGAACACTGGCATGAACTTGCCCATCCCTGCCGCCTCGCCAAGGTCGCGCGTGTGCAGCCGCTCGTAGATGATGCCAACCGCGATGAACAACGCGCCGGTGGTGATGCCGTGGTTGATCATCACCAGTGTCGCGCCCTCGATGCCGTCGGCATTGAGCGCGAAGATGCCAAACGTCGCGAAGCCCATGTGGCCAACGCTCGAATAAGCCACCAGTTTCTTCAGGTCGCTCTGCGCCAGCGCGGTCAGGCCGCCGTAGATGATCGCAGCAATGGAAAGCCACAGGACGTAAGGCGCGAAGACGTGCGTCGCGTAAGGTGTGATCGGCAGTGAAAAACGCAGGAAGCCGTACGTCCCCATCTTCAGCAGGATGCTGGCAAGCAGCACGCTGCCGGCCGTCGGCGCCTCGACGTGCGCCGCGGGCAACCACGTGTGGAAGGGAACCATCGGCACTTTGATGGCGAACGAGATGAAAAACGCCAGGAACACCCAACACTGGAACTCCGCCGCGTAGGGATGGCCCATCATGGCACGAATGTCGAAGCTGCCCACCTTCAGATAGAGCGCGATGATGGCGACCAGCAGCAGCACCGAGCCGGCCACGGTGTAGATGAAAAACTTGATGGCGGCGTAAATCTTGCGCGGTCCGCCCCAGACACCGATGAGCAGCGCCATCGGAATCAACATCGCCTCCCAAAACACGAAAAAGAGGATGAAGTCGAGCGCGCAGAACACGCCGACCATCGCCGTCTCCATGATCAGCAGACAGATCATGAACTCCCTGACGCGCTTGGTGATGTAGCGCCACGAGCAAAGCACGCACAACGGCATGATCAGCGTCGTCATCAGCACCAGCAGCAGGCTGATGCCGTCAATGCCAAGCGAGTAGCTTATCTTCAACGCCGGAATCCACGCGACCTGCTCGACGAACTGGAACTTCGCTGTCGTCGCGTCAAACCACCACCAAAGCGGCAGCGAGACAACCGCGACCACCGTGGTGCTCGCGAGCGTCCACCAGCGCAGCAGCCGCTCGCTGCGAATGAACGCCGCAACCGCAGCCGCGACGAGCGGGCCAAAGATCAGCACGCTGAGAATCGGAAAATCAGGATGGGGGTTCAAGAAGGTCATCGTGCAATAGCGTGGTAAACGAAGAGGAAAATCACAATGAGCACGGCGACGACCGCAAAGGTGAGCGCAAGAGTCTCCTGCATCTGCCCGCGCTGGATGAAGCGGAGCCGGCTGCCAATGCCGCGAACGGTTTCCGCCAACCCATCCACCGCGCCATCAATGACCTTGTTGTCGAACTGGCTCGACGCGCGCGCCGAGAACATGAGCGGGATGAGGCCGGCCAGACGATACAGCTCGCCCACGAAGGCATCGGCGAGTTGGATCGGCCTCTTCGCGACCCACAGGAAGACGCGTCCGCCTATGCGGTAAACCCAGTCAAGGTCGATGTTCAGTCCGGCATGCGGACGCAACCTGCCCAGCTTCACCAGCACGAAGAAGGCGAGCGCGGTGAAGAGCAGAATCTGCAGACTCTCGGAAACGTGGTAGGAAGTGTACGGGTGATAGTCCACCGTATACGGCAGCATATTATATAGGTATGGCGTATAGCACCCAATGAACACGCACATGAACGAGGTAATGCCCATCGCCCACAGCATGTTCCACGGCGGCTCGCCAGCGCGCTCCCATGTCTCGGCCTTGCAGTGGTTTTTTCCGAACCATACTAAGTAGGGTGCTTTGAGGCCGTTACAGTAGAATGTGCCGATGGAGGCGAGGTTGAGCAGGAACGCCGCCCATAGCACGTGATGGTCGAAGCCGGCCTGAACGATCATGGATTTGCTCACAAAACCGCTCAACAGCGGAAATGCCGAGATGGATAGCCCGCCGACGAGCGTAAAAAAGAACGTCCACGGCATCTTCTTGTAGAGACCGCCCAGTTCCGTGAACTGGGTCCGGCCGGTCATGTACAGCACCGCGCCGCCGCCCATGAAGAGCAAGCCCTTATAAAGAATGTGCGCAAAAGCGTGGGCACACGCGCCGTTGATCGCCAGTTCTGTTCCCAAGCCAACACCAGTCACCATGTAGCCGACCTGGCTGACGATGTGGTAGGCGAACAGCCGGCGCATGTCGTTCTCGATGATGGCGTAGACGACGCCGTAGAGCGACATGATGACGCCCAGCACCACAAGCAGTTCCATCCCCGCAAAACCGCGGCAGAGCGCGTAGACCGCCGTCTTCGTTGTGAACGCGCTAAGGAAGACGGAGCCGTTGAATGTGCCCGCCGGATAAGCGTCGGGCAGCCACGCGTGCAGCGGTGGCACGGCTGCGTTCAAGAGAAAGCCGATGAGGATGAGATATGCCGCCAATGATGGATGATGGACATCGAGCGATGTGAAAGCCCAACTGCCCGTCGCCTTGCAGTGCAGCACAATGCCGGCCAGCAGCGACACGCCGCCCACGACGTGCACCAGCAGATAGCGAAAACCAGCCGCGAGCGATTCGGGCTGGCGGCGGAACCAGATCAGGAAGACCGATGAGAACGCCATCAGTTCCCAGAACAGGAACAGCGTCAGGAAATCCCCCGCAAAGATCGCGCCGAGCGATCCCGCAACATAGATCCATGCGGCCGCATGCTGGGCGTCTTCCTTGACGTGCAAGCCATAGAGCGTGCCGATGACGCACATCAAACTCATGATGTAGCCAAAGACAGCACTAAGCTTGTCCACCCGGCCGAAGACGAGTGTCCAATCCAGGAATTGCACCGTGCCGAACATCCCCGGAACCATGTTGATCGTGTGCAGGAACGTCAGCAGCGGCACGAGAAAGAGATAGCCTTTCTTCAGCCGTGCAGGCACCACGGGCAGCAGGAGGCTTCCCGCAATCAAGATTGCCGCTGGATGGATCCAGATATTACTCATCGTAGTAGTCTTCGCGCGTCGTGACGCCGAAATGGCCGAACATCTTCGAGAAAACAAACAGCAGGATGCAGCCGACAAAACCGAAAAGCGCCCAGAAACCCGGGACGTGCTCCGCCCACGTGTGCGCATGCTCCTTGTTCACGACGGCCGGGCTGGCGTCGAGCAGGACCAGCAGCGCCAGCCCCACGAGGCAGATGCGAACAACCACCTTTATGCGGTGTCTCAAGAATTCGATGAGATGTGTCAGTTTCATCGCAAAACCGCTTTCGCAAGGCGCATGAAGAAGTCGGGATAAAAACCGATGATCACGGAGATGGCGGCCGTGATGCTCAACGGAATCACCATCGCGGGATGCGCCTCCCGCTGGTGATGATGCGCGTCAGGCTTGGACGGCTTGCCGAAGAACGCGTGATAGACAATCGGCGCGAAGTAGGCGGCGTTCAGCACCGTGCTCGCCAGCAGCACGACGAGGATGCCGATGGAGCCGGCGTCCAGCGCGCCGAGCAATAGATACCACTTGCTGACAAAGCCCGCGACCGGCGGCGCGCCGATCATGCTCAACGATGCGATGGCGAACGCGCCAAACGTAAACGGCATCGCCCGTCCCAAGCCGCCCATCTCCGAGATCTTCTTCTTGTGCGCTGCCACATAGATCGCGCCGGCGCAGAAGAAGAGTGTGATCTTCGAAAAGGCGTGGTTGGCAATGTGAACCAAGCCGCCCTCAATGCCGGCAGGTGTCAACAGCGCGACACCGAGGATGACGTAGGAAAGCTGGCTGACAGTCGAATAGGCCAGCCGCGCTTTCAAGTCGTCCTTGCTCAACGCCACGGCGGAGGCAACCAGAATGGTGATCGAGACAAAGTAAGCTGTCGGCAGGCCAAGGTTGAGGGCGTTCATCGTGTCCACGCCGAAGACATAGAGCATGACGCGAACGGTGGAGAACACACCGACCTTCACGACCGCGACGGCGTGCAGCAGCGCGCTCACCGGCGTCGGCGCGACCATTGCGCTCGGCAGCCAGCTGTGCAACGGCATGATGCCGTTTTTGGCGAAGCCGAAGATGCAACAGATATAAAGCGCCGTGACGATGCCATGGCTCACGGCCGGCGGCAGGATGCCGCTGCGGACGTTGTGCGCGAAGTCGAGGCTGCCAGTCAATACGTAGATGAGCACCATCGCCGGCAGGACCAGCCCCTTTGCGGTGGAGGTAAGATAAACGAGGTATTTCTTTCCGCTTTCGTAGCCTTCCTCGTCCTGATGATGCGCCACCAACGGATAGGTGGTGATGCTGACGATTTCGTAGAAGAGATAAAGCGTGAGGAGGTTGTCCGAGAAGGCGCAGCCGATGGCGCCGAACAATGCCAGCGCGAAACAAACGCTGAAGCGCGTCTGCGCGTGTTCGTGCAGCCCGCGCATGTAGCCCGCCGAGTAGAAAACCGTGATGATCCACAGGAACGACGCCGACACGGCAAAAATCATGGAGAGCGCGTCAGCCCGCAGCGTGACGCTCAGGCCCGGCAGCAACTGGAAGAGGATGAACACAAGCTGCTTCCCGGCCCGGATATCGGGAATCAGCGACACGGTGACCCCGAACATCACGCAGGCCGCGATGAATGAACACGCCTCGCGCAGATTGGGGCGCTTGCCGGCAGCCATCACCAGTCCCGCGCCGATGAGCGGCGCGAGGACGGCCAGGAGAAGTCGGATGTCAGGCGTGGCTTCCATCGTTCAACCGTTCAGTTCGGAAAGCTCCTTGGTTTTGATCGAGCGGTAATTGCGGTATACCGCGATGATAATGCTCAGCGCGATGGCCACCTCGGCCGCCGCCAAGCCCATGATAAACAGGACGAACACCTGCCCCACCGTCGGGTTGGGAGCCGCAAAACAATTCAGGGCCATGAAGTTCAGCGAC
>JBAZIR010000086.1:0-17431 GCA_041651735.1 Verrucomicrobiia bacterium | reverse complement strand
AAGAACTCGCTCTCGCCGCCGGTGCCGCCAAACATGTTGATCACCAGCGTGCCGTCGGCCCGGAGCAGCCGCCGCATCGCAGTGAAGGCTTCCCGCGTGAACAGATGCGACGGCGATGAGTCGCCCAGAAACGCGTCGAGGATGATCGTGTCATACTGCTTTTTGCAGCGGCTGATAAAATAGCGGCCGTCGCCGAAATGGATGTTGAGCTTCTGCGGCTCCAGGTTGAAATACTTCACCCCCACCGGCAGCACGGCGGGATTGATTTCCACCACGTCCACGCGTGCGCCATCGCGGGCCAGTTCGCCCGGCACGATGCCGACGCCCAGCCCGATGCACAACGCGTCGTCTATCCGCGGCGTGTAGGCGCGCGCCAACCCATGCAACATATAGGTATACATCGAGACACTCTTGCGCTCCTGCGGGTCGTAGGAATTCTGGTTCAGGAAATCGTTGAGATAGCTGCGGCGCACCGGCTCCTCCTCGCCCCATTCCACAACCTGAAGCTGGCCGAAGTTTGAATTGGCCCGATACAACTCCTTGATTCCCTTGTTGTGCAGGTGGTCCCGTTGGACTCCTGCGTAGCCGGTGCCCGCGCCGATGGCTACGGTCAGCAGGACAGGTATGAGCTTTGAAACCTTCCTTGCCGGGCCGGCAAAGTAGCCCACGGACACCGCCATCAGCGCCAGCGCCGTCAGATACATCGTCATCGAGTTCGGCAGAAACGGAATAAGCACATAACCGATCAGGACAGTGCCCACGACGCTGCCCGCGGTGCTGATTGCGGTGAGCCGGCCCACGTTGCCGCCGACGGTCTCCACCGAGCCGGTCAGCATGCGGATGAAGAACGGGCCGACCATCGCCAGCAATCCCAGCGGCACGAAAAACAAAAACGCCGACGCCAGCAGCGATCCCACAGCTAGTTCGAACTCCAGACACCCATACGCCACCGGCTCGCAAATCAGCACTGAGACGCACAGATAGACCGCGGCTGCCGCAATCGCGCCGTAGAGTCTGCCGAGCTGCGGCGAGCGGTCCACCCAACGGCCGCCGGCATAGTAGCCGCAAGCCAGCGCCACCAGCGTCACAGCGATTTGTGCCGTCCAGACGAAATGCGACGTGCCGAGATAAGGCGCGAGCATCTTCGCGCCGAGGATTTCCACAATCATGATCGCCGCGCCGGTGATCGCCGCCGTCACATACAAGTAACGGCGCAGACCGATGGTGAGCGGGACGTTTCGGGAGAGAGGTTGTTTGTGTTTCACAGTTGTCAGTTGGATGGGAGCGTCCTGTGGCTCCAGTGCAATTTTACCATCACGCAGTCTTCAAGCCCAGCAGCCGGTCCATCGAGTCGGCGGTCTGGTAAATCAGCGCCTCCGGGTAGTGCGGATACGGGTGAAAATACTCGAAGGTCAGGTAGCCGCGATAGCCGACTTGGTCGAACGCTTCCATCACCGCCGGCCAGTTCGTCGTGCCGTCGAGCAACGGCCGGAAACATTCCAGCGAATGATCAGTCGCCTTCTTGGAGAACTCCTTCAGGTGAACGTTCCTGATCCGCTTGCCGAGCGCCGGAATCCAGTGTTCCGGGTAATGGAAGAGCATGATGTTGCCGGTATCGAAATGAACCTGCACGTGCTCGCTCTGGAAACTGTCCACGAACGCGTTCATTTCCGCCGGCGTCATGAGATAGCCGTTGAAGAAAATGTTTTCGATGTTGAGATAGACGCCGAGCTTCGTTGCCGTCGGCAGCAGTCCGGCCACCGCCTCGCGGGCACGCCGGTCGCACACATTGAAGGGCACCGGCTCGTAGTCCGTCCGCCACGGGATGTTCACGGCGCCGGGCACGACCAGCAGATTGTCGGTGCCCACATCATGCGCCGCCTGGATCATCTTCGCGGCCAGCTCCAATCCCCGCTCGCGTTTGATCAGATCGCCGCTGGTCAGCGGATACGGCCAGAACAGGAACGAGCAAAGGCCGCTGATGGCGATGCCGATCTTGTCGGCCAGCTTGCGAATGGCGCGGCACTCTGCCGGGCCGGCTTTTGGCGAGAGGTCGTTGTCGAGGTCGTAGTTCAACTCGACGGCATCGAAGCCCGCGGCCTTGGCCAGCCGCAGACACTCCTCCAGGTTCATCCGATCGGGATAGGGGAACGCCCAGAGGTTGATGGACTTCTTCATATCGTAGCGTTTCGGCGACGCGCGGCGCGCATCGGGCTTGGCTGCCTCGGCTGCGCCGGCGACGCTGTGGGCAAACGCCGCCGCGCCGCCTGCCGCCGCCAGGGCCGCGCTGATCGCCGCGCGGCGGGTGACATGCTGATCGAGCGAATTGTCGGGTTGGGTTGTCATGTTGGCTTCTGGGTTGGAAATGGACGCGCCGAAAATACCGCAACGGGTTCGCGAGACCAAGCGGGAATACCTTTACGGAACGCCGTTTTTCTTGTTGTGCGAATATGATTGCGGTTGCGGCGGAAGTCGGTAAAAGCAGACGCTCAATTATGCCTAACCACTTCAATCTGGCGTCGCACGGTCTTGTTGAAACCGGGCCGGTTCATCGCAACCTGCCCGTCGCGGCGCTTGTGGAGATGAGCCTGCGCCGCGGCGAGGGCCGTCTCGCCAACACCGGCGCGCTCGTCACACTCACCGGCAGGCGCACCGGCCGCTCGCCCAACGACCGGTTTGTCGTCAAGGAGCCGACCAGCGAGGGCCAGATCGCGTGGGGCAAGGTCAACCAGCCGATGTCGCGCGAGCAGTTTCAGGAACTGCGCCAGCGTGTCACCACCCATTTTAAGAACCGCGAGGTCTTTGTGTTCGACGGCTTCGTCGGCGCAGACGAGCGGCATCGCCTGCCGATCCGTGTGATCACGGAGCAGGCGTGGCATTCGTTGTTTGCGCGGCAGCTCTTCCGCCGGCCGGCGCCGGAGGAACTCAACGGGCACCAGCCGGCGTTCACGGTGATCTGCGCGCCGAAGTGCCTCGCCGATCCCGCCACCGACGGCACGCGGTCGGAGGCGTTCATCTGCGTGGACTTCGGTTCGCGCACGGTCATCATCGGCGGCACGCACTACGCCGGCGAGATGAAGAAGTCGGTCTTCAGTTGCCTCAACTATGTCCTGCCGCAACAAGGCGTCTGCCCGATGCATTGCTCGGCCAACGTCGGCAAGGACGGCGACGTGGCGCTCTTCTTCGGACTCTCCGGCACCGGCAAGACCACACTCTCCGCCGATCCCGACCGCCGCCTCATCGGCGACGATGAGCACGGCTGGGGCGACAACGGCGTGTTCAACTTCGAGGGCGGCTGCTACGCCAAGTGCATCCGCCTCAGTCACGAGCGCGAGCCGCAAATCTGGGACGCCATCCGCTTCGGCGCGGTCGTCGAGAACGTCGTGATGGATCTCGACACGCGCGAGGTGGATTTCGACGATGCCTCCATCACCGAGAACACGCGCGCTGCCTACCCGGTGGATTTCATCGCCAGCGCCATTGACAGCGGTGTCGGCGGTCATCCGCGTTCCATCGTCTTCCTCACCGCCGACGCGTTCGGCGTGATGCCGCCCGTGGCGCGGCTCGACGATCGGCAGGCCATGTATCATTTCCTCTCCGGCTACACCGCGCGTCTCGCCGGCACCGAGGCGGGCATGGGCCGTGAACCGCAGGCGACGTTCAGCGCCTGTTTCGGCTCGCCGTTCCTGCCGCTGTCGCCGCGCGTCTATGCCGAGCTGTTGGCGAAAAAGATACGCGAGCACAACGTCCGATGTTATCTCGTCAGCACCGGCTGGGTCGGCGGCCCGTGCGGCGTCGGCAGCCGCATCGAACTGGCCTACAATCGCGCCACCGTCCACGCCATCCTCAAAGGCGAACTCGACCGCCAGCCGATGGCGATCGACCCGGTGTTCGGCTTTCAGGTGCCGAAGCGTTGCCCCGGTGTCCCCGCGGAAGTTCTCGACATTCGCAAGACGTGGAAGAACCCCGCTGAATACGACGCCAAGGCTCGCGAGGTGGCGCGCCTGTTCATCCAGAACTTCGATCAGTTCAAGGACACCGCCGCCGATCTCGTTTCCTCCGGCCCGAAGGCCGATTGATCGCCCATGACACATTGCATATTACAAGGGACTCCCACATCATGAACCCCGACTCCAAGGCTTTCCTTAAACAACTCGTTGAAACGCCCAGCCCGTCCGGCTACGAACAGCAAGTCCAGCAGCTCGTCCGCGAGCGCATCCGGCCGTGGTGCGACGAGGTCAAGACCGACGTGATGGGCAACGTCTTCGGCATCCGCAATCCCGCCGGATGCCCGCGCGTCATGCTCGCCGGCCACTGCGACCAGATCGGCTTCATCGTCCAGTTCATCACCGACGACGGTTTCCTTTACGTGGACAGAATCGGCGGCGTGGACCCGACCGTTGCCGTTTCCCAACGCATCGTCATCATGACCCGGGGCGGCCTCGTGCCCGGCGTCATTGGCCGCAAAGCCATCCACCTCATGGACGACGACGACCGCAAGCGCGTGCCGAAGATGGACGACCTCTACGTGGATATCGGCGCGAAGTCCAAGAAGGACGCCGAGAAACTCGTTTCCCTTGGCGACGCGGGCGTTTTCGTGCAGCCGTTCACCGAACTGGCCCACAACCGCGTGGTCTCGATGGCGTTCGATAACAAGATGGGCACATGGATCGTCGCCGAAACGCTGCGCCTGTTGCACGGCCGCAAGTTCGACGCCTGCATCGTTGGCGTCTCCACGGTGCAGGAGGAGATCGGCCTGCGCGGTGCGCAGACCAGCGCATTCGCCAGCGAGGCCGGGGTTGGCATCGCCCTGGATGTCGGCCACGCCACGGACTGCCCCGGCATCGACAAGAAAAAGGTTGGCGACTATCAGATTGGCAAAGGCCCGAAGATTTGCCGCGGCGCCAACATCAACCCCGTGGTCTTCGATCTCCTCGTCGAGACGGCGAAGAAGGAAAAGATTCCCTACCAGATCAGCACGGCCGCCGGCGGCACCGGCACCGACGCCAACATCATGCAGCGCACCCGCGCCGGCATGGCCACCGGCCTGCTCTCGGTTCCATTGCGCTACATGCACACGCCCAACGAACTGCTCTCGCTCGACGACCTGGAGAATTGCGCCAAGCTCGTCGCCGCTTTCTGCGCGCGTCTGAAGAAGGACCAGGACTTCACGCCGTAGCCGGCGTCCAGCGGGCTTTCCACGCCGGGGCTGGGCTTGCGCATGACATGCGTATCTTCCGGGATACCGCACTGGCTGTTCGAGTTTGTCTTTTCCCATACGGCGCGGTAAGTGCAAAAGACAAACTCAAGCTTGGCTCGAATCTCGCCTTGGCGTTGTATCTGCTTGCCAATGTGCTTGACACAACATTTTCCGCCGTCTATTCACGCGCACAAATGGGTGGAGTTGTCTGTTTGTCTTTTGCTGAAAACCTTGTCCCATTAAGAATGTTGGGCGTCAAAGGAGTGTTGAGCCACAATGCCCGTCAAATAGTCGTGAAAACAATCGTTTTCCTCATCACGCTGATCACCACAACCGTTGCTTGGCCGACTCGCGCCGCAGAGAAGTCCCCAATCACCAGTTCCGAAATGTCCACCAACAACAGCCCGGAGGCCATCGCAGCCGCAAAGAATCGAGGCCAAGAGACGGCCACCAAAGACATCAAGGCCGGGGAGCTTCGAATTTTGTATTTCGGCAAGCCTTGGTCAGCAAGCAAGCCGTTGGTGGACGAGACTACTGGTTATCGCGTTCAGATTGTCGGTGGTTGCTGTGTCAGCGAGGCGTTCGTCGCTGAGGTTGCAGCCTACAACGCGACCATGCGCGACCGGCACGCGAAAACCAAGAAGGCAACACCATCCCAAAAACGGTGAAAGCCGAAGCGCCCAACAAGCCGGATGCAGCGAAGCCCGAGAAAGCGTTCCAGTTGCAGGGCGGGTGTCAATTGTGCTTGTATGGACGTGGAGGGTATCGCGTAAACATGCAAATCAGAGAGTCAACACACAAGCTGCCTGACAAATCGCTGCTGGTAACCCGGGATGGCGCTTTCAGTTCCGCTATCGCGGACTGCGTTGCATGTTGGCGGTGTCTCAGCTTGGGTCGTTAAATGAACGAGACCATGACAGCCATTGTTGTTTTGGGGGCGCCCAATGACGAGAACGGAACGCTCTCCAGCATTGCCAGGGAGCGATGTGAGCAGGCACTGAAGGAATATCAGAGCCATCCCGGATCGAGAATCCTCCCCACCGGTGGATGGGGAGCGCACTTCAATACCACGAGCTGGCCTCATGGCCATTACGTGCGTGAATACCTTAAGACACGTGGGATTCCCGACGAGGCATTCGTGGAGTGCGCGGAAAGTTCAAACACCATCGAGGACGCGAAACTGTGCCGACCTATCATCGAGCGGCACGGGTTCAGCCAATTGATCGTGGTCACGTCGGACTTCCACGCGGTACGGGCGCAGTTTCTATTTGAGCGGGAGTGCCCCGGGGTCTCGATTGAGTTATCAGCGTCCCGAACTCTCCTTCCAGAAAGCGATCTGCAGAAGCGAATTCTGCACGAACAAACGGCGCTCGCCAAGTTGAAGCAGAACGCTGCGGAGAAATGAATGGCCGCGCCGATCTCCTCTCCTGTTGCAGTCGTCAGCCGTTTGCGTTGAGCTTTTCGGGCGAGTAACGTAATCTCGCTGCGAAGTGGCGGCAGGACGCCGTCGGATGGATTCAGATGCAATTCCTCGACCTCACATTGCCGACACCGGAGGAGAACCTCGCGCTGGATGAGGCGCTGCTGACGTTGGCCGAGCAAACCGACGGCACGGAAATGCTTCGCACATGGGAAGTTGCCTCGCCGTGCGTCGTGCTCGGCTGTTTCTGCCGCATCGCCGACGATGTGAATGAGGAGGCCTGCGCCGCCGACAATGTGCCCGTGCGGCGTCGCGTCAGCGGTGGCGGCACAGTACTGATCGGTCCCGGCTGCCTGAACTTCTCGCTCGTGCTCGACATGCGCCGGCGCCCGGAGTTGAACGATGTCTCTCGCTCACATTTCCTGATCCTCGACCGCATCACCGAAGTGCTGATGACCAAGGCGCCGCACGTCGGTTTTGACGGCACGAGCGATCTATGTCTCGACGGCAGGAAGTTCTCCGGCAACGCCCAGCGCCGCCGCCGCAACTGGTTGCTCCACCACGGCACGCTGCTCTACAACTTTCCCCTAGACCGGCTCAGCCGTTACCTGCGCGAACCGCCGCGCCAGCCCGCCTACCGTGCCAGCCGGCTGCACACGGATTTCGTCACCAACTTCCCCGCCGACGCCGCCTGGCTCGACCAGGGCTTGCGTCTGGCGTGGGCCGCTGACGATCCACTGATCACATGGCCGCGGGAAATCACCGAGCAACTCGTGCAAACCCGCTACTCGCGCCCCGAGTGGATTCGTCGGCGGTGAAGAACCGCGCCGTCAACAGCCGGCCCGCCGCATGTCCCTGACAACCCGGCCCGATTTCAGTTGAAGGATGCGACTGACGCAACGCGGCATTTCCTTTGCATGGTGGGTGACGAAGATCAGAGTCGCACCAGTCTGCGCAATCACGCGGTTCACCGTGTCGAGCACGGTGCGGCGATGCGCGATGTCGAGGCCCTGACAAGGCTCGTCGAGGATCAACAGCTTCGGCCTCTTGACCACCGCGCGAGCCAGCAGGACCATCCGCTGGTCGCCCAACGCCAACTCGTCCAACACCGCGCCGGCGTTTTCCGCCAGGCCGAACTCGCGCAGCCAGCGGCGGGCGGCGGTGCGCTGGCGGCCCGTGCAGTGTTGGTGGAGGCCGATGCTGTTGAAAAAACCGGAGCAAACCACATCGAGGCACGACCACGCCGTCGGGTAATGCTGGTGCAGTTCTGGCGAGAGCCAGCCGATCTTCTGGCGCGTGTGCCAGAGCGTTTGGGTCGAGTGCTGCCGCGTGCCGAAGAGCCGGAGGTCAAGCGCATAGGCTTGCGGGTTGTCTCCTTGGATGAGGCTCAAGAGCGTGGTCTTGCCGGAGCCGTTCGGGCCGAGCAACGCCCAATGCTCGCCACGGTGCACGGTCCAAGAGACGTCGTCGAGAATGCGCCGGCGGCCGCGCTGGATGGTGACGTGGTTGAGTTCGATGAGCGGAGAAAGGTTTGCAGGCGTTGACGCGAGGAGGCGTTCTGGAGTCGTGGAGGGAATACGAGCCTCCTGGATCCGGCTCCTGCGAAGCCGTCGTGCCAGCGGATGTTCCAGCATTGCGGCTTTCGTTCCCTGGGCAACGACGCGGCGATTCTTCACGAGCAAGAGGTGCGTTGTCCCCGGCGGAATCTCATCAGGGCGGCTCGTGATGACGAGCACCGGCAACCCGCCGCGCATCAGCCGCGCGATGACTTCGCGCAGCCGCTGGCGCGTGGCCACGTCGAGTCCGCCGAACGGATCGTCGAGGATCAACAACCGAGGCGCGCGCACCAGCGTGTGGGCCAGCAGCACCTTGCGCTGCTCACCGTTGGAGAGGTGGATGAGTTTCCGGCGCAGCAGCGGTGCGATCCCGAGCCAGCGGACGAAACGCTCCCGCCGCTGCCGGAACTCCCGCGCGTCGCCCCGGCGCGCGCCGACCTCGAACGGGTTGATCTCCTCGACGCTCGCTTGTGACAGGAACTGCGCGACGGTGCGCTGTCCTTCGCCGAGGCCACTGTGCCAGCGCGACTGATAGAAGGAACTCTCACGAAGGATCATCTCGCGCTGGATGTGCGGCGAGAGCAACGCGACGGTTTCTTTCGACGCGGGATCGTCCTCGATGCCGTGGCGGATTTCGCCGCGCACGACCGGCGCTTTGCCGCATAGCGCGAGCGCAAGAAGGGATTTCCCGGAACCGTTGGGGCCGAGGATGGCCCACTGCTCGCCGCGCCGCCAGGTCCAGTGCGTGCCGCGAAACGCGAGCCGCTCACCGTCGCGGACGGCGATGCCGTCAAGGATGAGCGATTCAACGGCGGCTGGGGTCATCGGGGGTTCCTGTCTGCGCTTCCACGGTCCAGGTGATCGGGGAGCGCACGTCATCCACGCGCACCGAAAACTCCCATGGGAAGCGAGTGACCTTCACCTGCTGCTCGGCGTTGTCGCCGACGCGATAGCGAAGCGTCGCGCTCTTGCAGTCGTCGAGGCCGGCTGCGACGTAAACGTAGAGGTCGCGCCACGTGAACGGTGGCACGCAGATCTCCGTGCCGATGGCCTCCAGCTTCGTGCCGGCGACCGGTTGCCGCCGCAGGCCGCTCTTGTCTGGCAGCGGCAGTCGTGACGGCGGCGCGGCGCGATGCGTTGGCACGTCAATCTTCACGCCATCGAGCGTCAGCGCTGCAATGCCGAGTGGCCGCAGCTTCAGCGTGACCGCGCCGTCTTTCAGGCGCAGTGGCGGGGCGGAGCGATTGTCCAGCCGCACGGAGAGCTTCGCGCCGTCCACGGACCGGCCGAGCGCCTGCGGGTCGAATTTCACGCGCACCGTCTGCTCTTCGCGGACCTGGTTGAGCAGCACGACGTGAAACTTTCCGCCGCCGTGCGCCAGGACGCGGTCCACGTTGATGGTGTCCACCGTCGCCGCCGTGCGGTGCAGCCACGGCCACGCGGGTTGGCCACAGACCCTGCCCGGCGCGTAGCCGCGCAGCCGGTTGTCGAACCATACGTAGCCGCACTGGCGCACCGAAGGGAAACTCACCGCGCCTTTCGATCGCGTCTCGGCGTCGGTGAAGAGGTAATCGAGCACGTAGGCTGCGAACGGCGGGATGTGGTGGAAGTAGAGCCACGTCACGTCCGGCCCGGCGACCGGATAATCCGGCTGCTGATACCGGTCGGTCATGCCGTCAATGTAATAACCCGGATAGTTGCCGAAGCGGCCAACGGTCGCGTTGCGCGCCGCGATGCGAAACAGGTCGTCGCCCGTGAGCCGCGCCAGGCGCAACAGATTCGGCGCCCAGCAATTCATCGTGATGTTCGCGTGCCGGCTGCCGCGCGTGTATGTGCACGGCTGCTCCAGGCCCAGGCCGACGTTGCTCACCTGCCATGCGGGCACGCGTTTCTCCGGCAGCCGTGCCGGCGGCAGGTCGAACTTCGCCTTTTCGTCGCTGGTCTGCTGCGCGCCCTCGACGAAGCCGCGCCGGTAGCGCTTGTCGCCAAACCACCAGACGTGCGTCGCGCTGGAGTAGTTTCCGCCCGGATGAATCGTCGTATTGCCGGCCGGCACGGGCGGCTGCGTCCACAACGTCGTCACCAGCCCGCGCGCCGCTGTCACTGCCGCGTCGAGAAACCGTCGTTCGCCCGTCGCGTCATAGACGTGCAGCAATCCTTCCCAGTCCGGCACGAAACTCATGTTCACGAACGGCATCACGCCAAGGTCTTTCGTCGGCAGCCGCGTGATGTTTCCGGCGATGTATTTGTCGGCCGCCTTCACCGCCGCGTCCCGCCAGCGCGCCTCGCCCGTCAGCCGGTAGAGCGCCAACGCGTCCTCGAACGGCTGCACGTGGCTGTAGCCTTTCGTCACGCGCGGCTGGCCCTTGTCGTCGAGGCAGAACCCGCCCAGTGCCAGCGAGCGGCCGTGCGTCATCGCATACGCGCTTGCGAACACCGCCGCGCCATACGTGGACATCGGCCCGCGCATCGGCTGGTGGTGATAGTAGTTGTCGCCGATCTCGCGCTCCGCGGCGAAGTGCGCGCCGGACCGCGAAATCATGAACTCCAGCGCCGGCAGCGCGAACCGGCGGTAAACGTCCTCGTCGCCCGTGAGCAGGTAGTAGCTCAGGTAGGTCAGCGGCGACGAATGCGAAACGACGTTGCGGCTCTCGATGTTCCACGGCCCCTTCGCGCGCGCATCCCAGCCGGAAGCCTGCTCGTTGCGGATCAGGTCGAGCAGATTCAGCGCGGCGTCCGACAGCGACGCATACGCCGGCCTCCGGTAGTCAGTCAACCCGAACATCTCCGTCGCCACGCGCCGATACGCCGCGTACCCGTCGCCCGATTGCAGCCAGACGCGGAACCGCGCGCGCAACGGCCCGCCGTCCGCGCTGGCGCTGCCGGGCTGGCCGAGCACCGGCGCATAGAGCAGCGGCTGCGCCTGCCCCGTCTCGTTGCGGAGGCCAAACGCATAGCGCGAGTTCCGCGGACTCGCCCACTCGAACGGCAGATCCTCCGGCTCGGCCACGAGCGCGAACGACGCGCCATCGCGGTTCACCAGCGCCAGCGGCGTCGGTGTGTGCGAGTTCAGCAGCGTCACCGGCTGCGCCGGGAAACGTTTGCCGTAATACATGAACGGAAGCCGCAGAAAATCCACATCTTCCGGCGCCGCAGCGACCAGGCCGTGATAGCCGAGCGAGAAATGCCCCGGCCCGTTCGGCGTGAAATCGAGCGTTACTTGCGCTTGCGACTGCCCGCCGCCGAGCCGCCACGTTGCCTTCAGTTGGCCGACCGGCAGCGGCTGGAAACCAAGCTCCACCGTCCGGCTGTCCACCTGCCGGACCGTCGCCGGTCGCAGCGCAAAACACTGTCCCGCCGTCCACGGCGCCGTCGGCGGCCCCGCGCGCGTCTTCGCTGACGCGCCGCCCGCGCCAACCTCGATCTCCGCGCTGAGGCTGATGTCCCAAGCTGGATGAACGTGTGTCGCAATGATCTTCGGGTCGCTCTCCTTCGGCCGGAACAACACGCGATAACCTTCCGCGTCCGGCCCGGCCCGCAGTGGTTTCCATTCGCCACCGTCGCGCAACGCCGCCCGCAATGCCACCGCCGGCCCGCCCGCCGTTGACGCGCGATGAAACGTCCAGCGCACCGCATCGTTCGCGAGCGTCGCCGCCGCTTCCGGCTCAATGTGCTGGAGCGATGGCGGCAAAAGCTGCTGGCTCCCGCCGGCGAGCTTCAGAGTCAGTGGAACCGTCTTCGCCGTCGTTTTGCCCAGCGCGTGCGGGAAACCTTTCGGTTGATAGCTGAGGCTGTCTGTTAGCACCAGCGCGTCGCAGCGGGCCGACGCCGTGCTCGATTCACCAATCACCACCAGCGTCGGCCCCGCGGGCAGCTCGAACGTGCCGCCGTCCTCCCACTCCCAGCCGTGGATGCCCTCCTGCTTGTGTTTGCCGAACACCTTCACCGGGCGCGTCGCGCCGATCCGCACGGTGAAGTTACGGATGCCGGGCCGGTCCTTCGGGAAATCCTTGCTGCGCACCCACAGCCGCCAGCGTCCCGCCTTCGGCAACTCGATCGCGCCCGCCGCCGGCGCGGGCCGGTCCTTTGCCCCCGACCAGAGGAACTCGCGCACGCCCTGGGTCTCGCGCACGCTTTGCCAGCCGCCAGTGGTTTCCAAACTTTCCGCCTCAATCAACAACGTCGTCGCATGCCCCGTCGCGGCCGACAGAAGCCAGACGGCCAGCCCCAGCAGCGAGGCGGCGCGGAATTGGAGTGCGCAGTTTGTTATCATGCTCGCATCTGAAACAATACTGAATCGCCCGCCGTCGAACATCAAGCCGCTCCATTCTCGAAATGTTCCGGTTTGACGACACTTCGGTTCTGCAACGATGATGAATCCAAATAAGAGCCGATGTCGCGGAAGCTGAGAAGTAACACATTTCTCCCGGCATATAGGCGCAAGAAGTTTTCCCACGCCGTCAATCCCAGCCTTGCCAATGAACCCAGCGAGTCGTAGCATGAATACGGACTATGAGTCCCATTTTAGAAACACACCTTGGACGCCTTTTCCAAGCAGACTGTATCAGATTCCTCAAGACCATTGAGGAAGAGTCTGCAGATTTGGTATTCGCTGATCCGCCTTTTAACCTAGGGAAAAAATACTCTTCCAATATTAACGATTCGCGAGCCGATACGGAATACATTGAGTGGTGCCAAACATGGCTAGACGAATGCGCCCGCGTGCTGGCGCCCGGTGGTTCACTTTTCCTTTGGAACCTTCCGAAGTGGAATCTTCCACTAGGAGCTTGGCTGAGGCAGCGTCTGACTTTCCGCCACTGGGTCGCTGTCGATATCAAATACTCCCTGCCTATTCAAAAGCGGCTCTATCCTTCACATTACTCCCTTCTGTATTTCATCAAGGGGAAGAAACCGGGGATATTTCATCCAGATCGGATGCCGGTGCCATGCTGCCGCCACTGCGGAGGCGAGCTTCGCGACTATGGTGGTTACAAGGATAAGATGAATCCGGCGGGCGTAAATCTCTCCGATGTTTGGACGGACATTCCTCCCGTACGACACAAGAAATACAAGAAGCGAGAGGAGAACGCGCTCTCATTGAAGTTGATGGATCGGATTATCTCGATGGCGAGTGATCCAGGCTCACTCGTGGTGGATGCATTTGGCGGCTCCGGGACAACTTTTGTCGCGGCCGAGTTGACTGGTCGCCGATGGATTGGCAGCGAACTCGATTGTTCCTCCATTGTAAAGAGGTTCGTCAACATCGATGCGGACCGGCAGCACCTCGCCGAGATTCACCGGAACAAGAACACCCTGTTCACTCGCCATGATCTTGAGCGCCGCCGGAAGGCTGGGAAGCCTCTTTCAAAGGCCTACCGGATTAACGCGCACGAATGCCTGCGCCCCGCAGAAGACGATGGCGCGCAGCAGAGTCTTTTCAATCCTGCGGCCTAGCGCGGCCCTGCGCCGCGCGACCGTCGTTGCCCATCCCGAGATAAGGCACCGCCACATTGTCTGTGAGCGCGTCATGCTCGACCACCGTGATCGCCAGCAGCCCACGCTGGACACCAACCTTCGCGGATGCCCAGAGCTGTAAGTAGCCGGATAGCTCGCCTATGTTCCCGATGCGATCCGTCAAGTGCTCGTAACAATCGCGACTAGGCACAATCAAAACTCCCGCATCGATGATTCCAGAGGAAAGCGCAATCGTAAGCTTGTTCATGCTGCGGTGAGAGCTGGAGATGTTCCCCGTTTCCCATTCAATCGCCACGCGCAAACCTCTTGGCGTTTGGGTGAGAAAATCGAATCCACCAAAATCACTCGTGATGGGTTCACGATAACGCTTGCCGGACGGATACAGTGAAAGCTGTGGTTGCTGTCTGTTCCGGCCAATATCTACGTTCTGCTCAGCCTGCCATCGCTCAACATTCACCATGTGTTGAAGGAAGCGAGTGCGCAAATGGTTCACGCCATTGCGATGCCACTGGCCGTTTGGGAGACGAACTTTTCGTCGCAGCGTCAACCTCCCTGAACCCTCCGGGTGGTCAATGCTCCGAATACTGCGCACATAGCTCTTATAAACGGCAGCCCAATCGGCATTCCGCGCGATCCGACCTTTGTCAAAAACGATGATGGTGCGCCGACATCTCATTTTTTGAACTGTTGTGGCAGTCCTTTCGTGAGTGCGGCCACGTCACAATCCAAGGCTGCGCAGAGCTGGCAGAGGACTGTAAAGGTAATGTTTCGCTCACCGCGTTCGATCCCGCCCGCATAGCTTCGATCGATGCCGGCCTTGTCTGCGAACTCTTCTTGCGTCCAGCCACGAGTTTTCCGCCTTTGGCGGATGCGATCTCCCAACACACTCAGGTCGGTGTTCAGCATTGCCGAAGAGTGTCAGGTATGAGGACGATGTGTCCACGGACTAGGATCCTCATTAAAAGCTCAGGCAACGCGGGCAAAACCGATCTCAGTTCCTGGGTTTGGCCCCTGAGCCATAACGGAACTGTCGCCATCGCTTTTTCCCCCACGCCACAACGCCGACCGCTCCCGTTTCTACCGCACAAATTGTTTGTAGAACATCACCGCGGAGATGGTGAAACCGATGGCGGTGATGATCTGGCGGACGCGGGATTGGGGGATGCGTTGGGAGAAGTGCGCGCCGAGGTAGTAGCCGACCAGCGCGCCGCCGGTCATGACGACCGCTTTCGGCCACTCAATCAGGCCGGCCCAGATGAACCAGGCGGCGGCGACGAGGTTGATGAGCGAACCCAGGATGGTCTTGAGCGCGTTCATCTCGTGGATGTCGGTCAGGCCGAGGAAGCCCAGCGAGGCGAGCATGAGGATGCCGATGCCCGCACCGAAGTAGCCGCCGTAGAGCGCGACGAAAAACTGGAACAGAACCGCCGCCCAGACGGTGTGATGGTGCGGCGAGACGGGGCCGCCTTTGTCGGAGAGGCCGGCGAAGCGGCGGAACGGCCCCTGCGCCAGGAACAGGATCGTCGCGAACAGCAACAGGAACGGCACCATATTCGCAAAAATCTTTTCCCCGGTGCAGGTGAGCAGGATGCCGCCGAGCAGACCGCCGATCAGGCTCACCGGCACAAACCTCCGCAGCCACGGCCGCACGGCTGCGATCTGCCGGCGGTAGCCGAACAGGCTGCCAGCGGTGCCGATGACCAGCGCCAGCGTACTGGTGGCGTTGGCAACGGTAGCCGGCGTGCCGACGAGCAGCAACGTCGGGAACGTCAACATGGTTCCTCCGCCCGCGACGGCGTTGACGGCGCCCGCGGCGGCAGCAGCCGCAGCCAGAGTGATGGTGTCTATGGCGGTCATGGATTGCTGAGAATCTGGCGCATTCGGCGCAGAAGGCAAGGAAACAACCTCACGGCGATTTCTTTGAAGGCGGCGTTCCCGACGGCGAAGATTTTGCGCCGGGCGTCACCAGTTTCATAAGGACCCGCGCGGTCTCGTTGGAGAGATTGACTCCGCAAGCCACGCGAAAACCAATGTCCCCGCTGCCGTATGAGTAGAGGCACGGCCAGCGCCGGGCGCAGCGCGCGTCGAAGGGGAGTCTTCTGTAACTGCCGCCCTTGAGTACCCGGCCCTTGCTCCGGGTGTAATCTGCGCAAAAATCCGCGGCAGCACCGCTGGCGTCCCACGCGTCGAGGCAGAGTTCGCGGACATTGCCCAGCGTATCGGCCAGGCCGAAACTGTTCCGACCCCGCATGCCGAAGACATCCACCGGGGAAGTTGATTTCGCGCCGCCGCTGAGTTCGCGCCAATTCAGCCGGCCGTTGCCATCCGCTGGCGAGTCACCCCACCAGAACATCGTCCCTTTCCTCCCGGCCCGGCAGGCGTATTCCCACTCGGCTTCCGACGGCAAACGGTAGGTGTAGCGCTCCGGCAGACGGTTCGTGCGTCGCTCCTTCTGGGTGAGCCATTCGCAAAACATCACAGTGTCGCTCCATGTGACCCAAGCCATCGGATGATCTTCCGGCCTTTTTTCGGGATACGAATCCAAGACTGCCAAACCCGTGACCGCATCCGACTGGTAGTGGGAATCGTTGACGAACTGTTGCCACTGATCCACCGTTACCTCGGTCCTGCCAATCCAGAAGCCGTTGCGAATCTGCGAGCGACGAGGCTGCTGGCCTTCGTTTTCCACTTGTGTCTCCGTCGCGCCCATCGCCCTGGCCTGCGCCCGCTCCTCCGGTGTGCTGCCGATCATGAACTCACCTGCCGGGATGAAAACCATCTCTCCGCCGATGGAATTGGTGAAGATAGAGCCGGGCTGCCTCAGGGCGGAAGAGGGAACGGAGTGTTGGGGCGTTGGAGTGTTGGAAGAAGGCTTGCGCCATGGCCACCAACACAACAAACCTGCGAGCACGACGGCAAACGCGACGACGCCAACGTGTTTCAGGTTCCGCTTCTTCGGTTGTGGATCAGCAGCGGCCATGAACTGATTCTCGTCCAAACAAAAATGTGTGCCACGGTCTCCAATGTCTGACGCGATGGACTCTAATGCGCTGGCACGGCGGGTCAAGCGCAGTGAGTCTCTCGCGCGAAGAATCCGAAATCATCCGGTCGCCCGCCCCTTGCTTGACGGTTCAGACCGCGTGCCAGTAGAGTGCGCCGTATGGTGATCCTTGGATTGAGCGGAGCTGGTGGACATGACCCCAGCGCGGTGCTCGTGGTGGACGGCAAGGTTGTCGCAGCCGCTGAGGAGGAGCGATTCAACCGGATCAAGCACTCCAGAAATCTCCAGCCGGAGATGGCGGCGCGATGGTGCCTGGAATTTGCCGGCCTCGAACCGTCGAAAGTGCAAGTGGTCGCCTGTCCCTTTGCCAAAATTCCGCTCTTCAATTCCCCGGCACGCTGGCAGTTTGCGTTGCGCCACGGGTATGCGCCGGCCGAAGCGTTGACGGCGGTGTTCGGCGGCAATCGTCGTTACCGGCAGGACATCCAGAGTCTGCAAGGGATGTTGCCGCAGATCGGCATCCAACCAGCCAAGGTCCGCGTGATGCGCTTTCAGCATCATCTGGCCCACGCGGCGTCGGCATTCTACGGGTCGGGCTGCGAGCGGGCGGCGGTCATGAGCCTCCACGGCAACGGCGAGTATGCCGCCGAATGGCTTGGCTACGGTGACGAGCACGGCCTGCACCGGATCAAAGAATGGTATGCACCCGACTCGCTCGGTGGTTTTTACGGTGCCATTGCGGAGTATCTTGGCTTCGAGATGCTCGACGGCGAGGCGCG
>JBAZIR010000085.1:0-17468 GCA_041651735.1 Verrucomicrobiia bacterium | reverse complement strand
GGTCCTGTTCGATTCTCCTGCTGACCGACAAGGGCGTGTATGCCGCGCGTGACAAACTGGGCCGCACGCCCATCATCATCGGGAAAAACTCGGATGACGGCTACGCGGCGACGATGGAGACGTGCGCCTTCCCCAACCTCGGCTATGAAACCGTGCGCGATCTCGGCCCGGGCGAGGTGGTGCGGTTGACGCCGGAGGGCATCGAGCAGGTGATCCTACCGAGGCCGCGTTGCCAGGTGTGTTCGTTCCTCTGGGTCTATTACGGTTATCCAGCGTCCTGCTATGAGGGCATCAACGTCGAGGACTCGCGCAATCGCAGCGGCGCCGCGATTGCCAAGAAGGACAAGATTGAAGTGGATGTTGTCGCCGGCATTCCAGACTCCGGCACGGGCCACGCCATTGGTTACGCCACCGAGAAAGGCGTGCCTTACCGGCGGCCTTTTGTGAAATACACACCCACCTGGCCCCGCAGTTTCATGCCGCAGGACCAGTCCATGCGCGACCTCGTTGCCCGCATGAAGCTCATCCCGATCAAGGAGCTGATCCAGGGCCGGCGGCTGCTTTTCTGCGAGGACTCGATCGTGCGCGGCACGCAGCTCAAGGACACGGTCCACCGGCTCTACGACTACGGCGCGAAGGAAGTCCACATGCGTCCTGCCTGTCCGCCGTTGATCCACGGCTGCAAGTTCCTGAACTTCTCCCGGTCGAAATCAGAACTCGACCTCGCCGGACGGCGCGCGGCCAAGGAAATGGAAGGCCACGACGGCCCGCCACCGGCGGAGTATGCCGACCACAATAGCGACAAGTATCACGCGATGGTTGAACGAATCCGCCAGCGATTGGCGCTGACCACGCTCCAGTATCAGCAACTTGACGACCTCGTTGCGTCCATCGGCCTGCCGAAGGAGAAGCTCTGCACCTATTGCTGGGACGGCGTGGAGTAACCACGTCAGCCGGTATCACGACCACGACGGGAAGCACCGCGCCGGATACGGAGCGCATGGCACGCGCCAACGGTGAAGCGGCGCAGAAACCGTCGTTGACTCGACCTCCTTTACGGCTAGACTTGGCATCATTCGATGCCCAAAAACGACTCAATCGCGGGTTACGAGATTGTTGAGAAGGTCGGGCAAGGCGGAGTGGGCTCAGTTTATCGCGCACGCCAGCCGATGCTCAATCGCACCGTCGCGCTGAAGGTGCTCGCGCCCCACCTCGCCGGCGACGCAGAATACGTCGCCCGCTTCCGGCGCGAAGCGACCGCGGCCGCGCAACTCAACCACCTGGGCATTGTCGCCATCTACTCCGCCGGCGAACAAGACGGCACGCACTACATCGCCATGGAGTATGTCGAGGGTGAGACGCTGGCGCGCCGCCTCGAACGTCACGGACGGCTGGAAACGACCGAGGCGATTGCCATCTGCGTGTATCTCGCCGAAGCGCTCCGCTACGCGTGGGACAAGGCCCGCCTCGTTCACCGCGACATCAAGCCGGACAACATTTTCCTGTCGACCAACGGCGAGGTGAAACTCGGCGACCTGGGTCTGGCCCGCTGCGTCGGCGGTGATTCCGCACGCGTGACCCTGCACGGCACGGCTTGGGGCACACCGCATTACATGAGTCCCGAGCAGGCGCGCGGCGAACGTGATCTCGACCTGCGCTCGGATATCTACAGTCTCGGATGCACGCTCTACTGCATGATCAGCGGCCAGACACCCTACGATGGGGCGGATGTGTTCTCGGTCATGAACAAGCATGTTAACGAGCCGCCGCCGACCATCCTCAAGGTGCTGCCAACCTGTCCGATGCCCGTGGTGCTCCTGTTGGCAAAAATGTTCGCGAAACACCCCAATGATCGCCATCAGGACTACGACGAACTCATCGCTGATTTGCACGATGTCCACCAACAGCTCACAAATCCGAAGGCCTCGCCGCCCGCCGTTGCTGTCGAGTCACCCAAGCCCGCGCCGGCGAAAATGACGCCTGCGATGATCTACGGCATGGCCGGTGCCGCCGCTGTCGTCGTGTTGGTTGGCGTGATGCTCTGGGCGCCGTGGAAAGAGCGCGGAACGTCCACGCGTGAAGCAACGACTTCGGAATCGCGGGTCGTGCCATTGAGCGCCAGTACTGCAACTGCTCCACAACCCAAGCAGGAAACTGTATCGCCACCGGTGGCTCCCGTGCCTATGCCCGCAGTCTCGCAACAGCCGCCCGCCGCCACTCAAACCGTGGCAACTGTAACGACAACCAATGCTCCGGCGACGGCATCGTCTGTCCCAACGGGCAGGACGCCCGCGATGCCGCCGTCGCCAGTCACCAACGCACCGGCCACCGCGCCGTTGCCAGCACCTGTGGACGCCGTGTTCATTGCCGCTGTCGCCGCGCTTCCGCCGGAAACGCAGGTGCAGACTGTCATCGCCAAGCTGAAGGATCTCAATCCCGGCTTCGACGGTCAGGCCGCGCCGACGGTGGAAAACAACAAGGTCATTGGGCTGGAGTTCTCAACCGCAGCCGCAAGCGACCTCACACCGCTCAAGGCGTTGTCCAACCTGCAAAGCCTTGTCTGTCCCGGCACTGCCGAAAAACAATCGCTCACCAATCTGGCCGCGCTGGCCGGTCTGCTACTGACGAACCTCAACTGCAACTTCTCGAAAGTCAGCGATCTTTCGCCGTTGCGTGGCATGCCGCTGGCCATGCTCGCCTGCAAGCATGCGTCCGTCACAAATTTCGTTGCTCTGCGCGAACTGCCGCTAAAGCATCTCGACTGCGACTTCGACGCCGCGCGCGACCGCGAGGCGCTGTGGGCCGTTGGAACACTGGAGATGATCAACGGTCAGCCGGCCGCCGAGTTCTGGCACGAGATGGAACCGCCGCAGGATGAGTTTGGCAGCATGGTCGCCTCGCTGCCCGCCACCCAGCAGGTCGCGCAAGTCGTCGCCAAACTGCGCGAGTTGAACCCGGAATTCGACGGGCGCGTCACACGCAAGATTGCGGACGGGAAAGTGATCGAGATGGGTTTCTCGACCGTCGCCGTCCAGAATATTTCGCCGGTCGCTGCGTTGCGGACACTTGAGCGGCTGTCGCTGGTACCCGTCGGCGGCACCAACGTCACCGGCCAGCTTGCCGACCTCTCGCCGTTGCGCGGACTGTGGCTGACAGCGCTCTGGTGCCAGAATAACCCCGTGAGCGATCTGCGCCCGTTGCGCGGGCAGCCGCTAACGGTGCTCGGTTGCGGCAGCACACAGGTGACCGATCTCTCGCCGCTGGGCGGGATGCCGCTGACGGTGCTTAGTTGTGATCACACCGATGTGCATGACCTCTCACCCGTGGCTGGTGCGCCGCTCCAGACGCTCTGGTGCCAAAAAACCAAGGTGACCGATCTCACCGTGCTCACCAACATGCCGCTGCGCGAACTGCGTTGCGATTTCCTGGCCGCGCGTGATGGCGCCGTGCTGCGCGGCATCCCAACGTTGCAGCGGATCAACGGCCAGACGACGGCGATGTTCTGGCTGCGCGAATCCGGCGCGAAGATCGCCGCCAAGGCCGCGCCGAGAACCACCAAACCCTCGCAGGTCCGCGCACCCGCCGCGGCCAGTAACCTTAGCGGGAAGCAAATGCTCCAGAGATTCATCGCGCGCATGAAGGAAGCCAACCCTGGCTTTGGTGGCGGCGTCGAGCCAACGTTTGAGGGCGATAAACTTACCGGGCTGACCTTCACCACCGAAGCGGTTGCCGACCTTTCACCCGTGCGCGATGTGTTCGGTCTGGTGAGTCTTCGTTGCCTTTGCGGCACAACACAGGGCCTTATCACTAAGCTCTCGCCGCTGAGCGGCCTGCCGCTGAAGACACTGGTGGCCTCCGGCAACCACATCAAAGACCTGACGGCATTGCAGACCACCGCGCTGACGGAACTGGCCCTCGACAGCAATCCCGTGAGCGACTTGCGCGGGCTGGAGGGCTTACGGTTGAGTACATTGAACCTGACCCATACCCCCGTGAGCGACATTTCGCTGCTGTCGGGCATGCCGCTGACGGCACTCCATTTGGGCGGCACGAAGGTGCGCGACCTGGCGCCGTTGAAACGCACCCCGCTGAAGACGCTGGACATCGGGCTGACAGAGGTCAGCGACCTGACACCGCTGCGCGGAATGAAGCTGGGAACCCTGGTTCTCGAAGGGTCGAAGGTCAGCGACATCACCCCATTGCGCGGGATGCCGCTGTCGGTCTTGTTGATGGGTGGGACGGCGATCACCAGCCTCGGTCCGCTCAAGGGCACGCCACTGTCTATTCTCAACTTCAACAGCACCCGCATCAGCGACCTGACGCCTATCCGCGGATGTCCCATCACCAGCTTGTCCATGGTGGGCACACAGGTCACCAGCCTGACATTGCTCAACGACATGGCACTGACGGTGCTCCACTGCGGGTCTAATCGAATCACCGACCTTGCTCCGTTGCGCGACAAGGCGTTGACCAGCCTGCGCGTCAACGACACCGGTATCAAAGACCTCGCGCCGCTGCGCCGGATGCCGCTGACGGAACTGTGGATTCAGAACACCAAGGTTAGCGACCTCTCACTCCTGCGCACCATGCCGTTGCAGGTGCTCAAGGCGGATATCGTCCCGGAGCGCGACGCCGTCATCCTTGGCAGCATCAAGACGCTGACCACCATCAACGACCAACCGGCGGCAGAATTCCTGAAGAAGATGGCCGCCGACAAATGACAAGCTGGCACCGTGGGTGTGCGCGCCGGTTGTTTTAAATTCACCCGGTCATTGTATCCGAAGCTCTGATACGACAGCGCGAGTAAGGATGCAGGCGACCCGCCTCGGAAATGGCGTTGAAGAGGCGGCGGCGGCGCGCTACGCTGGTGATACGGTTCGAGCAAGCCATGCCTACAACACGCTGCCTGAGCAAGAAAGAGAAGCCATGACACCCCCACCCAACGATCTTTCGGTAAGCCGACGCGAGTTTCTTGAAAAAAGTTCCACCCTCGCCATGGGCGCGATGCTCGGCTCGACTGCGGCTGATGCGGCCGACAAGACACCGTCGGACATGAAGTACCGCCGGTTCGGCGCGACGGGTCTCAAGGTTTCCGAGATCGGGCTGGGTTGCGCGAGTGGGCTGAAGTCGCAGGTGCTCGGGACGTTCCTGTTCGACCGCTATCGGGAACAGTTGCCCGCCATCGTGGATCGGTTGTTCGAGCGGGGCGGCAATTTCGTGGCCACGTCACAGAGCTATCACGATACGGAAGAGATTCTCGGCAAGGCGCTCAAGGGCCGTCGCAAGGACGCAATCATCTTCACCGCCACCAGCAAGTCGCAGCCCAAGGACGTGATCGCCGCGTGCGAACTGAGCCTGAAACATTTCCAGACCGACTACATTGACTGCTACTTCTCCCACGGCGATTGGCGGGACGGGTTCCACGAAGCCGCCCAGACGCTCAAGAAACAGGGCAAGATTCGCTTCAGCGGCATGAGCTGCCACGTGCCGGCCAAACACCGTCCGCACGTCGAGGCCAAGGAACTGGATTTTATCTTCCAACCCTACAACTACATGGCGCTGGCAAAGTGGACCGAGAAGATTGACCTCAACGGTATCGAGGAGCTTTTCGCGCTGTGCAAGAAACAGGACATCGGCGTCATCTGCATGAAGCCGATGACGGGCCACTTCATCCCCAATTGGGCCAAGGAAGCCTCGGAGCCGAAGGTCGCCAAACTGATGGACGAGTTGAAGCAGTTTGGGGCGCACAACCTCTACCAGGCATTCCTGCTCTGGGTGTTGAAAAACCCGAACGTCTGCTGCGCCGCCGTCGGGATGACAACGCCGCACGAAGCTGTCGAGGACTGCGCTGCCATCGGCCGCAAGTTCACGCGCGTGCATGAACGCTTGCTGGATCTCTATGCGGCCGCCGCGACCAAGGACTACTGCCGGATGTGCGAGACTTGCCTGCCATCGTGTCCGGCCGGCATCGCGATTGCCGACATCCTTCGCTTCCGGATGTACTACAAGAACTATGGCCACCGCGCTGACGCGAGAGAACTCTACGCGGCGCTGCCGGAGTCAAAACAGGCCAGCGCCTGCACCGAGTGCGGCCTCTGTCAACAAGCCTGCCCAAACAAACTGGCGATCGTCCCGAAACTCAAGGAAGCCCACGGCTTGCTGGCCTGAGGCACGCGCGCTCTACTGTGGTTGGTTTGGGTTTGGACCAAAGTCGGTCGCGCTCGGAGGTTGGATTTTGCCGTTGCACTGCCGTCGTGTGGCGCTACACTGCCGCTGAAGTCGCCATGGACATCAACCCCAACGGTGCCGGTGACGCCAAGGACCGCAGAAGCCAACGCGAATGCGGATTCCCATCTGCAACGCATCGCCAAGACTCCCCCAGCCAAATCAAGGAACCAAAGCCATGAAGAATTATTTCACCCGACGTGGATTCATCCGAACCGCAGCGGCAAGCTCCGCCGCTCTCACTTGGTTGAGCGCGCGAAGCGGCCCCACGGTGTTCGCCGCTGACGCGGCCAAGCCCGCCCTGCTCGGCGGCAAACCCGCGCATACGGGTGGCTGGCCGAAGTGGCCCGATTGGCGCGAGTCGTGGGAGCCCGACATCCTCAAAGTCTTGCGCAGTGGGAACTGGTGCCGTGCCGGCGGCGGTCCTGGCAAAGTGCCTGAGTTCGAAGAGGCGTGGGCCAAGCTCCTCGGCGCCAAGCGCTCGCTCGCCACGGCCAGCGGCACCACCGCGCTCATCACCAGCCTCCACGTCATGGGCGTGGACGCGGGCGACGAAGTCATCTGCTCGCCCTTCACCTTCAGCGCCACCTACTTCGCCATCCTCGCCCACAAGGCACTGCCCGTCTTCGCCGACACCGACCCGGCCACGCTCACGATGGACCCGAAGTCCATCGAGTGCCGCATCACCGAACGTACCAAGGCCATCATGCCCGTCCACATCTACGGCATGCCCTGCGACATGGACCCGATCAACGCCATCGCCAGGAAACACAAACTCGCGGTGGTTGAGGACTCCTGGCAAGGGTGGCTGGCCGAATACAAAGGCCGCAAGTGCGGCACGCTCGGCGATTTGGGCGCGTTCAGTTTCCAGAACTCCAAGCATATCCCCGCCGGCGAAGGCGGCGCGGTCACCGGCATGAGCGACGAGCTGCTCGACCGCTGCTTCGCGTATCACAACTGCGGCCGCGCCAACGGCACTTTCAAGGGCCGCGGCCTCTTCACCCGCGGCGGCAACTACCGCATGCAGCACTTCCAAGCCGCCCTTCTCCTGCAACAAATCGACAAGCTCGTCAAGGAGACCGAGGTTCGCCGCGCCAACGCCGACTACCTCAGCGCCAGCCTCGCCAAGATTCCCGGTATCACCCCCGTGCGCCTGCCGGAGAACAGCCGCGCCGTGTGGCACCTCTATCCGTGGCGCTACAACCCGGAAGGATTCAACGGCCTGTCCAAAGGCCAGTTCTGCCGTGCGATGGGCGCAGAAGGCATCTCCTGCGGCGGCGGCTACAGCGAGCAGTATAACGACGGCATCTTCGACGAGACGATCAACTCCACCGGCTACAAGCGCCTCTGGAGTGCCGACCGGCTCAAGGCGTATCGCGAGAGCTTCAAAGACCTGAAGGGCAACGCCCGCGCCTGCGCCGAGACCGTCGCGATCTATCAAAGCATGCTCCTGGCCGACCGCAGCGCCATGGACCACATCCTCGAAGCGGTCCGCAAGATCCACGCCCACAGCGCGGAGTTGGTGAAGAAGGCGTGAGAAAGTTCTATCGGCGTTGAGGTCTGGCTCGGATTCAGGCGGTGTCAATTGGGTGCCGACGCGGTAAATTAGCAAGGAGCGAACAAAGGAGCGTCCCGTATGTCCCATCCATGCAGTCGTCGCAACTTCTTAAAAACAGGCGCAGCGATCGGCTGGGGAATCGCCCTGAGCCCGGTCGCACGGGCCAGCGATATGAAAACCGTTCCACCGAAACGCGGAAAACGGGTTTACATCATAACCGACATGGAGGGCGTGGCCGGTGTCCTGGATTCCGAGAACTGGTGCAAGCCCGAGGGACGCTACTACGAGTTGGGCAAGGAGTTCCTTACCGCCGAGGTCAACGCAGCCATCGAGGGCTTTGCGCGCGCAGGCGCCACCGGGTTTCTGGTGGCCGATGGACACGGTCATGGCGGAATCAATCCCAAGCTGCTCGACCGGCGAGCCGAGCTGGCGCGCAATTGGTCGCCCCCGCCCTACCCGTTCAGTTTGGACAACAGCTTCGGCTACGCCGCCTGGGTCGGCCAACACGCCATGGCTCGCACCGAATTCGCTCACCTGGCACACACGGGCAATTTCGGCGTGTTCGAGACGACCATCAACGGCACACCCGTCGGCGAGTTCGGGGAGGTCGCGCTCTGTGCGACACAGTTGGGCGTGCGCGTCATCTTCGGCTCCGGCGACCTGGCCTTCACCAAGGAGGCTCAAGCCCTGGTGCCGGGCATCGAAACCGTAGCCGTCAAACGCGGGACCACGCCCGGCCGGGGCGACGAATGCGACCGCGACGCCTATGGCAAACGCAACCTCGCGGCCATCCACTGTCAACCGCAGCGGGCGCGACAGATGATCCGAGAGGCAGCCGAACGAGCCCTCCGGCGCGCCAAAACCAACGCGAGTTTTGGGCTTCTCACCCTGAAGCCGCCTTTCGAGCGCGCGACCATTCTCCGTCGTCAAGGCACTCAGCCCAAGCGGATCGGCCGCTCCAGCCATCCCAGCGACGGGATCGCTCTGATGAACGCGCCCATGAAGTATGAGACCGTGAAGGAATAGGAAGATTGGGCACGGTTCTTGGGAACTGAAAAAGGGCGAGGAAGCCCCTGAATCTCAACGCGCAGGCGTCGGGCACAATCGTGCGCTACGAACGCGGGCTGCGGAGAGGTTGTCCGGGTTGCTTCGCTATTTGACGAACTTCCACAGCTTGGCGTCGCTGCGGATGTAGAGAGCGCCGTTGGCAATGGCAGGCGTGCAAAGGATCGTCTGGCCGAGATCGACTTCGCTGACCACCTGGCCGCCCTCCGGCTTGGTCACATCTACAACCCGCACCACGCCCTTCTCGTTGACGGCGTAGAGCTTTCCGCCCGCCACGACCGGACTGGAACTGAACGCGCCTTTGAGTTGGAGTGACCAGAGGCGTTCCCCCGTCTCGGTCTTGCCGCAGCAGAGCTTGCCGCCACTGTTCAATGTGAAAACACGGTCGCCCTGCACGATTGGGCTGGCAGTGCCTGGAGTGAGCAGGTGGTTGCGCCAGAGCTCCTTCGGCGTGTGACTGTCGGAGTCTCCCTGCAAAGCAACGAGACCGTGACACGAGACATAGAGGACGCCGTTGCCCGGCGCGGGAGAGGAGATGTTGGCCGATTCGTTGGTGCGGTTCCACAGGACCTCACCCGTCGTTGGCAGGAGAGTGACCACGCCACTCAGTCCCTGGATCGCTACGACCTGCCGTCCGGGTTTGTCAGCAAACACGACAGGCGAAGACCAGTTGCGGTCTCTCGGCCGCTCCTGTTTCCAGCGGTTGACGCCGGTGGCCACGTTAATGCCGGCCACGAAGGACTCGGCGTCGGTTTCGACTTGCACGATCAGCGTGTCGCCGATAACGACGGGCGACGAGGAAAGGCCGATGCTGTTGCTCGCATTCGGGTAATCGCGCGTGAGGCCGCGCAGCCAGAGCAGGTTGCCATCGAGGTCGAGGCAGATGACGTCGTTGGAGGAGAAGTGCGCAAAGATGCGCCGGCCGTCGCTGGCGGGCGTCGGCGCGGCGACGCAGGTCTTGGTCTGCGTCATCGTGCGGCCCGTGGCCCAGAACTGCCGCTCCCATCGTTTGGAGCCGTCGCTGGCGTTGAAGCAGAGCACATGCAGCCGCTCCTGCTGCGGACCGCTGGAACACGTGACGAAGACGCGGTCGCCAATGATGATCGGGCTGGACAATCCACGACCCGGCAGATCGGCGGTCCACGCGATGCTCTTCGGGGCGTTCAACGCGACGGGCGTATCGGTCTCGTCCACGACACCATTGCCGTGCGGTCCGCGAAACTGCGGCCAGTCAGCGGCAGGCAGCGGCACGGCGGCGAGACAGAGGGCGGCAAGCGTCAAGCGCAACATGTCATACATGGCGGGTAATGAGTAATCGGTGGTCTTCCAAGTCATGGCAAAATCCTCGTTTACTTGGCGGTGCTGGGCAGGATCGCCGTGCCGAGATGGTCGCACACGCGAAGCTGGAACTGCCACTCGACGGTCCACTTCTGCACCAGTTCGTTCTGGCACGCTTTCACGAGAATCGTGTTGCGTCCGGGTTGGAGCTGGCAGGAGAGGCGATACTGGTCAATCTGCATTCCGCGGTGATACTCCTCGCGCTCCCAGAGCAGCTTGCCGTTGAGCCAAACTTTCCATGCGTTCTTGCAGCCGAGCCGCAACTCCGCCGGACGCGCCTTGTCGGAGACGAACTCGGTGTAAGCGTAGGCGGTCACGCACTTGAGCGGTTGGTAAACGGTGTTGATGTCCACCATGCCAAACTCGTCCTTCGTGACGTAATCGCTCCAGCGCACCTTGCCTGATTTGCCATCGTATTCCGCGGCCAAATCGATCTTCTTCTCCGGAGGGAACACCGCGGCGAATCCTTTGCAGTCGGTATTGTCGAACGGCCCGATAACCTTCCATTGCATCAGGAAGCCAAACAACTTCGGCAGATCCACCGTCTCGCCGAGTTCGCGCAGTTTTCTGGCCACGCCCTGAATCTGGTCCACGTCGCGCGCAAACCCCAGCGCCTCCCGATAACGCTGAACGGCTTCCGGTTTCTTACCGGCCTCAAGCGTGCGCGCCGCGTCGGCGATCACACGTTCCACCGCGTCGCGGCGCAGCTCCAAACTCGGGTCGTTCAACATGCCCGACAACAACTTCTCCACCGCGTCCGGCTGGACGCGTGCGACCATCTCGAACGCCAGCCGCCGGGCACGCGGGCTGTGGTTCGTGTCGCGAAGGAACGCCAACAAGTCGTCCACAGGCAACTTCTTGCCCGCAGCCGACTCGCGGGCGACGATGGTGTCCACTGCCGCGCGCAACCAGTTGGCAATGAGATCGTCGGCGCCATCCATGCCGCCGAGGATGGTGGTGAGTTGACCGAGGTCGCTGGCCGCGATTTGCTTCCAGGCTGCCGAGGCTTCGGCATTGCCGCGGCCTTCCGGTCCGACGGCGCGCACCTTCTTGATGGCGTCAAGCACGTCTGATGGCGCGGCCGAACAAAGTTGGAGACAAAGACACGCAACCAATCCCCCGACGGTGAGATGTTTCATGGTGATTGTGCAAGACATGCGTTTCGCTATACCAGCCAGCGTGCCTTGCGTGCAACTGCAAACACGGGCACACAGAAGCAGCCCTGCAATCCTCCTCCGGGACCCGCGACGAGCAGCCAACCGTTCTCGACGCGACTATCTGCCCATGTCGGAAGTGAAAATCATGATAGCTGCCGGTCCAAGAATGACAACCAGCAGCGCTGGAAAAATAAAGAATACCAGCGGGATGAGCATCTTCACCGGCGCCTTCATGGCCTGTTCCTGGGCGCGCTGACGTTGTTTGACGCGGATGGAGTCCGCTTGAATCCTCAAGGTCTCGACGATGCTGGTGCCGAGCTGGAAACTCTGCACGACCGCACCCACGAACACTTTCATGTCATCCAAGCCGGTGCGATAAACGAGATTGTTAAGGGCCTCAATGCGACTCTTGCCAAGGCGGATTTCGTTGAGCGTGGCGCCGAACTCGTCCGAGAGCGGACCCTTGGTGCGTCGCCGGACGTAGTTCAAGACCTGGTCGAATCCCATGCCTGCTTCGGCGCCAACCGAGATCAAGTCAATGGATGACGGCAGCGCACGCCGGATGATCCCCTGACGTTCCCCGACTCGCCGGCGCACCACAAGGACAGGCAGGTAGTAGCCGAGGAAAAACGAGCCGAAGAACAACGCCAATCCGTCCACATCGACCGGGTTAATCTCGGGAAGCTTCACAACAGCGCCGATGTACGGGTTCAAATAACTCGGCAGTGGAAGGTAAATCGCACCCACAATCATCATCCCCAAGCCGCTCAGCCAGCGCACACCCTCGAAACGGGACGTGGTCATGCGCGGATAAAGCCCGGCTTGCACCAGTTGTCGCTGCAATTGGTCCGTGGCGGCTTGCTTCGAGAACTGCTTCATCTTCCCGCCGATCGAGTCCAGCATCGGCAGTATCACACGATCCACGAAAGGCAGTTTCAGCCGCTCCTCCATGGTCATCGCCGCGTCGCCACGGATTCCTTCCAGCCGCCGTTGCAGATCGGGTTTGCTGAGCAGATAGCGGATTCCCAAGCCCGCCAGGATGATAGCGACGAAAGCAACAATCGGCAGGATGATGGTCCAGTTATTCATGCCGTCACAATTTGATGTTAGTGATGCCCCGAATCATGAACACACCCACCGCCTGCCAAAACACGGCAAAAATCAAACAGCTGCGTCCCATCGTTGTCTTGATCAGGGGATCGAGATAATCAGGCGCGGCTACAATCACAATGCCAAACACCGCGATGGGCAACAGGCCAACGACATAGCCGGAAATCCTGCCCTGCGCAGTCAGGACGCGCAGCTCGCCGCGCATCCGCAACCGCTGCCGCACGGTCTCGGCCACTTTCTCCATGATCACGGCCAGATTGCCGCCGACCTCGCGCTGGATCAAATAGGCGGAGACGACAATGTCAAACTCCGGGCTTTGAGCGCGGCGTGCCATGGCCTGCAAGGCATCCTCAATGGCCATCCCCAGGCTGACCTCGCGCTGCACACCGGCAAAATCCGAACTAATGGGCGGCGTGGTGGCTTGCGCCGCCACCTCCATGGCCTTGTTGAAACTGAAGCCGGCACGCAATGAATTGACGATGAGTTGGAGCGCATCGGGCAACTGCATGTCAAAGTCCGATTGACGCTTGGCCTTGCGCCGTCCGACATACAACACCGGCAGCCAAAAGGCTGCGACCGCCACGAGAACGATGACGATGGCGCGTTCGGTCAACATCAGTCCCAGCACAACCCCGATGGCGGCGAAGGTGAGGCGCATGGTGAGGAACTCGCTGGCCCGCCACGCCAGATTCGCGCTTGCCAGCAGTTCAGTCTGGCGACGCATGAAGTCCGGCCCCACCAGCCACGACACGGTTGCCGCCACGTTCAGCCATGATACCTGCTGTTTTTCAGTCTTGGCCGCCGTCGCCAGCGTGTCTTCTTTGGCCGCCACCACAGCCACGCGCTCCTGGAGCCGTTCCTTCTTCTGCGTGAAAAGCTTCTGCGCGCCAAGAAAGAGCAACACCACTGTGGTGAAGGCAAGAAAGACAACCGCTAGAATGCCGCTGTCCATTGCTTACCGCCCTCCGCGGCTGGCAAATACCTCGGGCGGCACGTTGATGCCGGCCGCCGCAAAACGCGGCATGAAGCCTGGCACGAGACCCGTCGGCTCCATCCGACCCACCACACGGCCGTCCTCGCCGACGCCAGTTTGCCGAAATACAAAGAGATCCTGCAATGTGACCATCTGGCCTTCCATGCCCTGAACTTCGGTCACACTGGTCACCTTGCGGCTGCCGTCGCTCAAGCGCGTCACCTGGACGATCAGATGAATCGCCGAAGCAATCTGCTCACGGATGGCGCGTGCCGGCAAATCCATGCCCGCCATCATCACCATTGTTTCCAAACGCGCGAGACAGTCGCGGGGCGTATTCGCGTGCAGTGTGGTGATGGAGCCGTCGTGGCCCGTATTCATGGCCTGCAACATGTCCAGTGACTCGCCACCGCGGCACTCACCCACCACAATCCGATCCGGGCGCATGCGCAGACAGTTGCGGACGAGATCGCGAATCCGGATTTCGCCCTTGCCCTCGATGTTGGCCGGGCGCGATTCCAAGCGCACAACATGCGGCTTTTGCAGCCTCAACTCGGCGGCGTCCTCGACGGTAACAATGCGCTCGCCGTCGGGAATGAATCCGGAAAGCACATTGAGCAGCGTGGTTTTGCCGGAACCCGTGCCGCCTGACACCAGGATGTTCAACTTGATATGGACGCAGGCGGCCAGGAAGGTGATCATCTGCATCGTCACGCTGCCGTATTGGATCAAGTCTTCGGCTGTCAGTTTATGTTTGCCGAACTTGCGGATGGTCAGCGCCGGCCCATCCAACGCGAGCGGAGGAATGATCGCGTTCACGCGCGAACCGTCCGGCAACCGCGCGTCCACCATCGGGCTGGATTCGTCTATGCGGCGGCCGAGCGGTGTCACGATACGATCAATGATCTGCCGCACATGGTTGTCGTCCCGAAACTGGATCTTGGTCAGCTCCAACTTGCCGTTGCGCTCGACATAGATCATCTTCGGTCCGTTCACCATGACCTCGGAGACGGTCGGGTCGCGCAGCGCCTGCTCGATGGGGCCGTAGCCCAGCAGTTCATCAGCAATTTCCGTGACCAACGCCAGTCGGACGCTGCGGCTGTAGGGAAGCTTGTCCTCGTGAATTTTCTGCTCGACCAGCGCCTCGACTCGAAGCCGGAGGTTGGCTGCATCGCTGGTATCCAGAAACTTGCTGTCAAGTTGTTGGATCAGGTCGGCCAAGACCCGGTTCTTGAAGGCCAGATAGTCCTCTTCGCTGATGCCTCGTTCTGGGGGCATATTCTCCTCAACGAATCAAGTTCAACCCGAACCCTTGTGAGGCACGGCGTAGGCGGAAGGAGCCGCAGCGGACCAACCGTTTGTCTCGCCCCAATGCAATCGCTTGAACAATCCCTTGAAAGACGATCCCTTGCCGATATCCACGCCGAGTCTCGCCGCCAGATCGTTGATAGCCTGCGAAACAGGGGAACTGGGGTGGGTGAGCACGAAAGGCTGGCCCAGGTTGATTGAAGCGGGCACGAGCCGTCCTTCGTTGGGCACGCGCACGGCGACCGTCGCTTCGAGAATGCTTTCGGCTTGCGCCGTGCTGATGGACTTCGACTCCGGCTGGATGTCATTGAGAACCACTTGGATTTTCTCGCGCGGAAAATTCGCTTCCAACAGGTGCGCCATATAAAGCCGCGCAGCGCGCAGCCGCGCCAAATCCATGCCAACAACCATCAGAATGGTGTCGCAGAAGTCCAATGTGACGTTGCTGACCTCGGTTCCCGTCACGCCCACGTCCACGAGGGTGTACTTGAACCGGCTGCGCAACACGGCCAGGGCGGAGACGATGATACCGCGCGTCAACTCTTGCCGGCCGTAAGGTTCAGACGTCGACGCCGACAACAGGGTGACGCCGCTGGCGTGATTCTCCAGCAACGATTCGATCATCTCGCGGTCCACGCCGCTGGCGCTGACCGTGATATCGGCCAGTGTGCGCTGAGGCCGAATGTCCAAAAAAGTGGCAGCATCGCCGGCACGGACGTTGACATCGGCCAACACGACGTTGTTGCCGCCGGGACTGACCCGTTCAGTCGCACGGGCGATGGCACAACTGAGGTTGACGGCCACCATGGTGCGTCCGCAACCGCCACGCGCTCCGGTGACGGCAATGATTCGTCGGCTCTCCTCGCTGGAAGCCGTCGCGCCGCCGTGGCGCTGGCTGGCTTTCTTGTCGAACGCGTTCCGGATGGCGTCCATCGTCCGGTTTTTTTGAAGCGGGGCCACCAATAACTCGCTCACACTGGCGGCCATCATACGGCGGAAGAGATTTTCATCCATCGCCTGCGCCACCACCAGCAGCGTGGCGGCGTCGAGATTCTGCAAGGCGAGCTGTTCGCACACCTCAATCCCGGAGGTCGGCTTCAGGCCATTGTGGACAAGAATGACATCCGGCCGTTTGATCAACGCCAAACTCATGCACTCATCGGCATTAACGGCACGACCCACCACTTGGTAGGTCGGATCGCCCGTCAGGAAGGAGCAGATCCGGTCGCAGGTGGTCCCTTCGCTGTCCGCAATCAGAATTTTGATCGCCTGGTTTGGCACTATGTTTATGACTCCATATTACAGAACTATGGGCGATGGTGCATATCAACAAAGTTTACTTCGTGTCAACGCACTTGCCGCGTCGGGAGGGCGCGCAAACCGGCGTCGGGAATTCCCCGACAGCAAGTCGGTACCGCAAGCACCGAACGTCTCCGCGAGTTTTTCGCGATTCGATTGCATCCTTCACGATTCAGCCACTGCCGTGACTCGGGAACAACGGCGTTTACTGGCCGGCCCCGCGCATCGGTGCCGTGTCAGGCACCACCGGCACCTGCTGTGACGGCACAGTATGCATTTGGTCGGGCGGCAAGCCAAGAAAATCATGCACATCGTTGTCGGGTCCGGCATGTGAGTTGATGTCGGGGAGAATGTCCTTACGGCTATCCACCTTATACCACTGTTTCATGACAGGAGTGATGAGGTTTCGATCAGTGTCCGCCTTGAGGTCCTGGCCGACGATTTCTGGCGTGACGAAGAACAACAACTCACTTTGACCGCTTTGCCAGTCTTTGCTGCGAAAGAGCGCGCCCAGCACGGGAATCTGGCCGATCCATGGTATCTTGCGAATTTCGTTTCGGAAGTTGTTGCCGAGCAAGCCGCCCAAGACGAGCGTTTCGCGTTGGTTGAGGCGGAGTTTTGACTTTGAGTTGCGCGTCGTGATGGTGGTGCCCTGACCGGCAACCGTGGTTGGCGCATCGCTGACTTCCGTGAAAATCTCGGTGTCAATGTGGTCGGCGCGATCCACCGTCGGTTTGATGGTCATACGCACACCGAAAGGGATGCTTTGGACGCTGGTCGAACCGAAGCCGTTTTGAAGTTGTTGCAGGAGTTGACCGCCAGCCAGGAACGAGGCTTCCTGGCCGCTCTTGGTAACCAATGTCGGCTCCGAAAGCAGGCGGGCAGCGTTGTCGTCAATCAACAACTGCAACGTTCCCTGAAAAGCTGGCGTGGTGTCAGGGGAGCCACCTTCGGGAATAACCGAGCCTATTACGGTTGAGGATTTTAAGAAGAGTTGATCAAGCGTCATCGTACCTTGGGATATGCCGTAGGAGACGGAATCGGAGTAGCGAATGCCTTTATGTTTCGCGGCCTGAATGTTCACTTCGGCCACTTGAACACGAATCCGAATTTGATGATGAGTCCGAATGGTCATCTGGTCCACGATGTTCGGGTCGTTGCTCAAATTCGTCACTTCCACGGTGTTGGTGGTCGTCGAGCCCGTGATAGTATTGCCGGGGGTGGCGGTCTGGGTGGTGCTGCCGAAATCGCCCTGGCCATAGAACCGGGAGGCGACACTGCGTATCGTGTTGGCTTCGATCTCGTCCTTGGCCTCACCGTGTATGAACAACACCGGATGCGGCCGGGCAGTCAAATTGGTGCCGCTGAAAGAAATGCGCGGTCCCACCAGCATGTCGAACATCACTTGGTGGTCGCCCACCATTTTTTTCACCAC
>JBAZIR010000084.1:0-17559 GCA_041651735.1 Verrucomicrobiia bacterium | reverse complement strand
CGTTGCATGCTGCACACCGGTCGCACGCACCAGATTCGCGTTCACCTCGCCGCCATGGGGCATCCGATTGTCGGCGACAAGGTCTATGGCGGCGCGCGCAAACATCCGCTGGCGAAACATGCCTGCCGCCAGATGCTGCATGCGCAAAGGCTGGCTTTTGACCACCCGCGCACCAAGAAACGGCTGGAGTTCACCGCGCCGCTTCCGCAGGATATGGCGGCGTTGGTCCGGCTGCTGGAAGCCGGCGGCAAAAACCTATGAGCCAATTTCACGAGGCGCTCGACGCCACCATTCGTCACCTGGAAGAACTCAAGCGCGCCGGTGTCACGCATATCCCCGTCCGTCGCGAGACGCTGGAGGCGCTAGCCCAGCCCGTCGCCGAACCGCCCGCTACGCAATACGCAATGCATCCCACGCCTTCCTCCACCACAAAAACACCAGCTTCAACTCCCGTCTCCGCATCGCGCGCCGAGCCGGTCGACATGTTTGCCGAACGCATCCAAGTGACCGGTGCCACCAAGACCGAGAGACTCGCCTCGCTGCGCCAGCAGGCGCTCGCGTGCGTCAAGTGCAAGCACCTCGTCGCGTCGCGCAAGCAGGTCGTCTTTGGCGTTGGCAATCCGGAATCGGAACTGATGTTCGTCGGCGAAGCGCCGGGAGCCGACGAAGACGCTCAAGGCGAGCCGTTCGTGGGCCGCGCCGGCCAGTTGCTCACCAAGATCATTGAGACGATGGGCTACAAGCGCAGCGACATTTACATCGGCAATGTTTTGAAGTGCCGCCCCAACATGCCCCCCGGCGAGAGCGGCAACCGCCAGCCAACCAGCGACGAGATGAAGACGTGTTTGCCGTGGCTCCAGGCGCAGATTGACATCATCCAGCCCAAGGTCATCATCGCGCTCGGCGCAGTCGCCATGCGCGGCCTGATGCCGGAAATCAGCACGGGCATCACAAAACTGCGCGGTCACTGGCTGCTCTACCGCCAGATCCCGCTGATGCCGACCTATCATCCGGCCTACGTGTTGCGCGCCTACACCATGCAAAACCGCCGTGCCATTTGGGAAGACATGCTGCAGGCGCTGGAAAAACTCGGCCGCCCCATCACGCCAAAGATGCGGAATTACTTCAAGTCCGAGTAAAACGAGGCGGTGGCGGTGTTCGCCGTGCGTCTTGACTCCATCGCGCCGGATGCTAGGCTGCCGGGAAGGTAACGATCATGTTTCAAATCATTTTCAATCCGACAAGCGCCGCGGAGCTGGCGAAGCTGCCGAAGGAAAAGCAACTGTTGTTGATGGGCCGGTTCGACGACGTGCCCAAGGACCTCGCCACCGACAACACCGCCAAATACGGCCGCTTCGCGCGCGAGGGCCGGCATCTCTACCGGTTGCGCGAGGGCGACTACCGCATCTATTTCGAGCGCGCGGCGGAAGGCATCGTCGTGCACCACATTCTGAGCAAGAACACGTTGAAGGATTTCCTGTTCCGATCCAAGCTCGGCGTTGGCGAGGAAACCGAGTTGGAAAAGCGGCCTGAATTCTGGCAAATGATCGGCGAGGCGGGAAAGAAATAAGCCACCCGCTCAACCACTTGGGGCCGCCGGTGACGGTCGCGCCACGCACAGACAATGCAGAAATCAAAACGTCCTTCATCGCGCAGCGACGGCCTTCCTTCGTGGGTCTGGCCGGCGGTGCTGGTGGCGTTGATCGCGCTCTTCTTCTGGCCGTGTTTCCTCACGGACCAGATTCTGATGTCCAACGATGCCTCGTTGATGACGTTGAAGAGAGCGAAGGCGATTTTCCCCGGTGGAATGATCAGTGGCTGGGATTGCATCCATTGGCTGGGCACTCAGCAAGCCTACCCCGCCACGCCGACATGGTTCCTCCTCTACCTGATGCCGGCGGAATCGTTCGCGCGGCTGATCTACGTGTTCCACATCATGGCAACGGCGCTGCTCGCGTTCTACTGGCTGCGCCGGATGGAACTGTGTGATTTCGCGGCGTTCTTTGGCAGCCTGGTGATGACGTTTGCCGGCTCGTATGTGACCTATATCCTTCCGGGGCACATCGGCAAGTTCGAGATGACCACGTTTGCCATGCTGGCGCTGTTGTGCCTGACACGCGCTTTGCAGACAACGCGCTGGTCAGACTTCGCTTGGGCGGGCGTGGCGCTCGGTCTGTCGCTGCAAGGAGCGATAGACAGTGGCGCGCTGATGGCACTGCTGGTTGCCGCGTGGTTCTTGTTCAGCGCCGGCTGGCGTTGGCTCAGCGTGGATGATCACACGCGCCGCAACTGGGTGATGGGATTCATGTTGATGATGATCACGAGCGGGATCGTGGCCCTGCCCATCGTGCGCAGCCTGCTCGGCATCGGCCTGATCACCAATGTTCCCGGCACGCAAGAGGGCGACACCGGCGAACAGAAATGGCACTGGGCCACGCAGTGGAGCTACCCACCCAGCGAAGTGATAGACCTCTTTGCACCCGGCTATCACGGCTGGAAAACGATGGATCCGCAAGGACCTTACTGGGGCGCGCTGGGACGCAACCCGCAGTTCGATCCGTATGCCACGCCCGCCGATCTGCTCAAGGCCGCCAACGCCGCCAATCCCGCTCAAGCCACCCAACTCCTTCAGTTCTGGAATTTCCGCTTCAACGGCGATTTTCACGGCACCGTTACTTGGGTGGCGATCTTGCTGGCGATCGTCGCCTTGTTCGCGCGTGAACCCCGCCCTGCGGATGCCGAACCTCAGACGGATTGGCGTGACGCGTGGCTCCGCCGCCACGGGCCTGCGATCATCTTCTGGGCGGTGATAGCGGCGGTGGTGTTGGTGACCAGTTTCGGCCGGTTCTTCCCTCCGCCGTTCCGGCTGCTGCATTCGTTGCCGTTGTTCAGTTCAATGCGCAACCCCAACAAGCTGCTGGTGCTGCTCACGCCCGCACTGGCGGTGCTGGCGGCCATTGGAATGGACCGGCTCTGGCACGAAACACAACCGCCCGAGACGGGTCGCAAGTCGCGGAACACGGATCGCTAGACATCCATGAATCGGCTGACGAAATACTTCCTCATTGCGCTGGCGACCGCGCTTGGCATTTCGCTGCTTTGGATGGTCATTCTTGCAGACAGCGTGGACAGTCGCACCCAGTTCTTTGCCAATGGCAGCTACGACATGTTTACGCCGCCCCATCCCGTCACCGGCGAGAAGGCTTCGCAGAACATGGCCGCCCAACCGGGCCGCGCCATGTTTCATTTCTTCGTGGTCACGATGCTGGCGGGCGCGATGATGCTCACGTTGCTCTGGCTTAACGGCGCGGCCAAGCCGCTGCTGCGGTGGGGATGCTGCGCCGGACTGGCGCTTGTTCTCTACGTCGAACAATGGCAGGCCAACAGCTACTTCATGGACTACCGATCGCCGGCCCAGGATTACGCCGACAACGCTGTCTTCCAACAACTCCGCGCCGACACCGGTCGCCCGCGTGTGGCATTCCTCACCCGTGCCGGCTTCTACAACAATTGGCTGAGTCTGCTGCTGCCTTACTACGACATTGATTCGATAGACATCCCCGCCGCGTCACGGCCGCCGGCTGACTATGTGGCGTTCTTCGGCGCTGTGGACCGCGCGCCGCTGCGCAAGTGGGAACTCTGCTCCGTCAAATACATCCTCGGCCCGAAGGAGGCCGCCGAACAGTCTTTCAAACAACTCGGCTGCGACAAGTTCATCAACGTCGTGATGGAGTTTGATTTCTTCGGCAAACAGGCGCTGTTCAAATGCACCCGCGCCCTGCCGCGGGCGGTGGTGCTGCACCGCTGGGAAATCGTCGCCGACAACGACAAACTGTTAACACGGCTGACCGACCCGAAGTTCGATCCGCACACCACGCTGCTGCTCGACGCCGATCCTGGCATCGCTGCCGACGCCAGCGCACCGCCTTCCACCGCTGTCGAACTGGTGAAGTTCGAACCCATGCGCGTTTCACTGAAAACCAGTCTCAAATCCCCCGGCATCCTGATGCTCACCGATCGCTTCGACAACGGCTGGTCAGCAACCGTGGACGGCGCGCCGGCCAAAATCCTGCGCGCCAACTTCATCATGCGCGCCGTGGTGCTGCCCCCGGGCGACCATCGCGTCGTGTTCAGCTTCAGCTCGTCTGCCGACTTCGCGTGGTTCACGCAGGCGATTTGGGTCGCCATTGTTCTCGGCCTGATTGCCACCGCCGTCGGCGCACTGCGACGACGCAAGTGATTCGCAACGCGCGAACGTGGAACGTCTTCATCTGCACGCGATAGAGCACAAGTTTTCAGATTTTCCAGAATTATTTTGACGCGTCGGCGGTGTTTTGATTAACTGCGCGCCAATGTTTCGGAGTTTGTCGTGCGAGTTTTCGATGAACAGCATCAGTCACGGAGCGCCGGCGCCGAAAAACAGGAACCGCGCTTCGTGATTTTTGTTTGTGCGGTCCGCCGGACGAGCCGGCAAGTGAACATGGTAGGAAGGAGATTTAAGGTTTCATGGCTACTGGCAAAGTAAAGTGGTTTGACAACAAGAAAGGCTACGGCTTTATCGAGATTCAAGGCGGGCCGGATGTGTTTGTGCATCACACGAACATCGTCGGCCAGGGCTTCAAGACTCTCAATGAGGGCGATGCGGTGTCGTTCGAACAGATCAACACCGACAAAGGCCCCAAGGCACAGAACGTGCAAAAGGTGTAACTACTTTGTGCGTAACGGCCCCCCTCGTCGCGCAAGTGGCGAGGGGGTTCGTTTTTTCAGGGGACGCAGAAACCAGGTTGGTCCCGAAGCCGTCGATGCGGCGTTGACAGGACCGGCGGTTGTTCCTAGGCTTCGCAATATGCGAGGCGTTTTCATCAGCTTTGAAGGCGGTGAGGGTTGCGGCAAGAGCACCCAAATCCGGCGGCTCGCCAAGCGGCTGGAAGGAATGGGCCGCAAGGTGGTCCAAACGCGCGAACCCGGCGGCACCCATCTCGGCGAGGCGATCCGCCATCTGCTCAAACACAGTCCCGCCGGTTACGGCATGTGCGCCGAGTCGGAGATGCTGCTGTTCTCCGCCGCACGCGCCGAACTGGTGCGCAAGGTGATCCGGCCGGCGCTGGCAGAGGGCGCGGTGGTGTTGTCGGATCGGTTCTTGGATTCCACCACGGTGTATCAGGGGATCGTTCGCGGCCTCGATCCGAGGCTTGTCGCCTCGGCGCATCGCATGGCGGTGGGCGCTTGCGTGCCACAAATGACGCTGCTTCTCGTACTGCCAGTGGCCGAAGGGCGACGCAGGGTGATGCGCCGCGTGCGGCCGGTCGGCGGCAAAGAAGACCGGTTTGAGGCGGAGTCGGACGAGTTTCATGGGAAAGTTCTGTTGGGCTTCCTGCAACTGGCCAAGTCGGAGCCGAAGCGTTTCAAGGTGGTGGACGCGCGCCGTTCCATCGCGGACGTGGAGGCTGCCGTCTGGGAGTATGTGAAGCATGTCATTTAGGTCACTGGCCGCCTCACAGCCCGCCGTCGCCGCAGTGCTCCAGCGCAGTCTCGCCAATAACCGGCTCGCGCACGCCTACCTTTTTGCAGGTGACGCGCTGACAGACATGGAACTGGCCGCGCGCGAACTGGCCAAGACCGTCAACTGCGAATCGCCAACGAAGGAGGGTGCCTGTGATCGTTGCGACTCCTGCCGGAAGATTGACGCCTCCACGCCACCCGGCGGACAGCATCCCGACGTGCAATGGATCCGGCCGGAATCGAAGTCGCGCCGCATTGATATCGAACAAACCCGGGAACTGGAAAAATCGCTTCATCTAAAACCGTCGGTCGGCCGGATGAAGGTGGGCATTATCGCAGAGGCGGACCGCCTCGGTCGCGAAGCGGCCAATTCATTCTTGAAGACGCTGGAAGAGCCGCCGGACCGCTCATTGCTGCTGCTGCTGTCAACTGCGCCAGAGCAGTTGCTCGAAACGGTCCAGTCGCGCTGCCAGCGGATTCAGTTCGGCGCGGCGGCGGCGCGCGAACCGGAGGCGGCCCACGCGCCGCTCGTGGACGGTTTGCTGGCGTTGCTCGGCAGCAGCGGCTCGGTGCTGAAAGCGTACAAATTGTTCGACACGATTCGTGGCTTCCTTGACGCCGAAAAGAAACGGATCGAGGAGCAGGTCGAACAATCGGCGCAACTCGACCGTTACCGCCAGACAGCGGACTCGAAGTGGCTGGAGGAAAAAGAAAAGGAAATGGAGGCGCAGGCGGCGGCCGAATACCGGCGGCGGCGCGCGGCAGTGGTGGCAACGTTGGAGTGGCTGTTGCGCGACATGCTTGTTTGCATCGAGAACGGCGATGCAGCGTTGTTGTTCCACCGCGACCGCTGCGACGCGCTGCGGAAGCTGGCCGCAACGCAGACGCGCGAGCGGGCGCTGGCGAACCTCGGAACGATCGAGACGCTGCAAGATCAGTTGGAGCGCAACGTGAACGAGCCGCTGGCACTGGAAGTGGCGCTGCTGCGGCTCAGCGGCCTGACCACGCCGGCAACGGCAACGTGAAGCGCAGGAGCGTAAGCGCATGACAACGACGTGGCTGATGCGCACACTCCACGGCGCGTTGTGGACGATGGTTTTCCTGTTGCCGGTGAAGTTTGGCGGCCTCGTGCTCCTGCCGGACCGTCCGGCGAATCCTGCCGATTGGTGTCTTTCCCGCTGGCCGTTGGAATTGGCCATCGTCTTCGCCTTCGTTTGGGCCGCCGTGGCTGTCGTCGCAGCGTGGCGTCAACGCGGCGTGGCGCTCGGCGGCTTGGCATGGCTGCCGCTGGTCTGGTTCGCATCGCAATGGCTTTCGGCCAGCGTGAGTCTTTGGCCGGCGCGCGCGTGGGCGGTGGCGGCATTCTTCAGCGTGGCAGCGATCTTCTTTTTCATCGGCTGGTGGCCCAAGGAGAACGAACGACGTTACCGGACCGTGCTGGGCGCGCTGGTGGCGGCCACGGTGCTGGTCTGCGTGGTGGCGCTGCATCAACATTTCGGAGGTTTTGAGGAGGCGCTGCGTTACGCGCGGGAACATCCGGAAAGCGTGCCGCCCGAAGTCCGTGCCAACCTTGCCGCGGTCCAAGGCAAGCTGGCGCAAGACCGGGTCTTTGGCACGCTGTTCTACTCCAACACCCTGGCTGGCTATCTCATCCTGATCGCCGCGCCGGTGTGCTGCTGGTTCTGGGGTTTCATTCGCGAGCGGATGGAAGGCGGCGAGCGGGTCGTTCGCGTGGTGAGCGCTGCGCTGACGGCGGCATTTGCAGCGATCGTGTTGTGGTGTTTGCTGCTGACGCGGTCCAAGGGCGGCTTCGTGATGCTGGCGCTGGCGCTGGCCGGCGGTTTGGCGCTGTGCAGGCACGTAAACTGGCGCTGGCGCGTCGGGGTGCTGTCGGTGTTGCTGGCTGTCGGCGCGATCTTCTTCGGCATACAAGGCGCGCGGCGCGGCATGGAAACGCTGGAGGCCCGTGGCGATTACTGGCAGGCGGGTGTGGCGATGATTGCGGAACAGCCGTGGCTCGGTGGCGGCCCAGGCACGTTTGGAAAGCGCTACGTCGAGCGCCGGCGGCCAGACGCGGAACCGACACTGCTGGCTCACAACAACTTTCTGCAGCAATGGACCGATTCCGGCGTCATCGGTTTCGCCAGTTTCACGGCGCTCTGGGTCGGCGCGTTGTGGTGCGGCGCGCGGCGGTTGCGTGCCGGGCCGTTCGACCCACTGGAGTGGGCGACGTGGATCGGCCTCGCAGCGTGGACGGGACATAACCTGGTGGATTTTGATCTCTACGTCGCGGCAGTGGCATGGCCGGCGTTTCTGATGGCAGGCTGGATGTTGCGGCCGACGTCGCTGACGACCGACTAGCTGGAACCGCCGCGAAATTCCACCTTGTCCAGTTCCATCCAAACGCTGCCGATGAATACTTCCGCCTTCGCCCGAAGCAGCAGCCGGTCGTTGTCGTCGGAGAACCACGCGAACGCCTCCTTGAAACGCTTGGAGGGTTCCAGTTCGAGCTTGTCGTTCACTTCGTGCGCTCGCAACAGCACTTTGATGGTGTTCTGACATTTGCCGGCGACATCAATCTTCTCCTTGCCGACAATCTTCAGTTCCGTCAGGTAAGCGGATGCTTCCGGGATCGTCAGACAACGATACGTTTCGCCGACGTGCAGGCGCTGGCTCCGCAGCCACATCATGGCGGTGGGCATGTCGAGGAGGCCTGGGAAATCAAAGCGCTTCGGCTTGGGCGTTTCATCGCTCCGGGTCGTCCGTATCTGCGTCACTCCTTTGACGTCGAAATCGAGGCGGAGCTTGACGGTCTTGTTCTGAAGCACTTCGGTGACGACGTGGCTCACCGGTTTGATTGTGACGGGATGCCAGAGCGCCGTGCTGGTCGCGTCCATACGCCACAAACCTCGCACCACGCCAATGGTGCCGCCCCTGACGTCGAGCCGCAGCAGTTCGTTGGTCCGTGAAAGCTCCGCCGTCGCCCTGGCCGCCGTAAACATGCTCCAGCCGAAACTGTAACTCGCCCGCATGGGACGCAACGACGGAAACGATCCTGGCTGCGGCGAAGAAAGCTGCTTCTGCCAGTCTGCCGCGCAAGCCACCATGGCGAAGAACGCAACAAAAATGGCAGCGGCAGTCCTCATGATGCTGTGAGCGGCTGAGAACCGGTTTTCAGCCGCGCCACGGATGCCGCCACGGCGCGCGGTAGTCGCGCTTGAGCAGTCCGCCGGCGGCGGTGTTGCCGACGATCTGCTCGGAGGCGGCGTCCCAAGCAATCTTCGCACCGGTGTCATAAGCGATCATCGCCAGCTTCACAGTAGCGGTGGATTGATACGCGTCCTCAATCTGGCAGGACGGTTGTTTGCGGCTCCGCACCGCGTCAAGGAAGTCGGCCATGTGCAGCTTACCGGCGTCGGACTTGGTTTCGTTGACTTTGTGTTCCTTGCCTTTGCCTTTCGGGATGACGATCCATTTGTTGTCGGTGACGAAGACCGTCTCCTTCTCACCGTAGAAGAAGATGCCGTTGGAAACTTCGGGCGAGTATTCCGTTGCACCCCAGATGCGATGCCGCCAGGTGAAGGGGCATTTTTCAAACTCGAAGTGCGCCGTCAATACGTCGGGCGTGGTGATCTTGTCCTTGAAGTAGTAAATGCCGCCAGCGGCAGTGACGGTGCGTGGCGTCGTTTCGCCGAGAATCCAGCGTGTCGCGTCAACCAGGTGGATGCCCCAGTCCACAAGATGGCCTTGGCCGCTGGTTTTCTCCACCCGCCACGCGAAATGGCCGACCTGCGGGCTGTAAGAAATCTTCGGCCCCGGCCCGCACCAGAGGTCCCAGTCCAGTGACAATGGCGGCGCTTGCGGCGTCGGGTCCTTGAGGCCGGCGGTGTAATGAATCTGCGCCTCGGCACAAACAATACGGCCGGCGTTGCCTTCCTGAAGATACTTGCGCGCCTCGACGACCGCGGCGGCCTGACGGCGTTGGAAACCAATCTGCACGATCCGCCCGCTCTTCTTTGCCGCGTCCACCATCGCGCGGCCTTCGCGGATGTCGTAGGCGAGCGGCTTCTCGCAGTAGATGTCGAGGCCCCTCTCCAACGCGGCGATGAACTGTAATGCGTGCCAGTGCGGCGGCGTGGCGATGATCACGATCTCCAAGCCAGGCATTTTCAGAAGGTCTTCGTAGAGTTTGAACGTCTGCGGGCGTGTGCCCTGAAGTTTCTCGATCTCGACGGCGCTCTTGGCAAGGTGCTCACTGTCCACGTCGCACAACCCGATGACCTCGACGCCGCCGACCTTCAACGCAGCCTGGGCGTCCACCATGCCATACCAGCCGCAACCAATGACGCCGAGCTTGAGCTTCCTGCCTTCCGCTGCGCTCCCGGCCGCCCGGCCGATGATGGAAGTGAGGGCGACAGCTCCCGCCGCCGTGCTGAGGAATGTCCGACGATTGATCTTCTCCATGACGCCTTGCCTTTCGTTGATTGTCGTCATCGTTTTGCCAAATTACGCCCGCCAGGTCGAGCTTTCGATGAACCGGCAGCCGGGTCGCTTCCGCGCTTGTCGCTGCCGGCTGCTGCCGATATAGTCCGCCCCTATTTCATTTATGGCAACGACGCGTCAACAATATCCGTTCGACCTCATCGAGCCGAAGTGGCAAAACCACTGGGAGGCCCACAAGACCTTCCGCGCCAGCGACGGCGGCACGAAGCCGAAGTTCTATATCCTCGACATGTTCCCGTATCCGAGCGGCGCGGGTCTGCACGTAGGCCACCCGGAAGGTTATACCGCCACGGACATCCTCGCGCGTTACAAGCGGATGCGCGGCTTCAACGTCCTTCATCCGATGGGCTGGGACGCGTTCGGCCTTCCCGCCGAGCAATACGCCATCGAGACGGGCACGCATCCGGCCCAGACGACGGCGAAGAACATCGCCACGTTCAAACGGCAAATCCAGATGCTCGGCTTCTCCTACGACTGGGACCGCGAGGTAAACACGACCGATCCGGAATACTTCAAGTGGACGCAGTGGATTTTCCTCCAGCTTTTCAAAAAGGGTCTCGCCTATCAGCAATCGGTGCCGGTCTGGTGGTGCGAAGGTTGCAAGGCGGTGCTTGCCAACGAGGAGGTCAAGGACGGCAAGTGCGACCGCAAAGGCCACACCAACGTCGTGCGCCGGCCCATGCGTCAATGGATTCTGAGAATCACCGCCTATGCCGACCGGTTGCTCGAAGACCTGAAGCTGGTGGATTGGACCGAGTCCATCAAGGAGATGCAACGGAACTGGATCGGCCGCAGCGAAGGCGCGGAAGTTGTATTTCAAATCTCAAATTCCGAATCTCAAATCACGGTCTTCACGACGCGCCCCGATACGCTCTTCGGCGCGACCTACATGGTGCTCGCACCGGAGCATCCGCTCGTCGAAAAGGTGACGACCGATGCGCAGCGCGCGGCGGTGAACGCTTATCGCGAGGCGGCGTCGAAGAAGAGCGAGTTGGACCGCACCAACCTGGCGAAGGAGAAGACGGGCGTTTTCACCGGCGCTTACGCCATCAATCCGGTCAACGATGAAAAGATTCCGATCTGGATTGCCGACTACGTGATGATCAGCTACGGCACCGGCGCGATCATGGCCGTGCCAGCGCATGACACCCGCGACCTGGAGTTCGCGCAGAAGTTCAACCTGCCGGTCCGCATTGTCGTGCAAGCGCCGGCAGGCCAGGAGAGCATCGGGTTTGTTGGTGACGGCGTGTCCGTGAACTCCGGCCTCATCACCGGGTTGCCGACGCCGGAAGCGAAGCAGAAGATCACCGGCTGGCTCGAAGAACGCGGCCTCGGCAAGAAAGCGATCAACTACAAACTCCGCGACTGGCTGTTCTCGCGTCAACGCTACTGGGGCGAGCCGATTCCCGTGGTGCATTGCGCGAAGTGCGGCGTGGTGCCGCTGCCGGAGACGGCGTTGCCACTGACGCTGCCGGAAATGAAGGATTACACGCCGCCGGCGAGCGGCGAGCCGCCGCTGGCGAAGGCGACGGAGTGGCTGAAGGCCGCCTGTCCAACGTGTGGCGGGCCGGCGATGCGCGAGACCAACACGATGCCGCAGTGGGCCGGTTCGTGCTGGTATTACCTGCGGTTCATTGACCCGAAGAATCCGCAGGCGTTCGTGGCGAAGGACAAAGAGAAATACTGGATGCCGGTGGACCTCTACGTCGGCGGCGCGGAGCACGCGGTACTGCATCTGCTTTACGCGCGGTTCTGGCACAAGGTGCTGTTCGACCTCGGCCACGTCTCGACGCCGGAGCCGTTCTTGAAGCTCGTCAACCAGGGCATGATCCTCGGCGAGGACGGCCAGAAGATGTCCAAGAGCCGCGGCAACGTCATCAATCCCGACGAGGTCGTGCGCGAGTTCGGCGCGGACTCGATGCGGCTCTACGAGATGTTCATGGGACCGCTGGCAGACACGAAGCCGTGGAGCACCGAGGGCATTCAAGGCGTGCACCGTTTCCTCGGCCGCGTCTGGCGGCTTTTCGTGGACGAGAATTCGATGGAGGCGTTCGAGCAAGCGGTGGCAGCGGGCACGCCGGCGGAGCAGGCGCTCGCGTCGGTGAAACTTTCCCCCGCCATCCGCGACGTGAAGCCGACGGCCGAGCAACTGAAACTGCTCCATGCGACGATCAAGGCAGTGACGGACGATCTGGAGGCGATGGGCTTCAACACGGCCATTTCGCGGATGATGGAATGCGTGAACGACGTCATGCGCGGCATTGCGGCCGGCCAGCCGTTTCCGCGCGAGATGGCGGAACAGTTCTTGTTGCTCGTGGCGCCATTCGCGCCGCACCTCGGCGAACAGCTTTGGCAGTTGCTCGGCCATCAAGAGTCGGTTGCTTACGCGCCGTGGCCGGCTTACGATCCGGCGTTGCTGGTGGCGAAGGAAGTCGAGGTCGTGTTCCAGGTGAACGGCAAGCTTCGCGACCGTGTCAAAGTCACCGCCGGCCTGAGCAAGGCCGAGTTGGAGAAGGTGGCGTTGGCCAATGAGAAAGTCCAACAGCACACCGTCGGCAAGACGGTGCGCAAAGTGGTTGTGGTGCCGGACAAGTTGGTCAATATTGTGGCCGCGTGACGGTGTGGTCGTCCGCGGCGGGTTGCGGTGAACTGATGAACCGCCCGGATTGGGATTACATCAAAGGCTGTTTCAGCCTGACGTCGAAAGAGCGCGTGGTCGTGATCGCCGCCGCCGCAGTGCTTGCGCTGGGCGCGGCGATGAAATACTGGCGTGAGAGCCGCGCCCCGTCGGGCCCGGTTGTCGTACCAGAAGCTGTCGCGCAGTCGTTGAAAAAGTAGCCATGCAAAAACTAAGTTTCGCTGAAGCGATCGAAACCATTCGCACAGAGGATTCACGCTATGCGGAGGACGCCTATTATTTTCTGCGCGAAGCGCTGGATTTCTCGCTGAAGCTTTTCAAGAAACCGTCTCACGGGGCGGTGAAGGATCGCCATGTGACCGGCCAGGAGTTGGTGCAGGGGATCGGTCAGTTTGCGCTCCAGCAATATGGCCCGCTGGCGAAGACGGTGCTGGAATACTGGGGCATTACGCGGTGCGAGGACTTCGGCGAGATTGTGTTCAACATGATCCACGCCGGCCTGCTCGGCAAGACCGAGAAAGACCGCAAGGAGGATTTCGGAGGCGGCTACAACTTCGACGACATGTTTGTGAAGCCGTTCTTGCCGTCGAAAAAAGTGGCTGCCCGCACGCCGCGTCCGCCGGCGCGCAAGGAAAAGCCGAGGGAAACGGTTTAGCGCCGTCCCGCGAACGCCTGGCGAGGTTCCGTTGTCCAATCACCCATGAAACATACGCTCTGTCTTCTCAGCCTTCTTCTCACCATGACTGCCAACGCCAAAGACTTGAAGCTCGACCTGAGCGCGCTCGACGGCGGCTCGGTGCGCCGCGCGGTGCTCGACAACAACATGATCGTGTTGTTGCGTGAGGACCACAGCGCGCCCGTAGCCACCGTGCAGATGTGGGTGAAGACCGGCAGCATTCACGAAAGCTCGCAAATGGGCGCGGGCCTCTCGCACATCCTGGAGCACATGCTGTTCAAGGGCACCGAGAAACGCGGTGTCGGCCGCATCGCACAGGAGGTCGCCGACAAAGGCGGCCACATGAACGCCTACACCAGCTACGAGCGGACGGTCTATCACATTGACGTTCCCGTGGACGGCGGCAAACCCGGCACCACCACCGGCCTCGATACGGCGATTGACGTGATCGCGGATTCGATCATGCACTCGACGCTGCCAGAGGACGAATACAAGAAGGAGCAGCAGGTGATTCTCCGCGAGCTGGCGATGAACCGCGACGATCCCGACCGCATGACATCGCTGTTGCTCTGGAACACCGCCTACACGACGCATCCGTATCGGCACCCGGTCATCGGCTACGAGGAAATCTACCGCCGTCTGACACGCGAGGATGCCTACCGCTACTACAAGTCGCGCTACTCGCCGGACAACATGGTCTTCGTTGTCGTCGGTGACTTCGACGCGGTGAAGGTGGAGGCGCAGGTGCGTGAAACATTCAAGAACTTCCAGCGCAACGCCGTCGCGCCGGTTTACATCCCGGAAGAACCGGAACAACTGGGCCGCCGTGAGGCGCACGAGGAGCGATCTATCAATCTCTCGCGCCTGTGCTTCGCGTGGCACGTTTGCGATGCGCGGCACGCCGACGCGCCCGCGCTCGACCTGCTGGCCTACATCGCCGGCCACGGCAAGAGTTCGCGCCTCTATCAGCAACTCCGCGACCGCAAGGGTCTGGTCCAGGCGGTCAGCGTTTCCTCCTACACGCCCAACTACCCGGGACTCTTCCTCGTGGCAGCAACGCTCGAACCCGGCAAACGCGCAGCAACGGAAAAAGAAGTGCTGGCGGAAATCAAGAAACTGACGGCGCGTCCCGTCCTGGCTGCCGAATTGGAAAAGGCCAAGAAGATCGCAGTGGCCGCCCAGTTCTCCAGTCTCAAAACGATGGCCGGCCAGGCATCGGACATAGGCGTGAACGAAACTGTTGCCGGCGATCTGGAGTTTACGCGCCGTTACCTGGAACGCGTCGCTACGATCACCGCGGCCGAGATCCAGGCGATCGCGCTCAAATACCTCCGTGACGACAACCTGACCGTCGTCAGCGTCAATCCGCCCGGCACGCTCGGCAAGCTCGCGCGCGTGAAGGCCGAACGCCCCCAGATCGAAGTGAAGCGGTTCGAGCTTCCGAACGGCCTGCGGCTGCTTGTGCGCGAGGATTCTCGTCTGCCGTTTGTGGATTTCTATGCCGCCAGCAAAGGCGGTGTGCTGGCCGAAACCGAAGCCAACAACGGCGTCACGGCGCTGATGTCGCGCCTGCTGCTCAAAGGCACCAAGTCGCGCTCCGCCGAGCAGATCGCCGACGAGATCGAGAGCGGTGGCGGTTCCATCGGCGCCAGCGGCGGCAACAACAGCTTCAGCGTCGCCGTCGAAGTCCTGAACGCGGATTTCGATAAAGCACTCGGCGTGCTCGCTGATGTCTGGCTCCATCCGGCGTTCCCCGACGCCGCCGTCACCCGCGAAAAACAGATCCAACTCGGCGCGATCAAGAGCGAGAAGGAACAGCCGACCTCCATGGCGTCGAAGCTGATGCGCCGCAATCTCTTCGGAGCGCATCCTTACCACATGACCTCCAACGGAACCGAGGCCAGCGTCGCCAAGCTGACGCGCGCAGACCTCGTCGCCCACCACGACCGGCTGGCCGTGCCAAGCAACATGGTGCTGGCCGTCTGCGGCAACGTGAAAGCCGACGACGTGCGCAGAGCTGTCGAGAAGCAATTCGGCAAGCTTAAGCGGACTCGTGGCGGTGACGTATTCCCGAAGAACCCGCCTGCCGCACCGCTGTCAGGCGTGGCGCGCGCGGAGGAAATCGCTCCGCGCGAGCAGGCCGTGATTCTCATCGGTTACAAGGGCGTGACTGTCGTCAGCCCGGACCGGTTTGCGATGGAAGTGCTTCAGGAAGGACTCAGCGGACTCAGCTCGCCGCTGTTCCGCCGTCTGCGTGACGAACTGGCGCTCTGCTACTACACCGGCACCAGCCAACTCCCCGGACTCGACCCCGGTTACTTCCTCTTCTATATCGGCACCGACCCGGCCAAGGCCAAACTCGCCGAGACGGAGTTGACCAAGGAGATTGGCAAGATCCGTGAGGCGGGCCTGTCTGCCGACGACCTTGCCCGCGCCAAGGCCAAGCTCATCAGCGAGAAGAAGATCGCCTTCCAGTCCAACGCCGACCTTGCGGCTGAGATCGCCCTCGACGAGCTATACGGACTCGGTTACAAGTTCTATCAGGATTACGAGAAGCGATACGAAGCCGTGACCGCAGGCGACATCCAGCGCGTGGCGCGGAAGTATTTCAGCGGCGCCGGTGTCATCGCCATCGTGCGGCCAAAAGCGAAATAGGAAAGGAACCATGCCCGAAGTCCAACAACAAGACCCGATGGCTGAGCAGCACGATACCGAGCTGTTCTACATGCTCGTGCGGATGATCTCCACCAACGCCCTGCTCGCGCTCGGCAAACTCGCGCCCGAAGGCCAGCAACCGCCGCCGCCCGATCTCGAGGCCGCCGCCGCCTTCGTGGACATGCTCGGCATGTTGGAGGCAAAGACTACCGGTAATCGCAACGAGCACGAGAACCAGATCATCAAGAGCAGCCTCGACCAACTCCATATTATTTTCGTGGAGGTCGCCCGCAAGGCCGGCGCCGAAGCGCCTCAGCCTGCGGCAGACGCTGCACAACCTGCCGCCTCGTCGCCACAGCCGGCTGCTCCCGAGCCGACACCGGTCGCCGAGAAACCCGCCACACCGCCCGCGCCCGCCGGCCCGCCGCCCGAGGAAAAGGTCAAGTACCGCAAGTCCTACGGTGGTGGTTAAACCGATTTGAAGCGCAGGCAGAATCGAGCGCAGGAGACTGCCGATGTTCAAGTTGCTATTGCTCGCACTCGGTGGCGCGATGGGCACGATCGCCCGCTACGGGTTGAACGGCTTGGTGTCGCATCACCAGAGCAAACATCTGCCGTGGGCCGCCGTCTTTCCGCTCGGCACGGTGCTGGTCAATGTCAGCGGCTGCTTCCTGATCGGCTTCATCGCGGCCATGTCCGGTCCGGCGCTGGGCCGCGGCTGGATGAAGCCGGAATGGCGCGATTTCTGGCTGATTGGTTTCTGCGGCGGCTACACCACGTTTTCCAGCTACGGCTTGCAGACGCTCAACCTCGCGCGCGACGCCGAGTGGCTGTGGGTGGCACTGAACATCATTGGCTCCAACGTACTCTGTCTGGCAGCCGTCTGGCTCGGCCGCACGTGCGGCCTGTGGCTGCAAAAAACATGAAGCGCAAACGTCGAAGACGCATCGTCTCCGACACCCAACACTCCACCATTCACCCCCTACTCCATTTCCCATGAAACTCGAAGGCGAAGGCACATTGTTGCGGATCTTCATTGGCGAACTCGACAAGTGGCATCGCCGGCCGCTTTACGAGGCCATCGTTCTGCGGGCGCGCGAGCTGGGTCTCGCAGGCGCCACCGTCCTGCGCGGACCGATGGGGTTTGGCGCGCACTCGCGGTTGCACACGGCGAAAATCCTCCGCCTCAGCGATGACCTCCCTGTCATCATCGAGATCGTGGACAAGGAGGAAAAAATCCAGGCATTTCTGCCAGAGTTGGACCAGATGATCCCGGACGGCATGGTGACGCTGGAGAAGGTGCGCGTCATCATGTATCGGGCGGGCCGGCCGAAGGCGTGACCCCCCATGCATGCCGGCAATAGATGGCGGATGCGAAAAGGTTTGCAACGGCGGCGGTTTTCGCCAGTCTAACCGTCCGTCGTGAAGCATTGGCGATTCATCCGCTCTTGGGTTGGCGCGACACTGGCGCTCGCGCTCGCTGGCGGCCGTGTCTTCTCGCAACAACCTGTCACGCTGCCCCAGCACATCAACGAAGAAACCTTCCGCGCCATCACCCGCGCGCTCCAGTATCTCGGCGAGACGC